>NZ_WIBD01000035.1:12352-111647 GCF_009495975.1 Pseudomonas sp. SZ57 | reverse complement strand
CTTTGCAACTTCAACCACTTGCACTGCGATCAACTCTTGAGTTGCTCATCAGCGGGAGGCGAATTCTACAGCGTTACAACCGCGTGTCAAACTCTTTTTCCTCACCGTTGTCGATCAATCCAGACCCGACCTTCTTCCTCGCTGACTCTTCACTCCAGAACCTTGCAACCTATTGATCTACAAGGCTTTTTCGTTTCCGTCTGCGCCGGAAGTGGGGCGAATTATAGACACCTCACAGAGCGCGTCAACCGTTAATTTGAACTTTCTTCGGAAACCAGCGTAACGCGCCCAAAAGCCTTCTTGCCGGCCTGGCAAACATGGGTCGCACCCAGCTTGAATACAAAGCTGCGATCCACGACCTCACCATCTATACGCACACCGCCAGAAGCCAGCAGATCACGAGCGACTGCAGCGTTCTTTACCAGGCCTGCTTTATTAAGGACCGCAGAGATCGGCATGTCCTCGGCAGCAGCCACCGATATCTCCGGCAGATCATCCGGCAGCTCGCCTTCCTTCATACGGTTACCCGCAGAACGATGCGCATTGGCTGCAGCCTCCTCGCCATGGAAACGAGCGACCAGCTCTTCGGCCAGCTTGATCTTGATGTCGCGAGGGTTGGCACCCGCTTCGCAGTCAGCCTTCAGGCCGTTGATCTCTTCCATCGAGCGGAAGCTCAACAGCTCGAAGTAGCGCCACATCAGGGAATCAGGAATCGACACCAGCTTGCTATACATAATGCCTGGTGCTTCTTGAATGCCGACGTAGTTGCCCAGCGACTTGGACATCTTCTTCACGCCATCCAGGCCTTCCAGCAACGGCATGGTCAGAATGCACTGCGGCTCCTGCCCATAAGCGCGCTGAAGCTCGCGTCCCATCAGCAGATTGAATTTCTGATCGGTGCCACCCAGCTCGACGTCGGCCTTCAAGGCCACGGAGTCATAGCCCTGCACCAGCGGATAAAGGAATTCGTGAATGGCAATGGACTGATTGCTTTTATAGCGCTTGTCGAAATCGTCACGCTCGAGCATCCGCGCGACCGTGTACTGCGAAGACAGGCGAATGAAGTCAGCCGGACTCAGCTGGTCCATCCAGGTCGAGTTGAACGCGACTTCGGTCTTGGCCGGATCGAGAATCTTGAAGACCTGAGACTTGTAGGTTTCGGCGTAGTCGAGCACCTGCTCACGGGTGAGCGGCGGACGCGTGGCGCTTTTGCCGCTCGGGTCGCCGATCATGCCGGTGAAATCACCGATCAGGAAGATGATCTGATGCCCCAGATCCTGGAACTGCCGCAGCTTGTTAATAAGCACGGTGTGGCCAAGGTGCAGATCGGGTGCTGTCGGGTCGAAACCGGCCTTGATACGCAGTGGCTGGCCACGCTTCAGCTTCTCGACCAGCTCGGCCTCGACCAGGAGTTCATCTGCACCGCGCTTGATCAGCGCCAGCTGCTCTTCAACCGACTTCATTTCAGCCCCCAATTCAAAGGGAACCAACCTTACAAGATCAGAGCCCAATTACAAGTTTTGCCCAGCGTTTGCCTGCGAATCAGTGACTGATACGCGGGAAGGGTTGCTTCGAGCAGGTTTTGGTTATATTTTATACAGTTATTTCATCTTCATCATGTCATTCATCTTTTCCATTTCACCTTTTTCAAAGTCAAATTACCTATGAAAGACACACCGCCTAAAGCGCCCCCGCTTTATCCGAAGAGTCACCTGCTCGCTGCAAGCGGCATCGCCGCATTGTTGAGCCTGGCTCTCCTGGTTTTTCCATCCAGCGATGTCGAAGCCAAACGAACGAACATTCCGCTTGATCTGGAGGCACCGGATCAGGACGTACAAGATCAAGACGCTCAACAAGCCACTCAAGCCACACCTGAAACCACCGAATCGCCATTTGCCCAGATCGACAATGCCGACGATCAGGCTCAAGACACCGCCAGTGCACAGCCTCAGGCAGAAAAACCCGCGCCAGCCGCTGCGAAAGATCCTGCCCACAGGGAGGTCACCGTCAGCAAGGGCGACACGCTGTCGACCCTGTTTGAAAAGGTCGGGCTGCCAGCAGCTACCGTTCATGAAGTACTGGCCAGCGACAAGCAAGCCAAGCAGTTCAGCAAGCTGCAGAATGGACAGACGCTGCAGTTCGAGCTGACGCCGGATGGCCAGCTCAAGCAATTGCATACCAAGCTCAGCGAAGTCGAGTCCATCAGCCTGTCGAAGACAGCAACTGGCGGTTACGCATTCAATCGTGAGATCAGTAAGCCCAACGTGCGTAACGCCTACGTACACGGCGTGATCAACAGCTCCCTGTCGCAGTCCGCGCAGCGTGCCGGCCTGACTCATAGCATGACGATGGACATGGCCAATATCTTCGGCTACGACATCGACTTCGCGCAGGACATCCGCAAGGGTGACGAATTCGATGTGGTATACGAACAGAAAGTGGTCAACGGCAAGAGCGTAGGTACAGGGAATATCCTGTCCGCCCGCTTCACTAACCGGGGCAAGACCTACACCGCCGTTCGCTATACCAACAAGCAGGGCAATACCAATTACTACACGGCTGACGGCAATAGCATGCGCAAGGCGTTCATCCGTACCCCGGTAGACTTCGCCCGCATCAGCTCGATGTTCTCGATGGGCCGCAAGCACCCGATCCTCAACAAGATCCGCGCCCACAAAGGCGTCGACTACGCAGCGCCACGCGGTACGCCGATCAAGGCAACCGGCGATGGCAAGGTGCTGCTCGCCGGCCGCCGTGGCGGATACGGCAATACCGTCATCATTCAGCACGGTGACACCTACCGCACGCTCTATGGCCACATGCAGGGCTTCGCCAAAGGCATACAGACCGGCGGCACTGTCAAGCAAGGTCAGGTTATCGGCTATATTGGAACTACCGGCCTGTCCACAGGCCCGCACTTGCACTACGAATTTCAGGTCAATGGCGTTCACGTAGACCCACTGGGCCAGAAGCTTCCGATGGCGGACCCGATCGCCAAATCCGAAAAACAGCGGTTCATGCAGCAAAGCCAGCCGTTGATGGCACGCATGGATCAGGAAAAAGCCACCACGCTGGCCTCGAATAAAAGGTAATCCATGGACTTCTTCTATATAGGTGTGATGTCTGGCAGCAGTCTCGATGGGATTGATATCGCCCTTTTGAAGCAGGATGACCGATCAAGGCTTCTGGCCACTCACTACATCCCCATGCCGGAAGACCTGTATGCCGAGCTGCTGGGGCTCTGCTCCAGCGGTGTGGATGAGCTTGCACGTGCTGCAATTGCGGAGCAAAAGTGGTGCAGGCTGGTCGCACAGGGCGTGCAGACCTTGCTGGAAGATCAAAACATGGTGCCCGCTCAGATTCGCGCCATCGGCAGCCACGGCCAGACTATTCGTCATGAGCCTGCGCGCGGCTACAGCATTCAGATCGGCAACCCTGCGCTGCTGGCAGAGCTGACTGAAATTACCGTGGTCAGCGACTTCCGCCGCCGCGATATCGCAGCAGGCGGCCAGGGCGCACCTCTGGTGCCAGCTTTCCACGAAGCGCTGTTCGACGACAACAAGGATCATCGCGCCGTGTTGAACATCGGCGGGTTCAGCAACCTGAGCCTGATCGAGTCCGATCGCCCGGTGGAAGGCTTCGACTGCGGACCCGGTAACGTCCTGCTCGATGCATGGATACAGTCACAGCGCCACGAGAGCTACGACAAGGATGGCGCGTGGTCGGCAAGCGGCAAGGTTGATTCTGCGCTGCTCAAGAAACTGCTCAGCGATCAGTTTTTCCTGACCAAGGGCCCCAAGAGTACAGGCCGGGAAGTATTCAACCTGGGCTGGGTTCACCACCATCTGTTCCAGTTGCCAACGCTGGCTCCAGAAGATGTACAGGCCACTCTGCTGGAACTGACAGCGTTGACGATCACCGAATCCCTGCAATCGGCTCAAGCGATTACCCGGGAGCTTCTGGTCTGTGGTGGCGGTGCGCATAACAAGGCGCTGATGAAACGCCTTGCAGAGCTGTTGCCCGGCACAGAGGTCAGCAGCACCGAGAAGTTCGGCGTAGACCCTGACTGGGTTGAGGCGATGGCGTTTGCCTGGCTGGCTCATTGCTGCCTCGAAGGCGTTCCGGCCAACCGTCCGACGGTGACCGGCGCCAAGGGCAGACGCGTTCTGGGCGCGATCTACCCCGCCTGACACCTGCTGCAATGCAAAACGCCGCTCAATGAGCGGCGTTTTTGTTTACAGCAAGCTTCGATCAGATCGAGAACGAGGAGCCACAGCCACAGGTTGTGGAGGCATTCGGGTTCTTGATCACGAATCGCGACCCTTCAAGCCCTTCCTGATAATCGACTTCTGCGCCGGCCAGATACTGAAAGCTCATCGGATCGACAACCAGGCTTACGCCCTCGCGCTCGACGATGGTGTCATCGTCTGCCACATCTTCATCGAAAGTAAAACCGTACTGAAAACCTGAGCAACCGCCACCTGTAACGAATACACGCAGTTTGAGACGATCATTGCCCTCTTCGTCGACCAGGGTTTTCACCTTGTGCGCTGCATTTGGAGTGAACTCCAAAGCGGTAGGCGTGAAGGATTCGACACTCATGTCTGATATCTCCCGGCGTTAGCCGTCGTAATGCGTAATGACGGCATTATCCGCTTCTCCTAGAAAATCGGTCAACTATTTGCTGGACGGCGACACTGCCTACGGCATCATGCCCGCATGAGACAACCCGGAGCGCTCATCAAGGCCGAACAGGATGTTCATGTTCTGCACCGCCTGACCCGACGCACCTTTGACCAGATTGTCGATCACCGAAAGCACGACGACCAGATCGCCGCCCTGCGGACGATGCACTGCGATGCGACACACGTTGGCGCCACGCACACTGCGGGTTTCGGGATGGCTGCCCGCTGGCATCACATCCACGAATGGCTCGTCGGCGTAGCGCTTCTCGAACAGTGCCTGCAGATCCACCGAGCGATCAGTGACCGTTGCATAGAGCGTGGAGTGAATGCCGCGAATCATCGGCACCAGGTGTGGCACGAACGTCAGGCCGATGTCGCCACCGGCAGCGCGACGCAGCCCCTGGGTGATTTCAGGCAGGTGACGGTGACCCTTCACGGCGTAGGCCTTGAAGCTTTCATTGGCTTCCGAGTACAGCGAACCGATATTCAGACCACGGCCCGCACCGCTCACGCCAGATTTGCAGTCGGCAATCAGACGAGTGTTATCGGCAATACCGGCTTCAAGCAGCGGCAGGAAACCCAACTGGGTAGCGGTCGGATAGCAACCCGGTACGGCGATGAGTCGCGCGTTCTTGATCTGTTCGCGGTTGACTTCCGGCAGCCCGTACACCGCGTCTTCCAACAGTTGCGGAGCGCCATGAGGCTGGCCGTACCACTTGGCCCATTCGACCGGATCCTGCAGACGGAAGTCGGCAGACAGGTCGATCACTTTGGTGCCTGCCGCGAGCAATTCGCCAGCCAGGGCATGAGCGACACCGTGGGGCGTGGCGAAGAACACCACATCGCAGGCGCCCAGGGTTTTCACGTCAGGCACGCTGAACGCGAGGCCGTCGTAGTGCCCGCGCAGGTTCGGATACATGTCGGCGACTGGCATGCCGGCCTCCGAGCGCGAGGTAATGACCACTACTTCTGCCTGCGGATGCTGTGCCAACAGACGCAGCAACTCGACCCCGGTGTAACCCGTGCCGCCGACGATACCGACCTTGACCATAACCTGCCCTCAACGAAACAACTGGAAAGCGGTCGATAATAGGAGCCTATCGCCTCTGCGACAACCGACAACGTGACGTATGGGCGCACAAGACACTACTATTCGGCCACCGTGAACCTGGGAATAATCAAAAATGCTCTATCTATGGATAAAGGCGCTTCATGTCATCTCGATGGTCTGCTGGTTTGCAGCCCTGTTCTATCTGCCAAGACTGTTCGTCTATCACTCGATGAGTGAGGACACGGTCAGCCGCGAGCGTTTCATCGTCATGGAGCGCAAGCTGTACCGTGGCATCATGACCCCGGCAATGATCGCAACGCTGGTCTTCGGCGGCTGGCTGATCAGCTTCGACCCCAGCGGTTATTTCAGTCAGGGCTGGATGCACGCCAAGCTCGCACTGGTTGTCCTGCTGATCGGCTATCACCACGTCTGCGGCGCACAGATGAAACGCTTTGCCCGTGGTGAAAATGGCCGCAGCCATGTGTTTTATCGCTGGTTCAATGAAATCCCGGTACTGATCCTGATCGCCATCGTCATTCTGGTTATCGTCAAACCCTTCTGATTCCAGGAGTAACCCGGCCTCATCAGTAACGCGACAGGGCGCTCTGTCTCAGACAGGCGCCCGGCACTGTTCTTCACTAAGACAAGGAAGCCCCGTATGGCCGATTCACACTTCAAGATTGTATTTGAAGGGCAGGTGCGTGAAGGCGTCGAGCTCGACACCGCAAAGGCCAACCTGGCGGGGCTGTTCAAAAGCGAACCGTCTGCAGTGCAGAAGCTGTTCAGCGGCCAACCCGTCGCGCTCAAGCGCGGGATCACTTACCAGGATGCGGAACGCTACCTGAAGGCGCTGAACGATGCGGGCGTCGAAGCACGTATCGAACCGGACATTGAAATCAGCCTGAGTCTGGATGAGGTGGTCAGCCAGCCCTCCCCCAAACCCGCGCATCTGGAAATATCGCCCTACGCACCGCCCAAGGCACAGGTTGGCGCCGATCAGCCCGGTCATTCAACGCTGAAGGTGCTGAGTATCAACGGGCGTATCGGGCGCTTGCGCTATCTGGCGTGGAGCATGGTCCTGAGCGCCGCAACGCTGGTGCTGGTAGGTGTGTGCCTGCTGGTCATGAACGGTTCGCTGGTCGCCGGCGGCCTGCTGATGGCGGTGGTGCTCGTCGTGTTCGCGGTCATCGGCGCGCAGATCGGCGTTCAGCGGCTGCACGATCTCGGTTGGTCGGGCTGGCTTCTGCTGCTGACCATGGTGCCGTTCGTAGGCAGCGTCTTCCCGTTTCTGATGGTCCTGCTGCCCGGAACAAAAGGCCCCAACGCTTTCGGCCCGCCGTCGCCACCGAACTCCAGAGGTGTGAAGACCCTGGCCATTCTGTGGGTGTTACTCATCCCCATTGTCCTGATCGGGCTCACTGCTGGCGGCGGAGGCATGCTGCGCGATGAGCTGGAATTGCAGACCGATGAATACGAGCAATCCCTCCCCTATGACGACGAAGAAAGCCATGACAGTGCCTTGACCGCGCCAGCGGATGTCAACATAGAGCCCGAAGAACAAAGCGACAAGTAATAGACTGCTCACGGTTCGGCTGACTGCCGGTCGCAACACGCTCAATGGAGAAATGCATGACCCGTTACGCCCTGATCACCGGCGCGTCCAGCGGCATAGGCCTGGCGATGGCCGAAGCGCTGGCACGTCGCGGTCGCAACCTGATCCTGGTCGCCCGCCAGCGCGACCTGCTGGAAACAATTGCACTGGAGTTGACTCAGCGTTTTGGCGTGGAAGTGCTGTTTCGAGCCTGCGATCTGGGCGAGCCACTGAGGCTCTCGGGCTTTCTGCTGGAGCTGGAAGACGGTGCCCACCAGATTGATCTGCTGGTCAACGCTGCGGGCATCGGCACCTGCGGACCTTTTCTGGCTCAGGACTGGAGCGCCGAGCAGGACCTGATCGATCTGAACATTCTGGCCCTGACGCGCCTGTGCCACACGGTCGGCAATCTGATGGCCATTCAGGGCGGCGGCCAGATACTCAACATCGCCTCGGTGGCGGCGTTCCAGCCCGGGCCATGGATGAGCACCTACTACGCAAGCAAGGCGTATGTGCTGCATTTTTCCGAAGGGCTGCGCGAGGAAGTGAAGAAAGCCGGGGTGAAGGTCTCGGTGCTGTGCCCCGGCCCGACAAAGACGGCTTTTTTCCGCACCGCGCAATTGCAGGTCAATGTGGATAACCTGATGAGTCCCGAAGAAGTGGCGCTGTATACCGTTCGCGCACTGGCAAAAAACCGTGCGGTGATCACTCCAGGTTTCAGTAACCGGTTGTGGACGCTCAGCCCGCGCCTGGTTTCACGCTGGCTGGCTCGTCAGATCAGCGGCTACATCAACAAGAAATACTGCCCGCGCTGACCGACAAACGGCTGGGCGAGCCGCGTCTTGCTCAGTACACTCGGACGCGCTGAAGCACAGCGATACCCTGTGACGACCATCAACCGACAAGGAGCAAACGGCTGTGGACACTTTGTTTACCAAGATCATCAATCGGGAAATCCCGGCGAAGATCATCTATGAAGATGATCAGGTACTGGCCTTTCACGACATCGCCCCACAGGCACCCGTGCATTTTCTGGTTATCCCGAAAAAGCCTATCCGCACCCTGAACGATCTGACCGAGGAAGACAAAGGCCTGGCCGGACATATCCTGTTCACGGCGCAGCGTCTGGCCCTCGAGCTGGGCTGCGAAGAAGGCTTCCGCGTGGTGATGAACTGCAATGAGCTGGGCGGTCAGACCGTCTACCACATTCACATGCACGTACTCGGTCAGCGTCAGATGAACTGGCCACCGGGCTGAGCCAGCGTTTTCGGGCTTCCCGGCCGACCAGCGCGTATGAGCAGCGCTGGTCGGATGATACAAGCCCTGCCCGCTCCGGCCGATTGGGGTAAACTGCCCGCATGATCTTCCGGAGGTGCCCATGGCTACCGAACGTCAATATTCCCCCCTCGACCGTCTGTTACTGCAAGCCGACAGCGCGATGCGCACCTTGCTGCCGTCCAGCGCGCACTCGCAGCGCCCTTCCCCCGCCGTTGTTCAGCCTGAACACAAGATGAGCGAAGTCGACACGCGCCACGTCGCGGGTCTGATGCGCATCAACCATACCGGCGAAGTCTGCGCCCAGGCGCTTTATCAGGGCCAGGCGCTGACGGCAAAGCTGCCCAAGGTGCGCAAGGCGATGGAGCATGCGGCTGAAGAAGAAATCGATCATCTGGTCTGGTGCGAACAGCGCATTCATCAGCTTGGCAGCCATACCAGTGTGCTGAACCCGCTGTTCTACAGCCTGTCGTTCGGGATGGGCGCAATAGCCGGTGTTATCAGCGACCGGGTCAGCCTGGGTTTCGTCGCGGCGACCGAAGATCAGGTCTGCAAGCACCTGGCTGAACACCTGGAGCAACTGCCGACCGAAGACGGCAAGTCCCGGGCTATCCTGCAACAGATGCTCAGTGATGAAGAACACCACGCTGAGTCCGCACTGAAGGCAGGCGGTTTTCGCTTCCCGGCACCGGTCAAGTTCGGCATGAGTGTGCTGGCCAAGGTCATGACCAAGTCGACTTATCGCATCTGACAATGCGTATACAACGCCCATAAAAAAGGCGCCTGCATCAGGCGCCTTTTTAATGTCCGGAATCCGGGTTTATACGGCTACGTTGCGGCCGTAGAAGATTTCCAGCATTTCGTGTTTGACCTTGGCGGTCACTTGCTCGCGCTGCTCGGGGGACAAGTTGCTGGTGGCGTCGCCAAACAGGTAGTTGTCCAGTTCGAACTGCTTGAGCAGCATCTTGGTGTGGAACAGGTTTTCCTGATACACGTTCACGTCGGTCATCTGGTAACCGTTGCGCGTGTCTTCGGACAGGTAGTTCTGGATCGAGTTGATCTCGTGGTCGATGAAGTGCTTCTTGCCTTCCACGTCACGGGTAAAGCCGCGCACGCGATAATCGACGGTCACGATATCCGAATCGAATTTATGGATCAGGTAGTTCAACGCCTTGAGCGGTGAAATAACGCCACAGGTCGACACATCGATATCCACGCGGAACGTGGCAATACCGTCAACCGGATGAATTTCCGGGTAGGTGTGGACCGTGATATGGCTCTTGTCCAGGTGTGCCAGGATGGTTTCCGGCAGTGGACCTGGCGACTCTTCGATCTGGCTTTCGGTAGGCGTCACCGGCTGCTCAGAGATCAGAATGGTCACACTGGCACCTTGTGGATCGTAATCCTGACGCGCAATATTCAGGATGTTGGCCCCAATGATATCGACAACATCGGTCAGAATCCGCGTCAGGCGTTCTGCGTCGTACTCATTGTTGATGTACTCGACGTACGCCTGCTGGTCCTGCGGAGTTTCCGCATAGCAGATGTCATAAATGTTGAAGCTCAAGGTCTTTGTCAGGTTATTGAACCCGTGGAGCTTGAGTTTGCTTTTCACCGTTAAAAACTCTCTATATGGGTGCGGCGCCAGCCGCGTGATCAAGCATGCCCGTCAGGTGAGCCCGGCTCATCTGCGTAGGACGGTTAACACCTCTTCGCGTTGGCGATTTTGGTTGTCTGTTCGGACCGGCAGCAGAAAACCAATACATGCTGCGCCCGTAAAAAGTGGCGCATTATGCAGACGTCCGAAGCCGTCTGCCAGAGTGTGCGCCGTTTTTATGATCGTTGGATGTCTGGCGTTCAGCCCAGTTCGACAATTTCATAATCGTGAGTGATCTTCACACCCGCGTTGCCGAGCATGATCGAGGCCGAGCAATACTTCTCTGCGGACAGTTCGATCGCCCGCTTGACCTGTGCCTCTTTCAAACCTCGTCCCTTGACGACGAAGTGCAGATGGATTTTGGTGAACACTTTCGGGTCTTCATCGGCACGTTCGGCATCCAGAAACGCCTCGCAGCTTTCCACGGGTTGGCGCGACTTTTTCAAAATGCTCACAACGTCGAAGTTGCTGCAGCCACCCAGACCGATCAAGACCATTTCCATCGGGCGTACGCCCAGATTGCGACCACCGCTTTCCGGCGGACCATCCATTACCACCACATGACCACTACCGGATTCGCCGAGGAACATGGCTTCGCCAGCCCATTGGATGCGTGCCTTCATCGCCAAGACTCCACTGTAAAAAAGGGGTCGCCAGCTTATCACAGGGCCAAAAGCTGCCCGGAAGAAATGCCTTTTGTAGGAAATGCGTAGGAATATTCGCAAATAGCTTCCTACACGTCTGGAAAAGCTGGCGAGAATAAAGGCGCAGCCGATACCTATAGGTATGCCATTTGGCCATACACCTTATTTCGGAAGTCTCGCATGGTCGCAATAACCTTTACGCCCAAAGCAAACAGTCTGGACAAGCTGCTGTCCCATGCAGAACGCCGCCGCTGCCCCGCGAAAACCAACATCATCAATGCTGGTGAGCGCTCCGAGTCGTTGTTTCTGATCCTCAAAGGTTCAGTCACGGTTGTGATCGAGGATGACGAGCGCCGGGAGATGATCGTCGCCTACCTCAACAGCGGGGATTTCTTCGGCGAACTGGGGCTGTTCGAGCAACCGGGCAAGGAGTCCGTGCGCAGCGCCTGGGTGCGGGCCAAGACCGAATGCGAAGTAGCCGAGATTTCCTATGACTCGTTCCGCGAACTGACCAGGCAAGAGCCGGAAATTCTGTATGCGCTCGGCAGCCAGATGGCCGAGCGCCTGCGCAATACAACGCGCAAGGTCGGTGATCTGGCGTTTCTCGATGTCACCGGGCGAGTGGCTCGCACGTTGCTCGAGCTGTGCAAGCAGCCGGATGCAATGACTCACCCGGACGGCATGCAGATCAAGATTACCCGCCAGGAAATCGGACGCATCGTCGGCTGTTCGAGGGAAATGGTCGGACGTGTGCTCAAGGCCCTTGAAGAACAGAGCCTGGTCAACGTCAAAGGAAAGACCATGGTGGTCTACGGGACACGCTGAGCCCCTGCTATTCAGAGCCCGGCGAGCAGCTTCCGGTAAGCCTGCGCCAGACGCTCCAGGACATCAGCGCCAGAAAACGCCTCGTACAGGGCAATGTGGCTTTCGGCCTGAACACGCGGCTCAAGCTCGCACAACTCATTGAAGCGATTTACCGCAGCCGCCATCTGAACGCGCTCGTTTTCCAGCAGCAAGGCACCGTGCGCCAGCACTACAGGACGCGTTCCGCCCTGACTCTGACGCCAGCGCTGAGCCGTTCCAACCATCTTGCGACCATCGAGATTGACGTTGAAGCGGCCGTCGCAGAATGCACCCGCCACCTCGCCCAGCGAAGCCTGCCCGCCCAACCCGGTCAACAGATCGAGAATCGGCTGACACAATCGCAGGTAGGCGGTTTCTATGCGGTCACGATCAACGTCAGTGGGCGGTTGCGCGTAGACCAGCGCGATATTCAGCGTGGCAGACGACTGCGGCACTGGCTCGCCGCCGGTTTCACGCAATAGGACAGGCCACGCATTGTCCGACAGGGTCTCGCTGGCCTCGGCAAAACCGGGTAACCGACTCATCCGCCGAGGCATGACCAGCGCCCGATCGTTAGGCCGCCAGAACAGCAGCCCGTGATCCGCCGCCCCGGAGCATACCGACGCGAGAAGATCCTGCTCGGCCTGCAGGCCTTGTTCGACACAAATGTCGATGATCGAGTCTTGCACGTCGGACCTCGTAAGGGTGTTCAGCTCAATGCGCTCAGTCGCTGGACGACGTGCTTACGGCCATCTTGCGCTCAGGGAAGAACAACCGCTGCAGCTCGGCACCAGGGTGCTCGGCACGCATGAAGGCCTCCCCCACCAGAAACGAATAGACATCGCTGATTTCCATCAGCTCGACATCCGCACGATTGAGAATGCCGCTTTCGGTAACGACCAGGCGATCACGCGGAATACGCGGCAGCAAGTCCAGCGTGGTTTCCAGGCTCACTTCAAAGGTATGAAGGTTGCGATTGTTGATGCCCACCAGCGGTGTATCGAGCGTCTTGAGTGCGCGCTCCAGCTCGTCGCCGTCGTGCACCTCGACCAGCACATCCAGCTTCAGGCCCTTGGCAACGGCAGCCAGTTCAGCCATTTGCACGTCATCCAGTGCCGACACGATCAGCAGAATGCAGTCAGCGCCCAGAGCACGTGCTTCGACCACCTGATAGGGGTCGATCATGAAATCCTTGCGGATCACCGGCAGGTTGCACGCCGCGCGGGCCTCCTGCAGATAGGCATCGGCGCCCTGAAAGAAGTCCACGTCGGTCAGCACCGACAGACAGGTCGCGCCACCGGCCTGATAACTTCTGGCGATCTCGCCCGGCAGGAAGTGTTCGCGGATGACACCCTTGCTCGGCGAGGCCTTCTTGATCTCGGCGATAACGGCAGGCTGCTTTGCCTTGGCCTGAGTGATCAATGCCTTGGCAAAGCCACGTGGCGCGTCGGCCCGGGCTGCCTGTTGTTCAAGCTCGGCCAGGCTCACAATCGCACGACGAGCCGCGACTTCCTCGGCCTTTCGGGCAAGGATCTTTTCCAGTACGGTTGGCACACTCATGCTTCGTTCTCCTGCTTGAATACCGCCGTGAAGGCACCCAGCTCTTCCAGTTTTTCCCGCGCAAGACCAGTGTGCAGCGCATCGTGCGCCAGGGCCACGCCCTCTTTCAGG
Organism: Pseudomonas sp. SZ57; assembly: GCF_009495975.1. Taxonomy (NCBI): domain Bacteria; kingdom Pseudomonadati; phylum Pseudomonadota; class Gammaproteobacteria; order Pseudomonadales; family Pseudomonadaceae; genus Pseudomonas; species Pseudomonas sp. SZ57. The sequence continues at coordinate 98,230 of NZ_WIBD01000035.1, read as the reverse complement.
CTGGTGGCGTGATCTGCAGCATAAAGCGCGGCGCCGGCGTTGAGCACGATCATTTCCGCAGCTTTCTGACCGTTCTCGGTCTTGCGACGTCCCAACGCATCGCGGATCAGCTCCAGCGAAGCTGCGGGGCTTTCCACGGCAAGGCCGTACAGGCTCTGGCTTTTGATGCCCAGGTCTTCAGGCTGTACCCAGTACTCGGTGACTTCGCCGTTTTTCAGCTCGGCGACGAAGGTCGGTGCGGCCAGACTGAATTCGTCCAGGCCGTCCTGCGAGTGGACCACCAGCACATGCTTGCTGCCCAGACGCAGCAGCACTTCGGCCAGCGGGCGGCACAGCGCCTGGTTGAACACGCCGACGATCTGATGACGGACGCCGGCCGGATTGGTCAGCGGGCCGAGCATATTGAACAGTGTGCGCAGACCCAGCTCGCGACGCGGCCCGGCAGTGTGCTTCATGGCCGTGTGATGAGACTGGGCGAACATGAAGCCAATACCCACGCTGTCGATGCAACGCGCCACCTGAACAGGCGTGAGGTTCAGGTAAACCCCGGCGGCCTCGAGCAGATCGGCACTGCCGCTTTTGCCCGAGACAGCACGATTACCGTGCTTGGCCACGGTGCAACCTGCGGCTGCGATGACGAAAGCAGACGCGGTCGACACGTTGAAGATGTTCGCGCCGTCGCCGCCCGTACCCACGATGTCGACCACGCCATCCAGGGTTTTCAGTTCGACCTTGCCGGCCAGCTCGCGCATCACCGAAACCGCACCGACGATTTCATCGATGGTTTCGCTCTTCATGCGCATGCCCATCAGAAACGCACCGATCTGCGCTTCAGTGCATTGGCCAGTCATGATTTCGCGCATCACATCGCTCATCTCTTCAGTGGTCAGGTCCAGCTGGTTGACCACGCGATTGAGCGCGCTTTTGATATCCATGGGGGTACTCATAAAAAATCCTTAGCCCTGACGATGGCCGCCGCTCTGCTTGAGAAAATTGGCGAACAGCTCGTGGCCCTGCTCGGTCAGGATCGACTCGGGGTGAAACTGCACCCCTTCGACGTTCAGTGTCTTGTGGCGCAGGCCCATGATCTCATCGACCGAACCGTCTTCCAGCGCAGTCCAGGCCGTCACTTCCAGGCAGTCGGGCAGCGTATCCTGCTTGACCACCAGCGAGTGGTAGCGGGTGACCACCAACGGATGATTCAAGCCATCGAACACCCCGCCGTCTTGGTGAATGACCGGGCTGGTTTTGCCATGCATGACCTGACGCGCACGCACCACGTCGCCGCCAAAGGCCTGACCGATGGACTGATGCCCCAGGCACACGCCCAGAATCGGCAGTTTGCCTGCGAAGTGCTTGATCACATCCAGCGAGACGCCGGCTTCATTAGGCGTGCACGGGCCAGGCGAGACCACGATGTGCTCCGGGTTCAGGGCTTCGATCTCGGCGATGCTCAGTTCGTCATTGCGAATGACTTTGACGTCTGCCCCTAGCTCACCGAGGTACTGCACGACGTTGTAGGTAAACGAATCGTAGTTATCGATCATCAGCAGCATTTTGCTATCAACCTTTTGATTTACTGACTTGATTCAGGCCTTCCGGATTCTGCTTCACTCATGCATCCCCACGTCAGCCACAAGGCCGGGGGACGGAGAAAAGCATCAAAAAATCGAAGGCATACAGGTACGGGTCCGGCAGGGCCGGCAAGGAAATAGTCAGGCGCGCCAACGCCAACGGGCGTGAGCCTTGATAACGCGCATCAAAAGCTTGCTGACTGTCGTCACGGAAGGGGTCTCATCGGTACGTTTCAGGACATTAGCGTACCGAATCGGCCGGTGCAATATGAATGTACCGGGCCGCGCCGATTGAAAAGCAGTTAAAGGCTGAAAAGAGGGCCGCGCCTCCTTGTGGAGGCGGGATTGAGGCAGGGGCACGATGGCCGAGGGTGGGGAGCCGAGAGGAACATCAGTGCGCAATCTCGCGCACGTAGGCTTGGCAGGCCTTCAAAGCGATCAATCCCTGATCGCCGTAGTCGGTGATGGCGACAATTCGTCCAGCAGCCGCTGGGTCAAGTTCGCCTCGCGAGCTTCCATGAACCACGCCGCCGGTATCGGTGCCGGCTGGCAAGCCATCACGGTTGGTGGGGCTGTTGGCGAGGAGGACTGACAAGCGCAAATCAGCGGTAGCCAGGCGATCACGCAAACGAGCCTGAGCAGTCTGTGCATCGCTCAACTCCTTGTGGATGGTTGTATCGTTGGTGTGCAAACGGACTTCCAGCGCCCGTCGTTGTGCCTGCTCGGCGTTCTGCCAGTCGACGACCGCGAGCGCCGCCTGCTCGCGCTCGCGCTGCCAAGTCAGCTGTTGCGCGGACAGTTGCAGGCCATAGCGGGCCGCCTGCCATTTCCAGGCGGCCCATGTACCCAGCCCTGACCCCAGCACGAATGCGAGGATCAGGCATCGCATATCCAGCACTTTCACGGCAGCACCTCCAATGCCCGCTGGTAAAGCGCCTGCCGATCCGCCAGGCCGTTGGTACCGCCGTTGATGCGGCGGGTGATCATCAAAAAATCACCCTTGTCTGCCAGCGCATTGAGGTTGGCCCGGTCCCAGAACCATGCCGCCGACATAGCCGCGTGGTCGGGTTGTTCGAGCAGTTGCGGCTGGGCAAGCAAGTCCAGCCCGAGCGCCTCCCCGCACGCCTCGTAGTTGGTCCGCCCCGTCACCTGAATCAGCCCACGGCCCCGATACAGCTGGCCATCGCCATCTGCCTCTGGCGTGTTGCCCAGACGCAGCGCCAACTGGCCCGTGTCGTACTTCGCCAGGTAGCTGTCACTGCCCAGCTCACGCACATAACGAAGCTGTCCGGACTCATGCCCTATCTGAGCGATGAACGCGGCGATACGCAGGCGAGTGTCGATGGCGTAACGGGCCATGGCGATGTTGAGAGCAGGAACGAAAACGCCGGCTTTAGAGCCGGCGTTGGGGAGGATTAGCAGTAGTTGTTGCTGGTTGATAGGCATTGGTCCTCCTATAGGGGTTACAGGACTAACCCGCCCCCTGAGTCGATAAATTTCCCCTGTGTAAAAGCAAGTTGAACGGCGGATAAAACAACGCCCCGTCAGTGCGGGGCGTTATGGCTTGGGCAGTTCGTCTTCACTTACGCCTATTGACAACGGCGGTGCCTCAGACGGCTTAACGTATACAAATGGCGTTGCAGGCGGCACCGGCCAATCGAACGACATTGGATAGCCTGGCAGTGTCTCGAGTTGAGCAAGTTGCACCCGATACAGGCGCAGCGCGTCGAGCTCGGCTTTTACAGCAGGCAGTGATTTACGCTGCTCATCAGTGGCCATATCCAATGTTATGGCATCTTGCAACATATCCAGATCGGCAACCAATTCGTTGATTTTCGCAGTGACCTCGGCCGAGTAAGTACCACGCTGGCACATCACTTGCGCCTGAACCATCTGCTCGGTGGGCTCGAGAATCTCACCAAACTCGCCTGCAACTGCACGGTTGAAAAGGTCTACGCCGTGTGGCTCAGGATCTTGGGCAGAGGCACCAAAAGGCACCTCACCGAAAACATCCTTTGTTTCCTCGAAAATCACCGACAGGACGATAGAGGTATGGGCCAGATCGGACCAGCGAGGGTTTCGTGCACTTATTACTGTGTTCATATAAATACCTTTATCCAACTCGTTGAAAGAGTGTGCGTTCGCCGCCCGAAAAAGCGCCGTGTGCACGCCAGGTGCCTACGCCGATAAGCCCGGAGTTGTTAGAGGCGCCATCGCTACCGTTTGTGGAGCTATAGATCAGGTTGGTACCGGATACCGTGCCTCCTTGATTGACTTGTCCCTGGGAGTTGATGACACGTGCAAATGCATAGGAGCCGATGCCGCCTAGTCCCAGTGCAGCAACCTTTCCAGGCAAATTCTGATCGTTGATCATGTCGCCAAAGTCAGAGCTGTCGACCTGAAGGCGCAAGCTACCGGCACCGTTATAGCCAAGGCGAACCTTGTTAGCGGCCATGTTGGCACCGCCGCCCTGCTCGACGGGTGTGTAGCCAAGACGCGGTTGCAGGTAATAGACCTGACCGTCAGAGGCTCTGCGCATATAGGGCAGATTTACGTCATTACCGGCAAAGCCGAGAACAGATATAGAGTCAGCGGAGGCTCGTTGTGCGTCGCGAGCGTCCGTCTCGGCCTTGGTGTAAGCATCGGTGATGCCGTATGCAGCAAGCGTGGTACCCCAGTTGGCCTTGCCATTAGGATCAAAGTTGGCCGCATACCAAACGCGTCCTAAATCGGTAGCGTCCACGGTCAATTTGAGGCCGTTATCCGACCAGCCTATCTTCACAACGTTATTGAATTGACCTGTGCCTGTACCTTGCTGGACAGGCGTGTAACCCAACCTGGTCTGAAGCCAGCTAATGACAGAGTCAGCAGCCCGCCGCATATAGGGCTGCGTCAGATCTCCATTGGCCAGCCCCACATTAGTGACGCTGTCAGCTGATGCTTTGCTGCTCAACCGCGTATCCACTTCGCTTTTGGCATACACCTCAGCCTTGGTGTAAGCGTCAGTAATCTTATAAGACGCCAGCGTAGTGCCCCAGTCAGCTTTGGTGGCTGGATTAAAGTTGGTCGCGTACCAAAGATTGCCAAGGTCAGTATTATCGACCATCGCCTTGAGGCCGTTATTCGACCAGCCGATCTTCACCTTGTTGTCGAGCTGACCGGTACCTCCTCCTTGTTGTACCGGAGTGAATCCCAGGCTCGGTTGCAGGGCAACCAGAGCGCCATCGGACTCACGGCGCATATAAGGCGCATCAGGCTTGTTATTGGCCAGCCCCACATAGGTAATGGAATCGCGCAGCGGCCGCTGAAGATCGCGCAGGTCGGCCTCAGCCTTGGTGTACGCATCCGAAATACCATTACCGCTAAGTGTTGTCGGGTTACTCCCCTCTTCCACCTGCCCATATTTATTGACCTTGACCCGAGTGTAATCACCCGCGGCCACACCACTGCGTCCCAGCAGACGCTCGAACGCAAGGTCAGTCGTACCCAGCACCGGCACTGTCGTATTGACCAGCTGCCATACAGTGCCCGCGTTTTTCGTGCCGGCCTGCACCGGCACCATATGACCCGGCGTGCATTCGGTGCTTTCGTTCGCATCCTGCGCACGTGCCCAGGCGCCTGCCGCGGCGACATAAATCCAGTTCTGCGACGCAGTGTCCTGATTCTTGACCAGCACCCGATCGCCGGCCACCAGTGTGACGTCATCAATGGTCTGCAAACCGCTCAGCCCAATGGAGACTGTCGTGGCGCAACGCACCGATTTTTTGTAATCGGATGCTGCCAGGCCAAGAATGGCTCGATGCAACTGGGTGACATCCTCCTCGTTGGGCACCAGACCGGCCCCCAGGATCACGTTCAAGATCTCCTGCGTCACCGAGTTGCCCCACTGCGCCGGGATCAGCGAACCAGGGGTGCCGGTCGCCGGGTTTTCATCTACAAACTTGCCGCTTGCCAAGCCTACGCCCGGCACACTCTTGGGATAATCCACATTGTGTTCCTCAGTTGAAGTTTACGAATTCGACGCTGTGCGCCGGTGCTGCTCGACGGATCAAACATTCGATTGCGAGCCCGGGATTCACCCCGAACCGCTCTCCCCAGTAGCTGGCCCCGAAGCGTCGGCCCAGGCGCTGGCGCCCGCCGGTGTTCAGGGTCCACATGAATTGCGCGCTCCAGGTGCCGAAGTGCGCCTGGCCAAAACGCGAACGCCCCATACGGGGCGCTCGGTGTTCGGTCACGGTGGCATCGGGGTAGCCCTGGCTGATGGCAATGTCGATGTAGAACGCCGCGTTCTGCCCTCCTGTCGCCACGAGCCGCTGGCGCACCGACAGGCGCCGGTCTGCGAACAAGGGTTTGAGCCCCAGGCACGGGTCAGGCAGGTTCATCACCCGCTCCCAGTCCGGGACCAGCTCACTGACGGTGGCGGGGTCCATCTCGTTGAGCAGGTCGAACGCGCGGCCATCGATGCGCGCGAACTCGCGGGACAGGCCGGTAATCACCTGCTGCAATTCCGGCACCCGCTCCGGATCCCATGCGGGGCCGGGTGGCAACAGCGCCTGCAGTTGTCCGGCGTAGTGTTCGGCGGTTCTTATGACGACCATTGAATACCCCCGAACGTGAGCAGCTGGTTGGCCGCAGCAGTAACGTTGGCCACGGGTGAAACCAGCACATGATCGGTTTCGCCTGTCGCGCGGCTGATGGCCTCGGCGATGTGCGTGAGCAACAGGGTTTCGCCCAGCCCGCCTTCACGGTTATGCAGGTCCAACAGTTGCGCCTCGACCGCCGCCCGCACGGCGGAGGTATCAGGGGTGAGCCGGATGGTGTAGACCACCGGTTTCTGCACCGGCGCCAGCACATACACATCTGCGGTGACCGGACGCAGCGGCTCGATATACGCAGCGACCGCAGCGAGCTGCCCGGCGTCAGGAATGGGATCGGCTTGGTCGTCACGCATGAAGAACACCGCCACCGTCCCTGGCCCCATGAACCGGCGCACACACCAGGCGCGCGTCACGCCCGGCACTTCCAGCGCCCAGGTCACGTAATCATCCTGATTGCCGCCATGCGGGATGACCCGGTAGGAGCGCACCACACGCGCACGCAACGACTCGATACTTTCCTGCGCTATACCGCCGGAAAGGCCGTCGGCAATGACGGTGAAGGTGCTGTCGATGCCTTCGACCGGTTGCACGGCAGTCATCACCAGACCGGCATCCGCATTACCCAGAACACCGGCATCCACCGCTTCGACCGTGGTCGTGTTATTGCCCGCAACCGTGGTGACGCCTTTGGTGACGCGGTAGAAGCGTCCATCACTGAACTGCAGCACAGTGTCCGCATCCAGCACCGCGCCGGCTGCAGCGGTGAAGCGCACCGTGCCGGTAGCGGCCTGTGCCACTTTGCGCGGCTGCCTCAGGCGCAGGATGGCTTGCCGCTCGAGGGTTTCCTCGTCGGCGGTGTCCGGCAGAATCTGGTCGGCGATCCAGTCCTGATAGCCGTACAGCCCGTAGGCCGCGCCGCTGTGCGCGCGGGACAATACCCTAGCATCGGACTGACGTAGCGCTTCGTCGGCGAGGTCGACCTGGGTTCGGTTGATCAGCGCCGGTAACGTAGGTGTTTCAAACGGCATAAATCACCTGCCACTGTTCAGAAGGGTTGAAACGCACGAGCTGACCGTCCGAGACGACCAGCTCGACGCCCAGGTTCAGGCGGTTGCTCTGAACCTGTTCGGTAAGAATGTTGATGTGCTGGACCTGGCCATCTTCGATCAGCCAGTCGAGCGCTTCCCGGGCATAGAACTCGGCATCGCGCTGGGTCTGGGCAGTCAGCCTGACCCGGCGCAGCAGCCACAGCCTGGAACCGATGCGGTCATTGGCCTGTGCCGGGTAGGTGTCGCCCCACCAGCCATAGCGCTCGGCATCGTCGAACGGGTCGTCCGCTTCGGCACGCCGCCAGGTGAACAGGCTGATGACCACCGAGCGCAGCAAGGACGCCTGCAGAGAGCCTTCGATGATCATCCGGCACCTCCAACGGGCGGCCCGCTCTGGCCATTCCCGCCCTGCACGTTGCCATGCAGATGGCTGATCTGGCTGATGCCAGCGGCAAGCTGGTCGCCCTGAGACACGATCTTTCCGGTCTGGGTGATCTGCGGTGTGTCGAAGTTCACGGCCACCGCTGCCTTGATGTTCAGGGTGTCGGTTTCAATGTCGATGACCTTGCCGCGCTTGAGGTGAATCTTGTCGCCCTCGTCGGTATAGATCGCCACTTCGCCGGACTCCAGACCCTTGAGGCGATAGCGCCGGTCGGCCACCACCAGCAGCAGACCGTGCGACCGGTCGCCACCAATGAACGCGGCAATGCCCTCGGCGCCGGCCAGCGGGTTGCTGGTAAAGCCATAGGGTTCGAAGTGCTCCATGTCGTCCTTGACCTCTCCGGCGGTGAGGCGCATTTGCAGCGCCTGCATTTTGCTGCTGGCCCTGGCGAGCACCACCGTGCCGCGCACCAGCATGCGATTGAGTAAGCTCATGAGGTTGTTTCCTCGTCGATGGGCAGCAGCCAGGAGTAAGCATCCTGATTGACCTGCACCTTGCTGCGCTTGTTGGGGTCACCTGGCTCGGCCTGGAAACCTTCAGGCGGACCGACCACCAGTGTGGTGATCGTGCCTTGGTCACTCAGCGAGTAGGTCACGGCTGAAATCAGCATGTTGCGGCTCGTAAAACCGATGACCGGATCGATCACCCGGACCATGGTGTTGTGCCGCCAGAGCGCCCCGTTGGACTGCCGCCAGCCCTGGACCTTGTAGGTGGTGAGCAGCGCCTTGCCGGCCCGCTGACCGCGCTCCCAATTGGCGCGACTCAGGGCGAGCTTGGGGGTGATCGGCGCATCCTCATGAACGACCAGTACGCGAAGACGCTTTTTATGCGCGGGATCGTCATGCCGGTCATCCGTGACTTCTGCCGAGACCTCCGACGACTCCTTGCCGAACGTCTGGTCATTACCAGTCTGTTGACCGATGACCCGGTACTCGGAAAAAAGCCCGGAAAAGTCCCGCGCGATGACGGCGCTCAACACATTCTTGCCGAGTTCGAGCGCGTCTGCGCTCTGCCCGCGACTACCCGGCCTGGCCAGCACCACATTGCCGTATTCGTCATCGGTGGAAAAAATCCGGAACAGGGTCAGCAACCGGTCAATGGACTTGAACACGGTTTCGGCAGGCTCGATGGTGTGATCGGCCATCTTCGAGGTTTCCGGTATTTCGCTGATCACCGACAAACCATAGGGAGCAGCCAGCGCCTCAACGATCTTCAACACCCCCACCTCCTTCCACTGACTCGGCCTGTTGATGGCCGAGCAGTCGATGAGGTCGGCGGTTTTCGAGCGTCCGGAAATCTTTAGCGTGATTTGCTTGCCGTCATAGCTGATCGGCGCGGCAAATACCCAGCCGGTCAGAATCAACTCGCCGCCGATACGCACCTCGCACGCTGCGCCGGGCGTGATCGGATGCGAAATCTCAGTGCCCGGCCACTGCCAGGTAATGCTCACGTCAAAGCTGCGCGCCTGACGCTCGATCCCGGCAGAGATTTCCACCGACTTCCAGCCGGCATAGTCGTGCTGGTCAACGGTCAGGGTGACAATGTTAGGGTCAATCATGGGTCACTCCTGAGCGATCTTCAGCGTGCCGGGCGGCACGAAGCCCGGATGGGCCAGTCGATTGCGCTGCACCATTTCCAGCGCCCGGCTGGCGTCACCGAATCGGCGATAGGCCAGCACCAGCGCGGGCAAAGGCTCGGAGACCTTCATGTCCACCAGACGTACGCCGGAGGCCGCCACCGCGTTAAGGTGCCTGATCAACGCCTGACGCAATGTGTTGAGCGCCAGGTAATGTTCGGGGTCGGCTTTCAACGACGCTTCCCAGATCGCCGAACTCAGCGTGTCACGCAGTTCGATGACGTCATCGGCAACCGGCACATCGACGCGTTGCAGCGCTTGCGTCACTTGCTGATCCAGCGACGGCACTACCGTGAGCGGCGTGACGGTCGTCGCAACCGGCATGCTCGCGACGATTTTCGCCACCTTGACCAACAAGGCATCCTGAACCAGATTGGCCGCGGCCTGAGCCGTCACGCCGGTATCCAGCCCGCTGCTCTGGCTGACCAGATTGATGCCGGACACCGCCTCCGCCTGTTGCGTGGCCTCGGAAATCACCGAGCGGTAATCGACCGTTTCAACAGAGGACACGCCGCCATTGCTGCCGGACCTTGCTGCCGTGCTGCTCGCAGCGGTGCCGTTACTGCCACTTGCGGAACCGCTGCCTGAGCCGCCCCCTGTCGAGCTGCCGGAACCTGACCCGGCACTTGTCCCGGTACTCGCCCCGCCAATACTGCTGGTGCCGTTCGCTCTTCTGGCTCGACGACTGTCCCCGTCGAAACTGGCGAAGAACGTGGTAAACAGCGTGCTGACCGTCAACGGCGCATTGACCAGCGAATGCACCAGCGCGGTGACATCCGAATAGATCGTCATGAACGGTGTGAACTGCCGCTGAATGGTCGCGAACACACCCGACAGGGTGCTGCGCAGCGCCTGAATATTGATACGCACCGCGTCCACTGTGGCCATCACCGAGCGGTAGCGCCTGAGCGCCGAGTCCAGCAGGCTCTCGGACGCGCCCAGCAACTGCCGTCGCGTATTGAGGGTCGACACGGGAAACTTGAGCGGGTTGGCCGGATAGAATTTCAGGTCCAGCCGGACGAGCCCGCCTTCGCTCAGGTTGTGTGTGACGCCACATTCGCCGACCTGGACCTGCACGCGACCCAGCCACGGATGTACCAGCTCGCCGGCACCTTCCTGCTCCAGTGCCTGTAGCAGTCTGTCTCGCTGTTCGAAACAGTCGGGACCGACAATGAACCCCGTCAGCGTATGCACTTTCGACTGTTTGCCCAGCGACTCGAAATAAGGCTCGTCGCGTTGTGGAAACTCATGCAACTGCCCCTTGCGGCCTGCCGGGACGACGGCTTTTTCAATGAAAAAACCGACGCCCCGGAAAGACGCTGGCAGCAGGCTGTCACGCCATGTACTCATGATCCGGCTCCTGCGCCGAGGGTTCGATAACCGACGTTTGGCGATATCGTCAAACCCGGCTGGTTGGTTTGCACTTGCCCGGCACGCATGCCCGGCGGCGCGTTTTCAAAGCGAATGTTGAGCTCGCCTTCAAGTCGCGGGCCGGCCCCGGCTGCGCCCTGTTGCAACAACAGGCTGCCGGGGGCCAGCGGGGTGGGTACGCCGAGCAATTGGCTGGTCGAGGGCACGCCAGTGGCCTGATTGAGCAACTGCTGATTCGTGCGAACGTTCTCGACGGCACCGGCCGCCAGAAACGCCCCGGTCCCGCCGCCTGGCCCTGCGTTGCGTATCCGCTGCTCTTCCGCGAACTGATTGGCCTTCTCGGTCGCCCGCTGCAGGACGGTCTTATTCGTGTCGCCACCAAACCAGCTCATGATCGGCTCGATGAATGGCTTGATGTCCGCCCACAGACCTGCGAACCAGGTTTTGATCGGCTGCCAGTTCTCGATGACCATGCCCAGCGGCGAAAAACTGAACAGCGTGGCCAGCACATCGGTAAACGGTTGCGCCTCGGCCTTGATGGTTTCCCACAGGCCGGCCAGGTATTCGGACAGCGGCTGCCAGTTGGCCACGACCATGCCCAGCGGCGACCATGCAAACAGCGTCTGCAGAGAATCAAAAACCGGCGTGGCCAGCGCCCTGATCACGTCCCACAGCGCAGCAAAGAATTCGCTCAGTGGCTGCCAGTTGGCTGCGATCATGCCCAGCGGCGACCAGGCGAAGACCGCCTTGAGCACGTCCCACAGCGCCATCACCGGTCCGCGAATCGCCTCCCAGACCGCCTGAAAATAAGGTGCGACGGTCGACCAGTTGGCGATCAGGAAACCTGCCGCCAGCGCGAGGCCGCGCACGATCAGGCCCAACGGTGACATGCCCATGACCGCAGCCAGCAGCCCGGCGGCACTCGTCGCAGCGAGAACGGCGACTTGCAGTACGCCGAAAGCAATCGCGGCGCCCACGACGCCCTTGATCACCTCTGGATGTTCGGCCGCCAGCGCGGCGACCTGAGAAATCATCGGCCCGATCACGGCCATTGCTTCGTTCATCGCCGGCAGAAACATGCTGCCGATATTGATGCCCAGACGATCGACACGGTTGGTCATCTCTTTGATGGCAGTGGCCGTGGTCTGGGAGTTGTCTGCGAACTCCTTCTCGATGGAGCCGCTGTTTTGCACGCCCTCCCCGACCTTGGCCAGGTTGGACCTGAGCACATCGAGGTGGGCCAGCAGTGGCGTGATCGCGCCCAGCGATTCGGCACCGAACAGCTGCGTGATGACGTCCGACTGTTTGCCGGGATCAACACTGGAAACCGCCGTCAGAACCTTTTCGATGGTCCCGGACGGGTCACTCTGCATGCCTTGGGTCAACTGATTGACGTCGAGCTGCAACGCCTCGAACGCCCCGGCTTTCGCCGCGCCCCCTTCAGTCAACGACTGCATGAACCGCTTCATGCCGCTGGCGGCCACATCGGCCGGCACATCGACGCTGGCCAGGGTCGCGCCCATGGCCGCCAGTTGCCCGGAGGCCATCCCCGCAACCGGCCCGAGCGGGCCCATTGCAGTGACCATGGTGGCGATTTTCTTTTCCAGGTTGTTGCCGCCGAGCACGTTGATCTTCTCGGACAACGCCGCGACCTGCGGCTGAGTCATCTGAAACGATGACCGCCACGAGGCCATCATGTCGCCCGACTCGGCCGCTGTCTGATCGAATGCGACGCCCATTTTCACGGCGTCGCTGGCAAACCCGGTCAGTTCTTCGCGCGGTACATTGGCCTTGGCACCCGCGGCGACAATCGCCGCGATACCGTTGGCGCTTTCCGGCAGTCGCTCACTGAGGTCCAGAATGTCGGAACTCATCTGCTGGAACTGTTGCGGTGTTTCAAAGGTGACCGATCGTTTCACGCCGGCCATGCTAGTTTCGAAACCGATCGCTGCCTTTACCCCGGCAATCAAGGGCTCTGCCAAAGCATTGCCCTTGATCATCTCGCCCACTTCGACGTTCCCAAGACCAGAGCCTTTAAGCCTGGTCTCGAAGCCTTCAACGTTGTTGCGGATGGTTGCCAGCGTTGGAGACAGCTTGTCGACGCCGGTAATCAGCGTCTTGATAGTGTCTGCCATCACTCCCCCTGCAGGATCTGGTTGATGCGTTGCGTCTGCAAGATTGACTCGGTGATGACGTCCAGCTCCCTGGACATCATCAGTTCGGGATCGGTCTTCCAGAAATACGCGAGGTCGTAAACGACGGCGATCAGTCCTTCGAGGTTGCTGATGCCGCTGCCATGAAAAAACTCGCAACCTTCCAGCTCAGCGTGTTGATGTCGCACAGGTCCATCTGATTGACCGACGAGGGCGGGATGCCGGCGCAGACGGCGATGTACTTCGCCGCCACGTCCAGATCCAGGGAGACTTCCTCGTTCTTGTCGATCCTGTACGGCAGGGCCTTGATGGCCCGCGCTTCCTGCGCCGTAGGGCGCCGGAAGGTCAGTTGCGAAAGGGTTTCGCCGTGCGCTTCGATCGGGCTGGCCAGGTCGATGACTTCACTCATTGCCAGCTCCCCTGATTGCCGTCGAATTTCAGCTCGATGGTGCCGTCGTCAGCCTTGCTGCTCGGCTCATCGACCAGGTAAGCGCCGGACAGGACGTAGGTCTTGCCGTTCTTGAACTCACAGGTGATGGTCATGTCCACACCGGTGGTGAGCAGCTTGAGCGGCAGATCTGCGGTATGCACGGCGGTAAATTTCAGCCACGCGGCCTTGTCGACTTCCTTGTAGTAGCCCGGTACGACGGTATCGCGCTTGATGTTCATCAGAGGCGCTTCGCCGCCGCCGCTGATGGTCAATTGGGTGCCATCCACTTTGATGTAGCAGGTACCCGCAACTTTCTGACCCATGTTGTTTATCTCCAGAATGAAAAAACCCGCACGAGGCGGGCTTGAAAGGGTTGGTTAGGCTTATGCCGCTTCGTCGTACTGCAAGCGGAACTGGTTGAGCAGCGCGAACACGCGCAGGCCGTTGATGTAGTCAGGCGGGAACATCACGTTCACGCGGCTTGGGTCATTGCCGTCACGCTCGACAATCAGGTGCTGGGCGAACGTTTCGGCGTTCTCCACATGACCCTCTTCTTCAAGACGTGCGTATTGCGCAATCAACTCGCCACGGATGGTGCTCGGCGTGATGATCGGCTGGCCGGCACCGAAGCGCGTGCCATCGTTGGCCAGCTTGTGGCGGCCGTACTTGCTGGTGATGATGCCTTGCAGACGACGGATGATGAACGCCGACTGGTGCATGGTTTCGCTGTCCAGGTACGAGTTGTCAGCCTGGCCGTAAGCGTTCTTCTGGTAGGTGGTGATCGAACGCTGAATGCGCACGTAACCGCCTTCGTAGTACGCCGTGGCGATGCCGTAACGCAGCAGCGACTCACGCTCGGTCAGGGTGAAACGCTGACTGGCCGGCGCCGGATCGATACCGGGCATGGTGCCGCTCTGAGTCGGACGGCTGGCGTCGGCAGAGATGAACACCGCCGTACGCGCAGCCAGTGCAGCGGCTTGCAGCCAGACCGGTTGCGGCACACCGTTTTCGACACCCTGAAGGGTGATGTGCTGGTCGTTGCGCAGTTGACCTGCGGCCACCAGCGTACCGACCGTGCCGCGCTTGGCGCTGTAAACGTGACCGTACAGTTGACGGGCCCAGCTCCAGCGACCGGTGCTGTCGTCCATTGCCGCTTTCCAGGCATCCAGCGTGGCGGTGTCGGTCCAGGGCATGCAGATGAACTCGAACGGCTCATCGCCCAGCGCAGCCAGTGCCTTGAGCTGATCAGGCGTACCCACGCCACCGGTCATGGCGGTGACTGCCGCCGTCAGGCCGGCAGGAATGACTTCGCCATTGGTCTTGCCCTGGCGATTGAATTCCAGCTGGATGTCATTGCCGCTTGCCCCGCTCCATTTGCAGGAAAGGGTCAGCACACCCGCTTCGACAGCCGCGGTGATCGGCAGGTCAGGCGTGGCATTGATTTTCACCGACAGTGCCGTGGCCGCCTGGGCAGCGGTTGCGCCATTAACGACAGTGGCCTGCACTCGCATGCCGCCGACATACAGGTTCAGCAGACCGGCTTCGGTCGCCGCCCCGGTGAGGGTGACTTTCGCGCTGGCCTTGGCGCCTTCGGTATTGAGCAGCGGCAGGCACCAGACTTCGCCGGTGGGGTCCGCCTTGCGCCAGGTTTCATACATGGCGGCCAGCATGGAGCCCTGACCGCCGATGTTTTTCGCCAGCGCCACGCTCGGCACCAGCACCAGAGAACCCAGTTCGGGGCCGGACACATCGTCGTTGACCTGCGCAACGATCAGTCGACGCATGCTGGCCGACGCGCTGTTGGCGGCCGAGTTGTCCATCTCCGCATAAAACAGCGGAACGCGAACATCGGATGGAATGTTGTTAAAGCTGATAGCCATTGTTTGGCTTCCTCTTGGTTAAGCCGTGAAGGCTTGATGGGTGGTGGTGGATTGCTCGGTTTGAAGGGTGATGTCGCCGTCGTTCTGACGACGCTGCCACCAGGCGTTGAAGGTCACCTGCCGGCCTTCGACGGGCAGCAAATCGCCCGCCTCCGGATCCGGCACAGTGCGGCCCTCGGCCGGTACTACAGTGATGCGTTGAGTCATGGGGTTACCTCTGCTGTGAACTTCGCTTCGATACGGCCATCAGGGCCGGGGGATTTCAGATTCGGATCTGCGGGGTCAACGCAGTCCATCTCGAGGGTGGCGCCGGTAAACCCGGGCAAACCATCCAGATATGCTTCGTGCCAGGTCTCGGCAGGCTGATCGGAGGTATTGCGGCCCAGTTGAAACTGCGCTGCAAAGCCGAATCGATACGTCACCCGGTCGCCGCTGATCTGCACCAGCGCGCCACCGGTGTACTGCATCGCGTCGTAATCGTGATCCGGGTTCCAGCCCACCAGTGCACGCCACAGTTCGGCGCGCAGGGCATGCAGTTGCTCACTGGCTTCCTGCCCGCGCTTGTCACCGCCATCGAGCACCACCACGACATCGATCGTGTCGGTGATGTTCTGGCGAATGACGTTCTGCAAATCGTTGGCGGTGGACTGATCGCCAGTGGCAATCACGTACGCCGACGGGTGAGCGAGCTGATCGCCGAGGGCGACCGCAGCCCAGTCGATACCGGCACTGATTCGCCCGGCAAAGCTGGGGCAGGTCGCCTGCAAATGGGCAACTATCGGGGTTATCTTCATGAGGGGTTCCGCGTGTGTTGAAGGTTGATTGCGGCGTGGGAAACGCCTACTGGTTAGCCTTGCACAACGCCTCATCAGCCTTGTCTGCAGCACGGCTGGCCGCGTGAGCGGCCTGATTGGCAATCGATGCAGCACTCTCGACCCTGTCCGCCGCCTGGGTAGTGGTTTCGGCCAGCCTGTCCAGGCGCCGGTCGCGCTTACCCAGCGCTGCGTCGTAGGCATTGCGAACCTCGGCCAGCTGCTGCGTATGCTCGGCATTCGCCGACCACTGCCCGGCCTGAAAACCGAGCATCAGGCAGCCAGCGATCAGCAGCACGGAAATCAGCCAGACCTCCAGGCGCCGCCACCAATGGCGAGCGATGAAATCAATTGCGCATCTGTGCATCGTTTGCACCTCCGAGTTGAGATCGCAGCCGGGCTATTTCGGCGCTTTGCGTGGTGACCTTGTCGGTGAGTTGAACGATGTGGCTGGTGAGGGCTTCGATCTTGCCCTCCATCCGGCCAACCGCTGCGGCGAGCTCGTTGCGCTCCTTGGCGAACTGATCAGCCCGCGCTTCAGCTTCCTTGCGCGCCTGGCGCTCGGAGTCGAGCAGCTCATTGAGGCGACGAACCGTGCCGATGTCCGCGTTGTCCATCGCCCGGTCTGTTGCATCTCGGGAAAGAAACTTGCGCAACCATAAAAAGCCGCCAAGCAGAATTGTGCCCGTGCCGCCCAGCCAGGTAGCTGTGCCTGGGCCTAGGTCGGTTGGGTCCATGGGTACTCCGGAAATAAAAAAGGCCGCACTGAGGCGGCCGGGCTGAACACATTTAACAATGCTGCGTCGGCCAGGCTTGCGACGACACCTGATCTGGACGTTGACCGGATCTTAAAAAACAAACCCCGCCAAGGCGGGGTTCGAGGTGGGTCGCGAGTGACCGGTTGTGGCTGTTGATCAGCCTGTTTCCGGCTGCTGCCCTGAGGCGCAAATCGCATATCGTGGGACCTTTTTACCCCCCTCCGGAAAGCCTGGGAAGGGGCAGTTTCGGGGTGGGTCGAGTTTGACCGGAGTTCAGCACGAGTTCGGCCACAGCTGTGCAATCGACCCGGATAAACGGCGTGAAACCGTGTCTTCATTCACCCTTGTGCAGCCTTGTCGACGACGGCGTTGCTGCTTCTGTAAGCGCTGCGCTCGGCGAGAATCACCAGCACTTGCTGGTGAAGCTTGTTGATCCAGTTGCGATAGGTGCGGTCTGCGCCCTCATTAATGCCCACCAGGCGCATCTGCTCGCGCACCGGCAACGACTCGACATAACGCAATGTCGCCAGCTGGGCCAGTTCGGGCCCGCGGCTCTTTGCCGGGCTGCGCGACAGCTGCGCAATGGCCGCCTCCACTTCGCTGCTTATATAGTCCAGGCCGCTGCCATTACCCACCAGCGCGCGCGAGCCGGGTGTGCGACGCGGAATGTACGCGCCCCATTCCATGATCCCGGCCATCGGGCTGCTCAGTCCGCCGCCCAGGCCAATGCGCATGCGCTGTTCACCCCAATGCTGCATCACGGCTTCTATTTTCTCGATCATCGTGTCTCTCCTGTAGGACCTTTCCGAAACGCTGCGCAGCGTCTTTCGCTGCACAGAACCAAGGCCTTACAATACATTTTGTATTTTTATGACACAACGAAGCATTACATTATGTATATTGCTCAACACCCTACAGCCTGTATGATTCGACGCATGAACAGAAAATGGTATGAAGTCGCAAGACAGGTCATGGAAACCCAGGAAATCAGCCAGGAAGAGATGGCTGAGCGGATGGGCGTGACGCCCGGCGCGGTAGGGCATTGGCTGAATGGCAAGCGTGAGCCGAAGATCGAGGTCATCAATCGATTTCTGACCGAGCTCGGCCTGCCGATTCTCACCACCTCCATCCCGACCAGCGAACCCGGCATGCACAACGTGGAGCACACGGTGCAGCCTTCGCGTTTCTATCGCTATCCGGTCATCAGCTGGGTAGAGGCCGGTGGCTGGAGTGAAGCCGTCGAGCCCTACCCTGCCGGCTATTCGGACACCTTCGAGATCAGCGACTACAAAGCCAAGGGCAGAGCCTTCTGGCTGGTGGTCCGTGGCGATTCGATGACCGCACCCGCAGGCCAGAGCATTCCCGAAGGCATGTTGATTCTGGTCGACACCGGAATCGAGCCCACTGCCGGCAAGCTGGTCATCGCCAAGCTGCCGGAAAGCAACGAGGCCACGTTCAAAAAACTGGTCGAAGACGCCGGACGCTACTTTCTCAAGCCGCTGAACCCCGCCTATCCGACACTTGCGGTGACCGAGGAGTGCAAGCTGATCGGTGTCATCAGGCAGATGACCATGCGTCTCTGAATCCCCGCACGCCCCGCCCAAGCCCCGATAATCGGGGCTTTTTCATGTCATCTGTTTCAACCCTGGCATGTGTCCGTGTAGGAAACATTTGTAGCTTGCGTGAGAAACACCCCTCAATTACTGTATGCACATACAGTAAAAAGGAGTTCACTCATGCTCAAGCAGTTCCCCGACACCTCGCAACATGACGCTTACCTGGCCTTGGCACAGCGCATTCAGGACGCTATCACCAGTGACAAGGCGCAGATCGAGCATCAGGTCCTGCTGATCAGGGAGCCTGGCGAGTCGGTGGCTCACTGGGAGCGCATCATGGATCAGATCAGCGAGGCCGAAGGCATCAGCGTGACCCGCAACCCGGAAAACGGCACTGCTCGAGTGTCCTGGTACATCGATTCCCTGTGAGACGAAAGATACAAATTGTATTTAAAATACAAACTGTATTGTCACGAAGCGCTACATATCGTATTGTTTGTCTGCACCCCATCTCGGGAGTACTCACATGCAAACCACAGGGAGTCATGGAATGAACGAAATACTGGATCAACTTCGCAAAGAATTCGCCACGCCGTGCCCTTCGCTGAGCGCCGTCAGAGAGCGTTATTTTTCGCACCTGTCGAACGACAGGAATCTGCTGCGCAAGATCAACGCAGGACGCATCGACTTGAAGGTCAGCCGTACAGGCGGCAGTCGCCAGGGTCATCCCTTCGTGTACCTGCACGACCTGGCCAACTACCTGAGCGCCATCGTGACCAACAGGGCCGCCTGAGGTCAAAAAAGCACCGCCGCAGCGCGATAATGTTCATCGAACTTTGCAGTCATGAAAAATCTTGCTACGTTTCTGGTACAAAACAAAAACAATCGGGATCCGTTCATGACCAAGACATCAAGGCGTTGGCCCTTCGCGGCCTGCCTGTTATCGCTTGCCTGCGGCACCGCTGCCGCTGCGCCCTATTCGACCATGGTGGTGTTCGGTGACAGTCTGGCCGATGCCGGGCAGTTTCCCGACACCGCCGGGCCCAGGGGTTCGACGCTCAGGTTCACCAATCGTGTCGGCCCCACTTATCAGGACGGCAGCGGCGAAGCGTTCAACCTGAACTCGTCGACACTGATCGGCAGGATGCTCGGTGTGCCGGCAGGAGATCTGGCGGCCTCGACGTCGCCGGTCAATGCTGCGCTGGGCGCACCCGATGGCAATAACTGGGCTGTCGGCGGCTATCGGACTGACCAGATTCTTGATTCGATCAACTCGCAATCCACCGTCGTCGACCCGAACACGGGCACGCTACTGCGCAGCCGGACCGGTTATCTGCCGGCCAACAGTTTTCGCGCCGACCCCAACGCTCTTTATTACCTGACCGGAGGCGGCAACGACTTCCTGCAGGGTCGTGTGTTGAGTGCCAGAAGCGCGGCGCAAGCTGCCAATCAACTGGCTGACAGCGCGCAAGCCCTGCAACAGGCCGGTGCGCGCTACATCATGGTCTGGTTGCTGCCGGATATCGGTAAAACGCCAGCCTTGAGCGGTTCGCCGCTGGCCTCGGCAACGTCCGCACTCAGCGCGGGCTTCAATCAGCAACTGGTCAGCCGACTGGCACAGATCAATGCCCAGATCATTCCGCTGAATGTTCCGTTGCTGATCAATGAAATCCTCGCTCAACCGGCACGCTTCGGGTTCGATCCCAACGAGAATCTGGTGACTACCTGTTTCAGCGGCGACAGCTGCCGGGAAAGCACCACCAACGGCAGGTCCAGTGCGACGCCGAATCCGAGCCGGCTGTTCTTCAATGATCGCGTGCACCCGACCGAGGCCGGACAGAGGTTGCTGGCCGACTACGCGTACTCGCTGCTTTCGGCACCCTGGGAAATCTCTCTGCTGCCGGAAATGGCCAATGGCACGCTGCGTATGCATCAGGATGAAATTCGCGCCCAGTGGCTCAGCGACTGGGGCAACTGGCAAGGTGTCGGGCAGTGGCAGAGCATGCTTTCCGCAGGCGGTCAGAAAATGGACTTCGACGCGCAGGACAGCTCGGCTGATGCTGACGGAAGAGGCTATAACCTGACCATCGGCGGCAGCTATCGGTTTGCCGAATACTGGCGTACAGGGGTTGTTGCCGGTGCGTACCGCCAGAGTCTTGAGGCAGGGCCACGGGACTCTGACTACAAACTCAATAGCTACATCGCCACTGCGTTCCTGCAGTATCAGGCCAACCACTGGTGGGGTGATCTGGCGGTGTCGGGCGGCAAGCTGGATTACGAAAATGCCGAGCGCAAGTTCGCGCTGGGCGTCAGCGAAGGTCAGGAAAAAGGTGATACCGACGGCGAAATGTGGGCTGTCAGTGGTCGAGTCGGTTTCGACATCGCAGGCCCGACCAGCCGCTGGCATCTGTCGCCTTTCGTCAGCGCCGATTACGCGCACATCGATGTCGACGGCTACTCGGAAAAGGGCGACCGTTCAACGGCGCTGACCTTCAGTGACCAGACGCGCAAATCGCGGCGTGCAGGCGTGGGTGTGCAGGGCAAATTCCAGGTGACACCGAGCACGCAGGCATGGGGCGAAGTGGCCCATGAAAGGGAGTTCGAGACCGATCAGCAGGACGTGACCATGGCGCTCAACAGTGTCCAGTCAGTCGGTTTCACGCTAGAAGGCTACACGCCGCAACGCGATTTGAACCGGGCCACGCTGGGTGTCAGCCAGAAGCTGACTCAAGACCTGACACTGCGCGGCAATTACAACTGGCGCAAGAACGACGACGTAACCCAGCAAGGGGTGAATGTCGCGTTGAGTCTGAGTTTCTAGACTGCCCGCTGGACAGGCTCACTATCGTGCGACGCTCCGCGTCGCATGCCGTTCTGGACGCTCCGCGCCCTGTCCTGAGAGCTGCGGCGCGGCGCAGATCTGTGACGCGGAGCGTCACCCACGGCATTCCCACGCTGGAGCGTGAGGAACGATAGCTCTCCAACTACCGTTCATTACCAGAGCAGCAAGCCTCACTATCGTGCGACGCTCCGCGTCGCATGCCGTTCTGGACGCTCCGCGTCCTGTCCTGAGAACTGCGGCGCGGCGAAGATCTGTGACGCGGAGCGTCACCCACGGCATTCCCACGCTGGAGCGTGAGGAACGATAGCTCTCCAACTACCGTTCATTACCAGAGCAGCAAGCCTGACTATCGTGCGACGCTCCGCGTCGCATGCCGTTCTGGACGCTCCGCGTCCTGTCCTGACTCTGCGGCGCGGCGCAAATCTGTGACGCGGAGCGTCACCCACGGCATTCCCACGCTGGAGCGTGAGGAACGATAGCTCTCCAACTACCGTTCATTACCAGAGCAGCAAGCCTGACTATCGTGCGGCGCTCCGCGTCGCATGTCGTTCTGGACGCTCCGCGTCCTGTCCTGACTCTGCGGCGCGGCGCAAATCTGTGACGCGGAGCGTCACCCACGGCATTCCCACGCTGGAGCGTGAGGAACGATAATCTCAAGTATCGTGCGATGCTCTGCGTCCGCTTTGAGACGCAGGGCAGCAAGCCTCTCAGTCCTCGGCAGTTTGCGAGGCCAGGGCTACGGCGCGGAACATGGCGCGGCGTTTGTTCAGGGTTTCTTCCCATTCGAGCACTGGCACGGAGTCGGCGACAATGCCGCCACCGGCCTGCACATGCAGTTCACCGTTCTTGATCACCGCCGTGCGGATCGCAATCGCCGTGTCCATGTTGCCGTTCCAGGCCATGTACCCCACCGCGCCGCCGTAGACGCCGCGCTTGACCGGTTCCAGCTCGTCGATGATTTCCATGGCGCGGATCTTCGGCGCACCGGACAAAGTGCCCGCCGGCAGAATCGCGCGCAGCGCGTCCATCGCCGTAAGCCCGCTTTTCAACTGGCCTGTGACGTTGGACACAATGTGCATCACGTTGGAATAACGCTCGATGACCATTTTCTCGGTCAGTTTGACCGTGCCAATCTCGGATACCCGACCGGTATCGTTGCGGCCAAGGTCGATGAGCATCAGGTGTTCGGCGATTTCCTTGTGATCGGAGAGCAGGTCTTCTTCCAGCGCGCGATCCGCCTCTTCGGTGGCGCCGCGAGGACGAGTACCGGCGATCGGACGCACAGTAATCAGATTGTCCTCGACCCGCACCAGCACTTCTGGCGAACTGCCGACGACATGGAAGTCGCCGAAGTTGAAGAAATACATGTAAGGCGTGGGGTTGAAGCAGCGCAGCGCCCGATACAGATCGATCGGCGCGGCGCTGAAATCGATGGACATGCGCTGTGACGGGACCACCTGCATCACGTCGCCGGCGAGGATGTACTGCTTGATCGTATCGACTGCCGCCTCGTAATCGTCCTGGGTAAAGCTGGAACGAAACACCGGGTCGGCCGCCGGAGGCCGGTCCAGATCAAGGCCACGGCGCGGCGTGATCGGCTGACGCAGCTTGTGCATCAGGTCATCGAGCTGCGCCACGCCACTTGCGTAGGCGTCCTGCTGCGCTGGATCGATCAGCACGATGGCGTGCATCTTGCCCGCCAGGTTGTCGAACACCACGACCGCGTCAGACACCATCAACAGGATATCCGGCACGCCCAGCGGGTCAGGGTTCGGGCAGTTGGCCAGACGCTTCTCGACATAGCGCACACAGTCATAGCCAAAGTAGCCCACCAGCCCGCCGTTGAAGCGTGGCAGCCCGGCGATGGTCGGCACGTTGTAGCGCGCCTTGAAGGTCTCGACGAAGTCCAGCGGGTCTTCGACATCCAGGCTTTCGATCTCGACGCCATCATGGGTCACGCTGACGTGATGGCCATGCACGCGCATCACGGTGCGGCATGGCAGGCCGATGATCGAATAACGCCCCCACTTCTCGCCGCCCTGAACCGACTCCAGCAAGTAGGAGTTAGGCTGATCGGCAAGCTTGAGGTAGATCGACAGCGGTGTGTCGAAGTCGGCCAGGGTTTCGCGGGCAAGCGGGATGCGGTTGTAGCCTTCAGCGGCCAAACGCAGGAATTCTTCACGGTTCATGAGCAACCTCGTGGTTTGAGGACAAAACGGTCAGGTAGGCAAACGTGCCGGCAGGCCGGCCAGAATCAGGTCAGGCGCGCCAACGCCAGCGGGCCAGGGCCTTGATGACTTTCATCCAGAGTTTGCGAGTGACCACCACGATGGATTCTCTTGAGGAGGGACGTTTGATGTCGGGCAACAGTATCTCAGCGTCCATGTCCAGGCAACCGGGAATCAGTCTGCGCAGATCATCAATCACCATCGCCGGGTTTTCCTCGGCAATCGGCCGCCCATGGTTGTAGCCATAGCTCAACGCGACGCAGGCCACACCGGCAGCCTTGGCCGCCTGCACATCACTGCGCGAGTCGCCGACGAACAGCGATTGCGAGGCTGGCGCACCGGTCATTTTCATCACGAAAAAAAGTGCAGCAGGATCGGGCTTTTTCTGCGGCATGGTGTCACCGCCGATGATCCAGCGAAAGAAACGTCCCAGCTTCATCTCGTCCAGCAGCGGCGCGACAAAGCGCTCCGGCTTGTTGGTGATGAGGGCCATTTCGACACCCATTTTCTGCAGCCACTTGAGGGTTTCACGCACGCCGGGATAGACCACGGTGAACTCATGCTTTTGCGCATAAGCGCGCATGAAGATTTCCAGGCCCTGCTCGGCCAGGGCGTCATCGACTCCACTGTGGTCGAGGTTGTTGGCCAGCGCACGGCGTACCAGCACCGGCGCACCGTTGCCCACCCAGGACCGCACCGATTCCAGCCCGGCGATCGGGCGCCCCAGCTCAGCGAGCATGGTGTCCACCGCCACGGCCAGATCGGGCACCGAGTCCACCAGAGTGCCGTCCAGGTCGAACATGATCAGCTTGGGAAGTTTGCCTGCAAACAGCTGCTCGAAGCCGCTCATGCGCGGGATGACGCCAGTTCTGTGCGCATCTCGTCGATCACTTCGCGGTAGTCCGGCGCATTGAAAATGGCTGAACCGGCAACGAAGGTATCAGCACCTGCCGCTGCGATTTCGCGGATATTGTTGACGTTCACGCCGCCGTCGATTTCCAGGCGGATGTCGCGTCCGGAAGCATCGATCAGGGCGCGCGCTTCACGCAGCTTGTTGAGCGTGCCGGGGATGAACTTCTGCCCGCCAAAACCTGGGTTGACGCTCATGAGCAGGATCATATCGACCTTGTCCATGACGTATTCGAGCAGGTTCAAGGGCGTAGCCGGGTTGAACACCAGGCCCGCCTTGCAGCCACCCTCGCGGATCAGCTGCAGCGAACGGTCGATGTGCTGGGTCGCTTCCGGGTGAAAGGTGATGTAGGTGGCACCGGCCTCGATGAAGTCGCCGATGATGCGATCCACCGGGCTGACCATCAGGTGCACGTCAATCGGTGCAGTGACGCCATATTTGCGCAGCGCGCTGCACACCATCGGACCAATGGTCAGGTTCGGGACGTAGTGATTGTCCATGACATCGAAGTGGACAAAGTCGGCGCCGCTGGACAGCACGTTGTCGACTTCCTCACCCAGACGGGCGAAGTCAGCGGAAAGAATCGATGGGGCAATAACGAAGGGCTGCATGACGCACCTGTTTGAGCAGAATCACGGTGCGCGGATTGTACGCCAAGCTTCGCCCGGAGCGGTAAGCTTCGAGCCTCAAGCCTCAAGCCTCAAGCCTCAAGCCTCAAGCTTCAAGCTTCAAGCTTCAAGCTTCAAGCTTCAAGCATTTTGATTTGCTTCTGCTTTTAGCTTGTAGCTTGCAGCTTGCAGCTTGCAGCTTGCAGCTTGCAGTCACTGCGCCGTTCTGAGTTTTTCGCTGCGCCCGCGCAACCATTCGAGCACCAGCAGCAAGACCACCGAAAAGCCGATCAGCAGGGTCGCAGCGGCGGCGATAGTCGGGCTGAGGTTTTCGCGAATGCCGCTGAACATCTGCCGAGGCAGGGTCGCCTGTTCCGGTCCGGCGAGGAACAGCGTGACCACCACTTCGTCGAACGAGGTCGCGAAGGCGAACAGCGCGCCGGAAATCACCCCCGGCGCAATCAGTGGCAGGGTCACGCGCCGGAACGCGGTCAGCGGCGATGCACCGAGGCTGGCAGCCGCACGCACCAGGTTGTGATTGAAGCCCTGCAAGGTCGCCGACACGGTGATGATCACGAACGGCACGCCCAGCACAGCATGGACCAGAATCAGCGAGGTGTAGCTGTTGCCCAGTCCCAGTGGCGCGAAGAACAGGTAGCTGGCGACACCGACGATCACCACCGGCACCACCATCGGCGAAATCACCAGGGCCATGACCAGCGCCTTGCCAGGGAAGTTGCCGCGGGTCAGGCCGATCGCTGCCAGCGTGCCGAAACCCATCGCCAGCAGGGTCGCGGCCGGGGCGACGATCATGCTGTTCTTCAGCGCGCGCATCCACTCGGCGGAGTTGAAGAAGTCCTGATACCACTGCAACGAGAAGCCCTGAAGCGGATAGACCAGAAAGCTGCCGGAGTTGAATGACAGCGGCACGATGACCAGTACCGGGAGCACCAGAAACAGCAGCACCAGGGTGCAGATGATGCGCAAGGCGTAATACCAGAGGCGCTCGATCGGCGATGTGTAAGGGTTCAGCATGGTCACGCTCCTCAGCTCAGACGCAGGCGGCTGGCGCCGACCAGCCAGCTATAAATCAGGTACAGCACGATGGTCGCCAACAGCAGCAGCCCGCCGAGCGCGGTGGCCATGCCCCAGTTGATGCTGGTGTTGGTGTAGAACGCGACGAAATAGCTGACCATCTGATCGTTCGGGCTGCCCAGCAACGCCGGGGTGATGTAGTAGCCGATCGACAGAATGAACACCAGCAGACAGCCGGCCCCGATGCCGGCGTAGGTCTGCGGGAAGTACACCCGCCAGAAGCTCGCAAACGGGTGGCAGCCCAGCGAAATCGCAGCGCGCATGTAGGTCGGGGAAATGTTCTTCATCACGCTGTAGATCGGCAGGATCATGAACGGCAGCATGATGTGCACCATCGAGATGTACACGCCGACGCGGTTGAAGACCAGTTCCAGCGGCTTGTCGATGATGCCCATCGCCAGCAACGCACTGTTGATCAGCCCGCTGGACTGCAACAACACGATCCAGGCCGCCACGCGCACCAGAATCGAGGTCCAGAACGGCAGCAGCACCAGAATCATCAGCAGATTGCTCTGCCGCGCGGGCAGGCTGGCCAGCAGGTAGGCCAGCGGATAAGCCAGCACCAGGCAGATCGCGGTAATCACCAAGCCCATCCAGAACGTGCGGGCGAAGATGTCCAGATAGATCGCCTGGTCCGGGGTCGCCGGGGCGATTTCACCGAGGTCGTCGATTCGATGGTCGACCGCCGCCAGCAGGTAATACGGGGTGATGCTGCTGGTATTGCGGCGCACCGCCTGCCAGTAGGCCGGGTCGCCCCAACGCTCGTCCAGCGCTTCGAGCGCTTCTTTATAAGAGGCCGGCTCAGTCTTGAACGGCAGCGCGCGTGCTGTTTTGCTCAGCAGGCTGCGGTATCCGGCCAGTTCGATGTTCAAACGCTTGGACAGATCGCCCAGCGTGGAATTCTTCCGCGTTTCGGCCAGGTCCAGGCTCATTGCCTTGTAGACCGACTCGGGCGGCAGCCCTTTACCATCCCACTTTTGCACTTCGACCACAGTGGTCGGCAGCGCAGTCACGACTTCCGGGTTGCCGACGCTCTTGTACAGCAGCGCAGCGATGGGCACCAGAAACACCAACAGCAGGAAAATCACCAGCGGAGCGATCAATGCCTGGGCCTTCCAGCGGTTGACCCGCTCGGCGCGAGCGAGACGTTGCTTCAAGTTGGGGCTGGCGCCTTCAGTCAAGGGCACGGCGATGGCCATAGAGAACTCCGGAATCTTTCAACGAGGGGGCGCTCCCCGCTTCAGGGAGCGCCCGGTTCTGACTCAACGCAAACGGATTACTTGGCCGCCCAGGCAGTGAAACGCTGCTCGAGGGATTCGCCGTTGTCGGTCCAGAACGCCACGTCCATCTGCACCTGATCCTTGATGTTCTCAGGCGTGGTCGGCATGTTCTGCAGGGTTTCCTTGTCCAGCAGCTTGACCGCCTGGGTGTTGGCCGGGCCGTAGGCGATGTTCTGCGAGTAGGTCTTCTGCTGCTCGGGGCTCAGCATGTAGGCGATGAACTTCTTCGCGGCATCGGCGTTTTTCGAGCCCTTCGGGATGGCCCAGGCGTCGAAATCGTACACGCCGCCAGTCCACACGACTTTGAGGTTGCTTTCCTTCTGCACGGCGGCGATCCGGCCGTTGTAGGCCGAGCTCATCACCACGTCACCGGAAGCGAGGTACTGCGGCGGCTGTGCGCCGGCTTCCCACCACTGAATGTTCGGCTTGAGCTCATCCAGCTTTTTGAACGCGCGGTCCTGGCCGTCTTTGCTGGCCAATACCTTGTAGACGTCTTTCGGCGCAACGCCGTCGGCCATCAGGGCGAATTCCAGGGTGTACTTGGCGCCTTTGCGCAGGCCGCGCTTGCCCGGGAATTTCTTGGTGTCCCAGAAATCGGCCCAGCCGCTGGGTGCAGTGCTGACCTTGTCAGCGTTGTACGCCAGCACGGTGGACCAGACGAAGAAGCCCGCGCCGCAGGTGGTGATGGCGCCAGGCACGAAGTCAGCGGCATTGCCCAGCTGTTTCGGGTCCAGCTCTTCGAACATGTCTTCGTCGCAACCACGCGCCAGTTCCGGCGATTCGACTTCTACCAGGTCCCAGGAAACGCTCTTGGTGTCGACCATGGTTTTGACCTTGGCCATTTCCCCGTTGTACTCACCGGCGATGATCTTGCCGTTGCCAGCCTTTTCCCAAGGCGCGTAGAAGGCTTTTTCCTGAGCGGCCTTGTTGGCACCGCCAAAGGAGATGACGGTAAGATCGGTGGCAGCCATGGCCTGCGCCGCGCACATCATGCCCAACGTGATGGCGGTGAACTTCAAAGACTTCAACATAGGTTCTTTTCTCCACGAGCAGTGTTGGTAAGCGATTGGGATGGGCGATCAGGTCGCCTCTGTTATTGCTTTTGTCGGTAGATCAATGCACTTGCTGCATGGGGTCGAGCGCCCGGACGTGCTCGACTTGCCAGCCGATGGGCACTACGTCGCCCACGCTCAGGCCGGGGTCCAGTTCGGCAATCGGCTGTTTGACGAAGAAGTCGTTCTTGCCGGCCACTTCCAGACGCACGCGAACGTGGTCGCCCAGATAGATGAACTCGGCCACACGACCGGAAAAACGGTTGGCGCAGCTCTCGCTGCGGCCATTGAGGTTGATGCGCTCGGGACGGATCGACAGGGTCACCGGGCCGCCAGGCTGGCCGACGTTGATCGCCAGCGCGTGGACTTTCTCGCCGCGCTCCAGCTCGACCACACAGCGGTCGCCGTCCTGACTGACCAGACGTCCATTGAGGCGGTTGTTCTCGCCGATGAAGTTGGCGACGAAGGTGTTCTTTGGCTCTTCGTACAGGCTGCGGGGCGGTGCGATCTGCTGGATTTCACCCTGATGGAAGACGGCGACCCGGTCCGACATGGTCAGGGCTTCGCCCTGGTCGTGGGTCACATAGACCACGGTCACGCCCAGGCGCTGGTGCAGGTGCTTGATCTCCATCTGCATGTGTTCGCGCAGTTGCTTGTCGAGGGCGCCGAGCGGCTCATCCATCAGCACCAGTTGCGGTTCGAAGACCAGCGCACGCGCCAGTGCTACGCGTTGCTGCTGGCCACCGGACAGCTGCGCCGGGTAGCGATGCGCAAAGGTGTCGAGCTGGACCATGCCCAGTGCCTTTTTGACCTTCTCGCCGACGTCGGTCTTGCTCATGCCACGCACCGACAACGGGAACGCCAGGTTCTCGGCCACGGTCATGTGCGGAAACAAGGCGTAGTTCTGGAACACCATGCCGATGTCGCGTTTGTGCGGCGGCACGTTGTTGATGGCGCGGCCACCGAGGAGGATTTCACCGGCCGTGGGAGTCTCGAAACCGGCCAGCATCATCAGGCTGGTGGTCTTGCCAGAGCCGGAAGGACCGAGCAGGGTCAGGAACTCGCCCTTGCGAATGTCCAGGTTGAGGTCTTTGACGATCAGTGCTTCGCCGTCGTAGCTCTTCTGCACACCACGAAAGCTGACCAGAACATCATTTGCTCCAGCGCTTGTATCGACGTCGCTCATTACCCACACCTTTGTTTTGTCTGCGTGGGCTCAAGCCTAGAGCAGCCCGAAGCCCCCGAAAATCGGGGGCCGGGAGAGAATCGCCTAGGCCGGCTGGAAGGCCAGGGGTAGGGATTGCCCTACAGAGATGGCGCGATTGGACATGTCGGCTCAGGCATCCTTCTCGACAGCGCACTCACGTGGAGCACTCATCGTTATACACAAGTCCTAGAACGCGCAGGATAAAGGGCTTCAAGGCTTCGGCCCGAAGGGCGTAGGAGCGAACTTGTTCGCCAAGACAGTTTTTCAGACGATTCATTTTCGGCGATCATACCGGCCCTCTCGCGAACAAGTTCGCTCCTACGGCCTTCGGCCAGAATCCAAATCAGACTTGTGTACAACGATGAGCGCTCCAGCGTGGGAATGCAGGTCTCGACGCTCTGCGTCGCAAAGGGGCGCGGGGTGTCGGGTGTCGTTTTCAGACTCAGAGCAGCTTGTGCTCCATCGCGTACTTGACCAGATCGGCCAGCGAGTTGAGTTTCATTTTTTGCATCAGCCGCGCCTTGTGGGTGCTGATGGTCTTGCTGCTCAAGGCCAGTTGCTGAGCGATGTCGTTGACGTTGGCGCCTTGGGCGAGGCGCTCGAATACCGAAAACTCGCGCTCCGACAATAACGAGTGCAAAGGCCGGCTGTCGGTGAGGCCGACTTCAAAGACCATGCGGTCGGCCAGGTCCGGGTCGATATAACGCCCGCCGGCCGCCACCCGGCGAATGGCAGTCAGCAGCAGCGCCGGGTCGCTGTCCTTGGTGGCATAACCTGCCGCGCCGACCTTCAATGCACGCGCGGCCATCTGCGCCTCATTGTGCATCGACAGCACCAGAATGGCCGGCGGATTGGTCAATGCGAGAATCCTCGGTATAGCCTCGAGCCCGTTGACGCCGGGCATGGAGATATCCAGCAGCACCACTTCGCAGGCCACATGACGCAGGGTTTCAAGCAACTGTTCGCCGTTGCTGGCCTCGCCCACCACTTGCAGATCCCTGGCCATGCCAATCAATTGCTTGATCCCTTCACGCACGATGGTGTGGTCTTCGGCTACCAAAACACGAATCACTGTTTTCGCTCCTGTGCGAGGGTGTCCAGCGGGATATAGGCGCGCAAGGTTGTGCCCTCACCCACCTCGCTGTCCAGCTCCAGTCGGCCACCGAGCATCAGCACCCGCTCGCGCATCCCGACCAGACCAAACGAAACCGCCCTGCCCGATTCGATGACAAAGCCCTGCCCGTCATCGGCGATGCTCATGCACATCATGCCGTCCTGCAACGTCAGGCTGATCTCTACCGTGTGGGCCCGGGCATGGCGCATCACGTTGGTCAGGGCCTCCTGAAGGATCCGGAACATGCCTGTGGCCCTGGCATCGCTGAGCGCCGGGAGATTGTCCGGCACCTGCACCAGACACGGGATCTGCGTGCGCGCCTCGAAACGGCGCGCCTGCCATTCGATGGCCGATGCGATACCAGCGTCGAGAATCGGTGGCCGCAAGGCCGTGGCAACATCGCGCACCAGTTGAAACAACTGAGCGATCAGACGCTTCATGCTGTCCAGCCGCTCGCTCAGGCCAGGGTCGAGGTCGGCATAGGCCAGCTCGCACATCGACGTCTCGAGTTTCAATACCGTCAGCATCTGACCCAGCTCGTCGTGAACCTCGCGGGCAATATGCGCCTTCTCCTCTTCACGCACGCTTTCCAGATGCGCTGACAAGTCACGTAACTGCTCATGCGCGCGGCGTCGTTCACTGACGTCAGTGAGGAACACCACCAGGTATTCGGCATCGCAAAAGCGCAGGAAGCTCAACGAGACATCGACAGGCAGCAGGCTGCCATCGGCGCGCAGGCAATGGGTCTCGAATACTTGCGGGCTGTCTTCGCTGGAGCGCGCGTTCTTCCACAGGTTGAGCCAGCGATCCATGTGCAGACCGGGCTCGAAATCGATCAGCGGGCGCTCGACCACCTGCCCCGGCGCATAGCCCAGCATGGACTCCGCCGCCCGATTGGCGTAACGCACGCGGCTGTCCCAGTTGACCCAGAGGATGCCGACGGTGCTTTGATCAATGGAAAACTGCGCCAGACGCAGCGCCTCCTCCTCTTCGACACGGCGGGCGAGTTCTTCACGCGCAGCCAGCAGCTCCTGCTCCAGCGCCTGCTGCTGGCGACGCTGCCAGATCACGATGGCGAAACACGCCAGCAACATCACCAGCAGCAGAATGCACAGGTTCTTCCAGAGTTTGGTCGACTCGATGAAATGGGACGGGGTCAGCGGCATCCAGCGCGCATGCAGCTGCTCCAGCTCCTTGGCAGGAATCGCCCGCAAGGCTTCGCTGACGATGGCGGCCAGCTCCGGCATGTCGCGACGTGAAGCCACCCGCAACAATTGTGGCAGCCCGATATCCCCCACCACCGCCAGCGCGGCGAACTCCGGCTCGCGAAGCAGACGGCTCAGTTGCGCTTCGTCCACCACCGCATAACGCGCCTGCTGACTGAGCAACAATTGCAAGGCCTGGCGCTCCAGCGGCACCCCTTGCAGGTTGAGGTGCGCAAAGTTGCTGCGCAGGTAGTCGGCCGTGGTGCTCGGCATGCGTACCGCGACGCGCGAAAGACTGTCGAGTTTCTCCAGGTCCACGGCAGTGCTGCCATCACGTTCGCCGATCAACAGCTGCGAAACACGCAGATACGGATCGGAAAACAACCACAGACGCAGGCCTGCGGGGGTTTGCATCAAGCCGGGCGCAACGTCGATTTCACCCTTGGCCAGCGCGTTCTCCAGCGCGCTCTGGTCAGGAAAATTCCGCCACAGCAAGTCGACCGGCAGCGTCGCCGCCAGCGCATTCATCAGGTCGACGTTGGCGCCGGACAACTGCTGCAAGCGTTGATCGAACTGCGCGTAAGGCGCGCGCAATACCAGCCCTACGCGCAACGGGCCATGCTGGTCGAGCCAGTTACGCTGCGCTGAACTCAACTGCGCAACGGCAGGTGTTTCAGGTTCGTCAGCCTGCGTATTCGCCATCTGAGCCATCAAGAGCAAGGCCAGGCAGCCGATAAAACCGGTGCGCAGAAGACGAATCATCAGTATGTCGCTCTCGTGTGTGCGTATCACGGCCGTGTGCCGCGCAGGCTCAGGCCTGACAAAAGCCGATCAACCCATTAGGCTGCCGGGATAGTTTCTGGCTTGGAATATCCGATGTCCTACACCTTTCGCGCAACGTTTCCTGCATTGTTTCTGTCATTGATACTGCCTTGCGCCTTGCCTGCCCTCGCAGCGGACCCGACCCCTGACCCGGCCAAGGACGCTGCAGCGCAAGCGCCCGTCGAAAGAGCCCCGCTGCTCAGCCGCTCGCAGGAAGACGCAATAGCGCTGGAACGTCAATTGCCGCGCGAAGATCAGCAGCAACTTCAGGCCGGAGACGATAGCTTTCTCGCGCTCTGGAAACCCGCCAACACTGAGGCCCCTGAAGGCGCGGTCATCATTGTGCCCGGCGAAGCCGAGTCACCGGACTGGCCTGACGCTGTCGGCCCGCTGCGACGCAAGTTTCCGGATGTCGGCTGGTCGAGCCTGAGCATCACCATGCCGGACCCGCTCGACAACACGCCGGGGGCACGCGAGCCCGATGTTGCTCCGGCAGATGCAAACGCCGCCAAAGCCACTGAGGCACCGAAGGAAAAACCCAAAGACGCCACGGAGACAGCAAAAGACCCGGCCGCAGAAGCCGAGGCCCTGGCTGCGGCTGAAACAGCCAAGGCTGCTGCCGACGAAGAACTCAACAAGGCTCAGGCCGAGCGCATCTTCGCGCGGATCGAAGCCGCGATCAGCTTTGCGCAGCAGAACAAGGCACGCAGTATCGTGTTGATCGGCCACAGCAGCGGCGCGTACTGGGCGGCCAGGTTCCTCAATGAACGGACGTCGCCTGTGGTGCAGAAACTGGTGATGCTGACGGCGCGTGAACCTCTGAATACCAAGCCTTCGCTGCTGGACATGGTGCCTCAGCTGAAAGTAAAAGCCGTCGATTTCATCTACAAAAACGCGCCTGACGAGGCTGCAAAGGCGCGCCTGCAGGCCAGCAAACGCACCAAGGGGCCGGGCTTTACCCAAATCGGCCTGATCAACATCGCCGGCAGCGGAGATACCGAACAAGAGCAGCTGTTCCGCCGCGTTCGCGGCTGGATAGACGCCAAAGAGGAAAAGTAAGCGCTGGCTCAGTTGAACCCGCGTCGGGCTTTCACCACCCGATAGGCATTGTGCAATTCACTGGTCTTCTCGGTCGCCACCCGCACTTGCTGTGGATTGGCGCCCGAGCCGGCAATCTTGTCAGGGTGATGCCGACTGAGCAGGCGCCGGTAGGCTCGCTTGATGCTCAAAGGATCGGTGTCCGACCTTATTCCCAGCAACGTCATCGCACTTTTGTAGTCGTCGCCGCTGCTGATCGGCGAGCGCTTCATGGGGTCGTGGTCAGCCGCCAGCGCCTCGACCTGCGGCCCTGTCCAGCCAAGCCACATGCCCCATACCCCGATCAGCTCGCGTTCGACCCGGGAAGCCTTGCCGTCCGCCCAGGCCATCCGCCAGCAGGCGCGCAACATATCCTCGGCAGTGTCCGACTGCCCTTGCAGGCCACGCAGGTAACTGCGCAGGCCATCGGTGCCGTCGCGGCCGCGCTTGAAGGCGTTGATGGCGCGCAACTGATCCGTCTCGTTCAGGTTCAAACGGCGCATCTCGATACGTGCCTGATGGATATGGCTGGCCAGAACCCGTCCGTTACTTTTGGCCAGACGGCCCAGCAACACAAACAGCAGGTCATTCTGGGGGATCGTTGCACGTCCGCCCAGACGCTCACGCAGATGCGCCCAACTCTGCAGTTTCAGGCGCCGGTCCAGCGCCTGCCCCAACAGAGCACCGAGCATTGCGCCTGGAATACTGGCAATTGCGTAACCGACTCCAGCGCCGATCAGTGTGCCGGGCCAAAGCATTCAGCGAGTCTCCGCAAGCATCTGCTCGACTTCAGCCAGGCGCTCGTGGGTGCCGACATCGACCCAGCGCCCTCTGTAGTGCTCGCCTGTGACCAACCCCTTATGCATCGCCTCGCGCAACAGCGGCGCGAGCTTGAACGCGCCGGGCTCGCAATTGGCAAACAGCTGTGGATGGAGGATGGCGATACCGCTGTAGGTCAGGCGCTGAACCGCCGAATCGTCGTCGCGCACCTGACCGTCGACCAGCGAGAAATCACCCGTCGGGTGATGCGCGGGATTATCGACCAATACCAGATGCGCAAGGCCGGCAAGCGGCACGCGCAATGCGCTGAAGTCGTAATCGGTCCAGATATCCCCGTTGATCACCACGAACGGCTCAAGGCCAAGCAGCGGCAATGCCCGCTGAATGCCACCGCCGGTTTCAAGCGGCAGGCCTTCGGGGGAGTAACGGATGCTCAGGTCGAAACGCTGACCGTCACCCAGGTAATCCTCGATCTGCTGACCCAGCCACGCATGGTTGATGACCAACTGGTGAAACCCTGCATCGCGCAAGGCGTTCAGGTGGTATTCGATCAACGGTACATCCCCGACACGCACTAACGGTTTGGGCGTATGCAGGGTCAACGGGCGCATTCGCTCGCCTTTACCGGCGGCGAGAATCATCGCTTTCATGCAGTCCTCTTCGACACAATCAAGATCTTTTCCAAAATGGCCATCTTTCAAAGCGGCCCTTTATAAAACCGGCTGTCTATGACGTTGGCCGTCTCTGTCATTTCAGACAGCGGTGTCTACCGGCTGCAGACTGGTAAGCAACTGCCCGAGCTGCGCCAGCTCTGGGCGACGTGACAATACCGCCTCTATATAAGCGAAAAAGCGCGGAACGTCTTCCAGGTAGCGAGGTTTTCCATCGCGGTGACAAATGCGGGCAAAAATGCCGATCACCTTCAAATGTCGCTGTACACCCATCAGATCACTGGCGCGCTCGAATGAGGCAAAATCTTCCTGTACCGGAATGCCGACGGCACGCGCCTGATCCCAGTAGATGCGCAGCCAGTCACTCACGCGCTCCTGTGGCCAGCTCAGGAATGCGTCCTTGAACAGGCATGTCACGTCATAGGTGACCGGGCCATAGACCGCATCCTGAAAATCCAGCACGCCCGGGTTAGGCTCGCTGATCATCAGGTTTCGCGGCATATAGTCGCGATGCACCAGTACTTTGGGCTGTGCCAGGGCGCTGTTGATCAACAGCTCGCTGACCTGCTGCCAGTCGCTCAGCTGCGCCTCGTCCATCTCGATACCCAGGTGCCGCTTCACGTACCACTCGGGAAACAGCTCCAGCTCACGGCGCAGCAACGCGACGTCATAGCTGGGCAATGGCGCGTCCATAGGCAGTTGCTGGTAGGCCAGCAACGCCTGAATGGCATCAGCGAACAAGGCATCGGCATTATCGGCGTCAATGACATCCAGATAAGTTTGACGGCCCAGATCGTTGAGCAGCAAAAAGCCTTGTGTCAGGTCTTCGGCATAAATTTTTGGAACATTAATGCCCGACTTTTCCAATAAATGAGCGATATCCACGAACGGTTTGCAGTTTTCCTGCGGTGGAGGGGCGTCCATGACAATAAAAGTTCGGCCCGCACCCTCCCAGCGAAAATAACGGCGAAAACTTGCGTCACTACTGGCCGCAGTCAATGTAGCCGGGGGCACGGCGCCCCAACCGTGCGCCGAAAACAGCGCCGGCAACTGCTCATCGAGCCAAACTTTCAGGGATTGCAGGCGTATATCTTGATCTGACATTACAAGGGTCTCCGACGGCGCTAGCCGTCAAGCGGGTCATGCTTTATTATCCGGAATCTTTTTCAGCCCATCGAGAGGCGTGCGGCCCCCCCGCGGGCAGATGGCGCGCAGGAAGCCCGGACTAATAAGATGGCATTGAAATCCCCCGCGTTTCGTAAAAAATTTCCGTTGCTCGTAACCGGCAGTCTGCTGGCGATGCAACCTCTGGCCACTCAGTTCGTGGTCGCCGCGGAACAGTATGACTGCTCAGTCTCTGCTTCGGGTGCCTGGAACTGTGCGCCGAAATCCAATGCTGCTGCAGTGGATCTGCCTCCGCGCCCCGTGCATGACACGACGTCGGTCAGTTCCAACGGCACGGTCACCTCACAAGGCACCTCTTCGGGTGAACAGTCTGCAGGTACGCAACTGGTCACTGAAGCCAAGGGCAAAGGTCTGAAGTCGCGTAGTGCTGACTACAGCCACCTCGATTGGGTTCCTCGCGAAAAGCTTACCGCAGCGCAACTGGCCGAGACCGGCCCGTATTGCTCGGGTGCCTACGTCGAGCCGATCCGTCCTGGCATGGACGACAAGACGCCGATGAAAGACGCGCCGATGTTCGTGGGAGCCAAGGCTTCGCGTTACGAACAGGAAGCGCAGGTCGCCACGCTGGCGGGTGATGTCGTGATGCGCCAGGGCAGCATGCAGGTGCAGGCCCAGGAGGCTGCACTGCATCAGGCCGAAAACCGTGGCGAGCTGAACGGCGATGTCCGTCTGCGCGACAACGGTGCGCTGATCGTCGGTGACAAGGCCGAACTGCAACTCGACACCGGCGAAGCCCGTGTCGACAACGCCGAGTACGTCCTGCACAAGTCGAACATTCGCGGTAACGCCCTGTACGCCAAGCGTGCAGAGAACGCGATCATCCGGCTCAAGGACGGTACCTACACGACGTGCGAGCCGAACAGCAACGCCTGGACGCTCAAGGGCAACAACATCACGCTGAACCCGGCCACCGGCTTCGGTACAGCGACCAACGTTACCCTGCGGGTCAAGGACATACCGGTTCTGTACACGCCGTATATCTACTTCCCGATCGACGACCGTCGTCAGTCCGGTTTCCTGCCGCCGACCATTGCAGCAGGCGGCGACAACGGCTTCACGCTGGTCACCCCGTACTACTTCAACCTGGCGCCGAACTACGACGCCACGTTGTACCCGCGTTACATGGCTGATCGTGGCTTGCTGATGGAAGGCGAGTTCCGCTACCTGACCAAGGGCAGCGAAGGTCAGTTTGGCGGCGCGTACCTGAACGACGAAAACGACGACCGCAAACTGCAGTCGGACTACGACAAGACCCGCTGGATGATCAACTGGCAGCACAAGGGCGGGCTTGATACGCGCTGGCTGACCCAGGTCGATTACACCGATATCAGCGATCCGTATTACTTCCAGGACCTGGAAACCGATCAGATCGGCGTCAAACGGACTGACTTCCTCAACCAGCAGGGCTCCCTGACCTACCGCGGCGACAGCTTCGCGGCAGTGCTCAATGCTCAGGCCTACAAGCTGGCGACGGTTGCCAACGTTACGCCGTACAACCGTCTGCCTCAGCTGACGCTCAACGGTACGTTGCCCTACAACCCCGGCGGTCTGAAGTTCGATTATCAGACTGAAGCGGTGCGCTTCGAACGTGACCTGCGCAGCGGCGCGTTCATCGATGAAGATGGCAACTCCGAGACACGCCTGGACAACAACATCTCCGGCCTGGCTCGCGCCAACGGCGATCGTCTGAACCTGGCACCGTCCGTCAGCCTGCCGATGAACTGGACCTATGGCTTCCTGACGCCGAAGCTGAAGTATGTCTACACGCAATACGATCTGGATCTGGACAGTCAGGGTAAAAACACCCTGCTGGCCGGCGAAGAGTACAGCAGCAGCCAAAGCCGCAGCGTACCGATCTTCAGCGTCGACAGCGGCCTGTACTTCGACCGCAATACCAACTGGTTCGGCAAGGATTACCGCCAGACCCTGGAGCCGCGCCTGTTCTATCTCTATGTTCCCGAGAAAGACCAGACCGACATCCCGGTATTCGACACCAGCGAAAGCACGTTCAACTTCGCCTCGCTGTTCCGTGACAACCGCTTCACCGGTTCCGACCGCATCGGCGACGAGAACAAACTGTCGCTGGGCGTCACCAACCGCTGGATCGAGGAAAACGGCTTCGAACGCCAACGCTTCAGCATCGGTCAGGCGCTGTATTTCGAAGACCGCAAGGTGCAGTTGCCGGGCGTGGTGTTCGCGGATCGTGATGATGCGCGCTCCAACGTTTCGCCTTATGCACTGGAATACGAATACCGCTTCAACCGCGACTGGCGCTTCAACTCCGATTTCAACTGGGATCCGGACAGCCGAAGCACCCGTTCGGGCAGCGCAATGTTCCACTACCAGCCTGAAGACAACCCGAACAAGGTCGTCAACCTCGGCTATCGCTATCGCAACGACCAGATTCGTTACGACGAAAGCACCGGCCGTTGGGTCGTGGGTGGTGGTGACTACGGCACCCCGGGTTCGCCAAACTACGTGAAGGACTACTACAAGATTCAGCAGCACGATTTCTCGGTCATCTGGCCGATCGTGCCGCAGTGGAGCCTGATCAGCCGTTGGCAGTATGACTACAACCGTGAACGCACCATCGAAGCTTTCGGCGGGTTCGAGTACGACAACTGCTGCTGGAAAATGCGTCTGGTCAATCGCTACTGGATCGACTACGACGAGTTCAGCCAGGCAGCACCTCAGAACGAGAAAGGCGACCGCGGCATATTCCTACAAATCGTGTTGAAGGGGCTCGGCGGTGTAACTGGCGCCAAGGTAGACAGCTTCCTCGACAAAGGCATTCAAGGTTATCGTGAACGTGAAGACCAAGCTTTCTGATTGTCTGCGCCCGCTGATGCTGGGCGCGTTACTCCTGAGCGGTGCAGTGCATGCTGCGGTTCAACCTCTGGACAGTGTCGTGGCTATCGTCGACAACGATGTGATCATGAAAAGCCAGATGGACCAGCGTGTACGTGAAGTTCAGCAGACCATTGCCAAGCGCGGCTCTGGTGTACCGCCTGCAGAAGCCCTGCAACCACAGGTTCTGGATCGTCTGATCCTGGAAAACCTGCAGTTGCAGATGGGCGAACGCTCTGGCATTCGTGTCTCCGACGAAGAACTGAACCAGGCCATCGGCACCATTGCCCAGCGCAACAACATGAGCGTGGAGCAGTTCCGCGCCGCGCTGGCGCATGACGGCCTGTCCTATAACGATGCGCGCGAACAGGTGCGCCGGGAAATGATCATCAGCCGCGTGCGTCAGCGCCGGGTGGCCGAACGTATCCAGGTGTCCCAGCAGGAAGTGAAGAACTTCCTCGCCTCCGATATGGGCAAGGCTCAGCTGTCTGAAGAGTTTCACCTGGCCAACATTCTGATCGCCACACCTGACAGCGCTTCCTCGGACGCCATCCAGGCTGCTGCGGTCAAGGCCAAGGGTATCTACGACCAGCTGAAGAAAGGTGCTGACTTCACCCGTCTCGCAGCCACCTCCTCGTCCAGCGAAAACGCACTGGAAGGCGGCGACATGGGCTGGCGCAAGGCTGCGCAATTGCCACCGCCGTTCGGTGACATGCTCAGCTCGATGCCAGTCGGTGACGTGACGCCTCCTGCACGTACGCCGGGCGGTTTCATCATTCTCAAGCTGCTGGAAAAGCGCGGTGGCCAGGGTGAGGCGCAAATGCGTGATGAGGTGCATGTGCGTCATATCCTGATCAAGCCAAGCGAAATTCGTAACGAGGAAGAGACCAAGCGTCTTGCCCAGAAGATCTACGACCGCATCGAGGGCGGCGAAGATTTCGCCGCGCTGGCGAAAAGCTTTTCGGAAGATCCGGGTTCTGCACTCAATGGCGGCGATCTGAACTGGGTAGATCCCAACTCTCTGGTTCCGGAGTTCCGCCAGGTGATGGGCGAAACGCCACAAGGCGTCTTGTCCAAACCGTTCCAGACCCAGTACGGCTGGCATGTGCTCGAAGTACTCGGTCGTCGCTCCAAGGACGCTACCGATCAGGCTCGTGAACAGCAGGCGCTGAACGTATTGCGTAACCGCAAGTACGACGAAGAGCTGCAAACCTGGCTGCGTCAGATCCGCGACGAAGCCTACGTTGAAATCAAACTCCCTGGCGCGACACAGGCTGCAAAGTGAAACCCAAGCGTTTCGCACTGACACCCGGCGAGCCGGCCGGCATAGGTCCTGACCTTTGCCTGCTGCTCGCCACGCAGCCTCAGCCATACCCCCTGATTGCCATCACCAGCCGCGACCTGCTCCTTGAGCGGGCCGCGCAACTGGGTGTGGCGGTCAGTCTGATCGAGGTCACGCCCGACGCGCTTCCCGACCTGCCTGCACCTGCCGGCAGTCTGTACGTCTGGGATACGCCACTGGCCGCTCCGGTGAAAACCGGCGTGCTGAACAAGGCCAATGCTGCGTTCGTTCTGGAAACCCTGACTCGCGCGGGCCAGGGCTGCCTGGACGGCCTGTTCAGCGGCATGATCACCGCCCCGGTGCACAAAGGCGTGATCAACGACGGCGGTATCGCGTTTTCCGGGCACACCGAATTTCTCGCTGAACTGACTCACACCGAACAGGTGGTGATGATGCTGGCAACCGGCGACCTGCGCGTAGCGCTGGTGACCACTCACCTGCCGTTGCGCGATGTGGCCGACGCCATCACAGCGGATCGTCTGGAGCGCGTGACACGCATCCTGCACGCCGATCTGGTCAACAAGTTCGGCATTGTCCACCCACGCATTCTGGTCTGCGGCCTCAACCCTCATGCCGGCGAAAGCGGGCATCTGGGTCGTGAGGAAATCGACATCATCGAACCTGCTCTGGAGCGCCTGCGCAGCGAAGGCCTGGACTTGCGCGGCCCGCTGCCTGCAGACACTCTGTTTACCCCCAAATATCTGGAGCACTGCGACGCAGTGCTGGCGATGTACCACGATCAGGGCCTGCCCGTGCTGAAATACAAAGGTTTCGGCGCAGCGGTCAATGTGACGCTCGGCCTGCCAATCATCCGCACCTCTGTCGATCACGGCACGGCGCTGGACCTGGCCGGCACTGCGAACATCGACACCGGCAGCCTGCACGTCGCACTGCAAACCGCCTACCAGATGGCCGAGACCCATTCATGACCGAGCACTACCAACACCGGGCGCGCAAGCGCTTCGGGCAGAACTTCCTGCACGATGCAGGCGTTATCGACAAGATCCTGCGTGCCATCCGTGCCAAACCTGAAGACCGGCTGCTGGAAATCGGACCGGGCCAGGGTGCACTGACCGAGGGCCTGCTTGACAGCGGCGCTCAGCTGGACGTGGTCGAGCTGGACAAGGACCTGATCCCGATCCTGAACGGTCAGTTCGCCAGCAAGCCGAACTTCAACCTGCATCAGGGCGATGCGCTGAAATTCGACTTCAACACCCTCGGCGCCGAACCGCGCAGCCTGCGGGTGGTGGGCAACCTGCCGTACAACATCTCGACACCGCTGATTTTTCATCTGCTGCAGAACGCCAGCCTGATCCGCGACATGCACTTCATGCTGCAAAAGGAAGTGGTCGAGCGCATGGCTGCCGGACCCGGCGGCGGTGACTGGGGCCGTCTGTCGATCATGGTCCAGTACCATTGCCGCGTCGAACACCTGTTCAACGTCGGACCGGGTGCATTCAACCCGCCGCCGAAAGTGGACTCGGCCATTGTGCGCCTCGTCCCTTACGAAACACTGCCGCACCCTGCCAAGGATCACCGTGTGCTGGAGCGGATCGTGCGTGAAGCGTTCAACCAGCGTCGCAAGACCCTGCGCAACACGCTCAAGCTGCTGTTGACCAGCGATGAGATCACCGCTTCCGGAGTAGACGGCAGCTTGCGTCCCGAGCAGCTCGATCTGGCTGCATTCGTTCGTCTGGCAGACACTCTCAGCGAAAAAGTTGTGACAGAGTGAACCCTGGGGACAAGTAAACGGCAGGCTCAGTCTTCATTTTCCGCTTACTTGTCCTAGA
Organism: Pseudomonas sp. SZ57; assembly: GCF_009495975.1. Taxonomy (NCBI): domain Bacteria; kingdom Pseudomonadati; phylum Pseudomonadota; class Gammaproteobacteria; order Pseudomonadales; family Pseudomonadaceae; genus Pseudomonas; species Pseudomonas sp. SZ57. The sequence continues at coordinate 55,916 of NZ_WIBD01000035.1, read as the reverse complement.
CTGATCTACCTGCCGCACACGCCCTTTTTTCGCAGCTATGGATTTCAAGGCCTATTGCATGCCCGATTCTCGTTACAAGGTCGACGTCAGCGTCGTCACACGCTTCCTCTCGGAGCAGTCGCAACCCGAGCAGAACCGCTTCGCTTTCGCCTACACCATCACCGTGCACAACAATGGCGAGCTCCCTGCCCGGCTGCTGTCGCGGCACTGGGTCATCACCGACGGTGATGGCAATGTCGAGGAAGTACGTGGTGAAGGCGTGGTTGGCCAGCAGCCACTGATCAAGGTCGGCCAAAGCCATACCTACAGCAGTGGTACGGTCATGACCACCAAGGTCGGCAATATGCAGGGCACTTACCAGATGCTGGCCGAAGACGGCAAACGCTTCGATGCCGTTATCGAGCCTTTCCGTCTGGCCGTTCCGGGCTCGCTGCACTGATGGCGGTGTACGCGGTCGGTGACCTGCAAGGCTGCCTTGAACCTCTGCAATGCCTGCTCGAGCACGTGCACTTCAACCCGGAGCAGGATCGCCTCTGGCTGGTGGGTGACCTGGTCAACCGTGGCCCGCAATCGCTGGAAACGCTTCGATACCTGTACAACATTCGCGAATCGCTGGTGTGCGTGCTCGGCAATCATGACCTGCACCTGCTGGCAGTGGCCCGTAAAAAAGAGCTGCTGAAGAAAGGCGACACGCTGCTTGAAATCCTTGAAGCGCCTGATCGTGATGACCTGCTTGGCTGGATACGTCGGCAGAAGCTCATGCATTACGACGCAGAACGCAATGTCGCCATGGTGCATGCCGGTATCGCGCCACAGTGGGCGCTGAAAAAGGCCTTGAAGCACGCTGCCGAAGTCGAGCACGCGCTGCAGGACGACACGTTGTACGGCGCCTTTCTCGACGGCATGTACGGCAATGAACCGGCCAAGTGGGATAACGACCTGCAAGGCGTGACGCGTCTGCGGGTCATCACCAACTACTTCACCCGCATGCGCTTCTGCACCAGCGACGGCAAACTCGATCTGAAGAGCAAGGAAGGGGTCGGCACCGCGATACCTGGCTACGCGCCCTGGTTCAGCCACCAGACCCGCAAGACCCGCGACGTGAAAATCATTTTCGGCCACTGGGCTGCGCTTGAAGGTCGCTGCGACGAACCTGACGTCTTCGCCCTCGACAGCGGATGTGTCTGGGGCGGCTCGATGACGCTGCTCAATGTCGATACGCTTGAACGTCATCAGTGCAATTGCGATGCTATCGGCAATGCCGCCGACGGGCTTGTTACCCGCGTGCAACCCGGTGCTACTCCCCTTCCGTAACCTCAGGCTCAGGAGCCCAGGCAATGACTGAATTCAAACGTATCCCACCTGAACAGGCCCAGGCTCTGCGCGAGCAAGGCGCCGTACTGGTCGATGTTCGGGACCCACAGGCTTTCGAGAGCAATCACATTCCGGATTCCGTGCATCTGGACAACCACTCGATCGCCGACTTCATCCGCGAAGCCGATCTGGACAAGCCGCTGGTGGTCGTCTGCTACCACGGCAACTCCAGCCAGAGCGCTGCAGCCTATCTGGTCGGCCAGGGTTTCTCCGATGTGTACAGCGTGGACGGCGGTTTCGAGCTGTGGCGCGCCACTTATCCGCAAGAAACCGTGCAAGGCTGATAGAAAATATTTTTATGACAGCTGATCCCGCGTTCTACGCGGGCTCGCGAGCCATCTGACGAACGGTCAGCCCGTCTTCTCGCGCATCCCTTCTTTATCTTTCCGAATCCGAACTATCCTTAGCCTAGGCCATCCGTATTCAGGGGAGAGCCGGTACACCGGCGCGTGGGTCATCGGTAGTTACTTTTAGGGTGTTCTGGGGGGAAACAGCAGCCGTAGTTTGGTCGCTGCCAGCATCGACTGACGATCCGCCGCCGGCTCCACGTATCGAGCGAGGTGACGTCATGAGTATATTCAGCCACTTCCAACAACGCTTCGAAAGCACGCGGCAAGAAGAGCTCTCGCTACAGGAGTATCTGGAGCTCTGCAAACAGGATCGCAGCGCCTACGCCTCTGCCGCAGAACGCCTTCTGCTGGCTATCGGCGAGCCTGAACTGGTGGATACCTCCGCCAACTCCAGGCTGTCGCGCATTTTCTCCAACAAGGTCATACGCCGCTATCCGGCCTTTGCCGACTTCCACGGAATGGAAGAATGCATCGACCAGATCGTTTCGTATTTCCGCCATGCCGCCCAAGGCCTGGAAGAGAAAAAGCAAATCCTGTATCTGCTCGGCCCGGTGGGTGGCGGTAAATCGTCCCTGGCGGAAAAACTCAAGCAACTGATCGAAAAAGTCCCGTTCTACGCCATCAAGGGCTCGCCTGTCTTCGAGTCGCCCCTGGGCCTGTTCAACGCCACGGAGGACGGCGCGATTCTCGAAGAAGACTTCGGGATTCCGCGACGCTACCTGAGCACCATCATGTCGCCCTGGGCGACCAAACGCCTGGCCGAGTTCGGTGGCGACATCAGCCAGTTTAAGGTGGTGAAGCTCTACCCTTCGATTCTCAACCAGATTGCCGTGGCGAAAACCGAACCCGGCGACGAAAACAACCAGGACATCTCTGCGCTGGTCGGCAAGGTGGATATCCGCAAACTGGAAGAATTCCCGCAGAACGACGCCGATGCCTACAGCTACTCGGGCGCGCTGTGCCGGGCCAACCAGGGCCTGATGGAATTCGTCGAGATGTTCAAGGCCCCGATCAAGGTCCTTCACCCGCTGCTCACCGCAACCCAGGAAGGCAACTACAACAGTACCGAAGGGCTGGGCGCGATCCCGTTCACCGGTATTTTGCTGGCGCACTCCAACGAATCGGAGTGGCACAGTTTCCGCAACAACAAGAACAACGAAGCCTTCATCGACCGTATCTACATCGTGAAGGTGCCGTACTGCCTGCGTGTCAGCGACGAGATCAAGATCTACGACAAGCTGCTGTTCAACAGCTCGCTGTCCAAGGCGCACTGCGCGCCGGACACCCTGAAAATGCTCGCGCAGTTCACCACGCTGTCGCGCCTCAAAGAGCCGGACAACTCCAACATCTACTCCAAGATGCGCGTGTATGACGGCGAGAACCTGAAAGACACCGACCCTAAAGCCAAGTCGATCCAGGAGTACCGCGACAGTGCGGGCGTCGACGAAGGCATGAATGGTCTGTCCACCCGCTTCGCGTTCAAGATTCTGTCCAAGGTGTTCAACTTCGATCCGCACGAAATTGCGGCCAACCCGGTGCACCTGCTTTACGTACTGGAACAGCAGATCGAACAGGAGCAGTTCCCCGCCGAAACGCGCGAGCGTTATCTGCGCTTTATCAAGGAATACCTGGCACCGCGCTATATCGAGTTCATCGGCAAGGAAATCCAGACGGCGTACCTGGAGTCCTACAGCGAGTACGGTCAGAACATTTTCGACCGCTATGTGCTGTATGCGGACTTCTGGATTCAGGATCAGGAATACCGCGATCCGGAAACCGGCGAGATCCTCAACCGTGTGGCCTTGAACGAGGAGCTGGAAAAGATCGAGAAACCGGCTGGCATCAGCAACCCGAAAGATTTCCGCAACGAAATCGTCAACTTCGTGCTGCGTGCCCGCGCCAACAACAATGGCAAGAACCCGACCTGGCTCAGCTACGAGAAGCTGCGGGTGGTGATCGAGAAGAAAATGTTCTCCAACACCGAGGACCTCCTGCCGGTCATCAGCTTCAATGCCAAGGCCAGCAAAGAAGATCAGCAGAAGCACAACGACTTCGTGACACGAATGGTCGAGAGGGGCTACACGGACAAGCAGGTACGTTTGCTTTCCGAATGGTATCTGCGCGTGCGGAAATCGCAGTAAAGCAGCTGCAAGCTTCAAGCTATCAGCTGCAGGCGACAAGCGATCAACACCCGGTCTCGGGATTGATCGTTTGCTCGCTTGCAGCTTGAGGCTTACAACTTGAAGCTCCCCGGAGGAGCCTATGAGCTATGTGATCGACCGACGTCTCAACGGCAAGAACAAGAGCACGGTAAACCGCCAGCGGTTTCTGCGGCGTTACCGTGATCACATCAAGAAGGCAGTGGAGGAAGCGGTCAGCCGGCGCTCCATCACTGACATGGAACACGGCGAACAGATTAGCATTCCCGGGCGTGACATCGACGAACCGGTCCTGCACCACGGTCGCGGCGGTAAGCAGACCGTTGTTCATCCTGGCAACAAAGAATTCACCACCGGTGAGCACATCGCCCGCCCTCAAGGTGGCGCTGGCGGTAAAGGCCCCGGTAAGGCGGGCAATTCCGGCGAAGGGATGGATGAGTTTTCGTTTCAGATTACTCAGGAAGAGTTTCTCGAATTCATGTTCGAAGACCTGGAGCTGCCGAACCTCGTCAAGCGCAACCTGACCGGCACCGACACCTTCAAGACCGTGCGCGCCGGGATCAGCAACGAAGGCAACCCGTCGCGGATCAACATCATCCGCACCCTGCGCTCGGCGCATGCACGCCGCATCGCGCTGTCCGGCAGCAGTCGCGCGAAACTCAGGGAAGCGACCGCCGAGCTTGAGCGCATGAAGCGCGAAGAGCCGGATAACTTCGGCGACATTCAGGAGCTGGAAGTAGAGATCGACCGACTGAAGGCACGCATTCGTCGTGTGCCCTACCTCGACACCTTCGACCTCAAGTACAACCTGCTGGTCAAGCAACCTAACCCCAGCTCCAAAGCGGTCATGTTTTGCCTGATGGACGTCTCCGGCTCCATGACTCAGGCGACCAAGGACATCGCCAAGCGCTTCTTCATCCTGCTGTACCTGTTCCTCAAGCGTAACTACGACAAGATCGACGTGGTCTTCATTCGTCACCACACCAGCGCCCGCGAAGTGGACGAGGAAGAGTTTTTCTATTCCCGGGAAACCGGCGGCACCATCGTTTCCAGCGCATTGAAACTGATGCAGGAAATCATGGCCGCACGCTACCCGAGCAGTGACTGGAATATCTACGCGGCACAAGCGTCGGACGGCGATAACTGGAACGATGATTCGCCCATCTGCCGGGAAATCCTCACCAAACAGATCATGCCTTTCGTGCAGTACTACACGTACGTGGAAATCACACCGCGTGAGCACCAGGCCTTGTGGTACGAATACGAACGCATCGGTGAAGATTTTGCCGACACGTTTGCCCAGCAACAGCTGGTCTCTGCCGGTGATATCTATCCGGTATTCCGCGAACTCTTTCAGCGAAGGTTAGTGTCATGACCGCCAGAGAGCAGAAGCGCCAACCCCTTTCCACGGGGTCAGAGTGGACATTCGAACTGATCCGCGCCTACGACCGCGAAATCGGCAGGATTGCCGAGCGGTATGCGCTGGACACTTATCCCAACCAGATCGAAGTGATCACGGCCGAGCAGATGATGGACGCCTATGCCTCGGTGGGCATGCCGCTGGGCTATCACCACTGGTCCTACGGCAAACACTTCCTCAGCACGGAAAAATCCTATTCTCGCGGCCAGATGGGCCTGGCTTACGAGATCGTCATCAACTCCGACCCGTGCATTGCCTACCTGATGGAAGAAAACACCATCTGCATGCAGGCGCTGGTGGTGGCCCATGCGTGCTATGGCCATAACAGCTTCTTCAAGGGTAACTACCTGTTCCGCACCTGGACTGACGCCAGTTCGATCATTGATTACCTGGTGTTCGCCAAGCAGTACATCATGCAATGCGAGGAGCGCCATGGCATCGATGCCGTGGAGGACTTGCTCGACTCCTGCCATGCGCTGATGAACTACGGTGTGGACCGCTACAAGCGCCCCTACCCGATTTCAGCCGAAGAAGAGCGGCGTCGGCAGAAGGACCGGGAGGAGCACCTTCAGCGACAGATCAACGATCTTTGGCGCACCATCCCGAAAAGTGCCGACAAGAGCAGCAAGGAAGACAACGCGCGCTTTCCGGCCGAGCCGCAGGAAAACATTCTCTACTTCATCGAGAAACACGCCCCGCTGCTGGAACCATGGCAGCGCGAAGTGGTGCGCATCGTGCGCAAGATCGCGCAGTATTTCTATCCACAGCGCCAAACCCAAGTGATGAACGAAGGCTGGGCGACATTCTGGCACTACACGCTGATGAATGACCTGTACGACGAAGGGCTGGTCACCGACGGCTTCATGATGGAGTTCCTGCAGTCGCACACCAGCGTTATTTTCCAGCCCGGTTTTGACAGCCCCTACTACAGCGGCATCAATCCTTATGCGCTGGGCTTTGCCATGTATCAGGACATCCGGCGGATGTGCGAACACCCTACCGATGAGGATCGCCAGTGGTTTCCGGAAATTGCCGGCAGCGACTGGCTGACGGCGATCAAGTTCGCGATGACCAGCTTCAAGGACGAGAGCTTCATTCTCCAGTACCTGTCGCCCAAGGTGATTCGCGACCTGAAGCTGTTCAGCATTATGGACGACGACCAGAAGGACGACCTGCTGGTGCCCGCCATTCATGATGAAAACGGCTATCGGACCATCCGCGAAATACTCGCTGCACAGTACAACCTGGGCAATCGGGAGCCCAATGTGCAGATCTACAGCATCGACCGCCGAGGCGACCGCTCGCTGACCTTGCGCCACCAACAGCACAATCGCAAACCGCTTGGTGACTCGACAGACGAGGTGCTCAAACACCTGCACCGGCTGTGGGGCTTTGACATCCACCTGGAAACCCTGCAGGGCGATCAGGTGGTCAAGACCCATCACGTACCCCCGAAAGGCGAGCATGCCGACAGTGAATATCCCCGGCTTGATATGGCGGTCGTCCACCTTTAAACGCTAGGGCAATAGCGCGTTAAACGCTTGCTCATACAGCTTTAGCCTCCATAAGCACGACACAAGGTTTATCCTGTCGCGCTTACGGAGGCTTTTTATGCAGATTTATAAAGTGGGCGGTGCTGTACGCGACCGTCTTCTGGGTCAACCTGTCACGGACATCGACTGGGTCGTGGTCGGCGCAAGCACCGAGGACATGCTGATCAAGGGCTATCGCCCGGTCGGTACAGATTTCCCGGTGTTTCTGCATCCGCTGACCAATGAGGAATACGCGCTGGCGCGCACCGAGCGCAAGAGCGGCGTGGGCTACGGGGGCTTTGTTTTCCACGCCAGCCCCGAGGTAACGCTCGAGCAGGATTTGATTCGGCGTGACCTGACGATCAATGCCATGGCTGAAGACAAGGACGGCAATTTAACCGATCCCTACAACGGCCAGAAGGATTTGCAAGCGCGGATATTGCGTCACGTTTCACCCGCATTCGCCGAAGATCCGCTCAGAGTCTTGCGTGTGGCGCGATTCGCAGCGCGCTACGCCGGTTACGGTTTTACCATCGCGCCCGAGACCCTGGGACTGATGCGACAGCTCAGTGAATCCGGCGAACTCAAGGCGCTGACTGCCGAGCGAACTTGGAAGGAAGTCTCTCGCGCACTCATGGAAGAACAGCCTCAGGTGTTCATCCAGGTGCTGCACGACTGCGGCGCGCTCAAAGAGCTGATGCCCGAAGTCGAAGCGTTGTTTGGTGTACCGCAGCCGGCCGCGCATCACCCGGAAATAGACACCGGCGTCCACGTGCTCAGCGTCCTCGAGCAATCCGCACGCCACAAACACCCGCTGACAGTGCGCTGGGCCTGCTTGCTGCACGACCTCGGCAAAGGGCTGACACCGGAAGCCGAATGGCCAAGGCACATCGCCCATGAACACACCGGCCTGCGCCTGATAAAAGCGGTCAACGAGCGTTTTCGTGTACCACGGGACTGCCAGGAACTGGCGCTGCTGGTCGGCCAGTACCACACTCACGGCCATCGTGCGCTGGAGCTGAAACCCTCGACCCTGCTGGAGTTGCTGCAAAGCTTCGACGTCTACCGCCGCCCGCAGCGCTTTGAAGAGTTCATTGCCGCCTGCGAGATGGACGCACGGGGACGTCACGGCTTCGAACAACGCAGTTATCCACAGGCCGACTACCTGCGCGGCGCCGCCGAGGTCGCACGCGCGGTATCAGTACAGCCGTTGCTGGAACAGGGTCTGAAAGGCAAGGAACTGGGTGACGCGCTGAAGAACGAGCGCTTGAAGGCACTGAAAACCTACAAGGCCGAGCACGTTGCCTGACAGGCAACGCTCATCGTTACACGCAGATCTAACTGCTTATCGTGCCAATGCTCCGCGTTGGCATGCAGTTCATGACGCTCTGCGTCAAAAATCTTCAGCCTGGCGAAACAGCACGGATAAACAAAGCTCAGGCTTTAAGGCGGCCTGCATCTCGTACAGACTGAATCAGGCGGCAACGCTGCACTGTGTGACGCGGAGCGTCACGAACTGCATTCCCACGCGGAGCGTGAGGAACGAGAGGTGTCCGGGGGAGCACTTTTCGTAACTATGCGCAGCTATGGACGCTCTGCACTCGGGCTGAAAGACGAGGATGACCTCAGCTACGCAGCAAATCCTCAGGCGTCAGTGCAAGCCCGCGCCACTCGAACGCCACCGGCCAAAGCTGCTGATCGATCTGCGCATCAGCCCAGAGTTTGCTGAAAGCAATCCCCACACCGGGATGCAGAATTTCAGGGGCAATCAACGCCAATGGACGCAGTACGAAGGCATTCTTTAGAATTTCTGCCCTCGGCAAGATCAGCCCGTCGAAGTTACCGACCTGTTCGCCGTACAGCAGCACATCGATATCCAGCGGCAACCCTTTGCGATCCGGGGCATAGCGGCCATTGTCCGCTTCGATGAATTTCAGGCGACGATCCAGCTCCATCAAGGGCAGATCGGTCAGCGCCGACACCACCAGATTGAAGAACGGCCCGCTCTTGATACCCACGGCATGGCTCTCAAAAACCGGCGAACAGCTCAGGTCGGTCAGGAAGCCATCCAGCGCATCGAGCCCCGCAACCAGATGGCGCTCACGCTCGTTGTTGCTCCCCAGGCCGAGGAAAATCCGCGTCAGCGACATCCGCGCTCGATCTCCACGCCCACACCGGCTGCGGCCGCTACAGCACCGGGCTTGGTCAGTTTCAGGCGCAGCCAGGGAATATTGAATTCACCCATCAGCACTTCGGCCAGTCGCTCGGCGAAGGTCTCCACCAACTGGAACTGTGCCTGCTCGGCGAACGCCTGAATACGTGTCGAGACACTGGCGTAGTCGAGGGCCTTGCTCAGATCGTCCCCTGCGGCTGCGGGGCGATTGTCCCAGGCGAAGCTGAGGTCCAGACGCAGGCACTGACGAATGCCGCGCTCCCAGTCATAGGCGCCAATGACCGTATCGACCTCAAGGCCCTCGATGAAAACTCTGTCCAAGCACTACTCTCCACTGCACGACAAGGGCGCGATGCGCCGTTAGAATCAGGGCATCCTCGCCCGGAATGGTTCGCATGTTTTGGTTAATGGCCACCTTCGCCTACCTGCTTGGCTCGCTGTCCTTCGCCATCCTGCTCAGCCGCCTGAGCGGCAGGCCGGACCCGCGCGCCAGTGGCTCCGGCAATGCCGGCGCGACCAACATGCTGCGTCTGGCCGGGAAAAAACTCGCCATCCTGACCCTGCTCGGCGACCTCTGCAAAGGCCTGGTGCCGATCCTGATCGCCAGCGCCTTGGGCATGGACATCGCACAACAGGGCTGGATCGGCGTCTGCGCAGTGCTGGGCCACCTGTTCCCGGTGTACTTCCGCTTCCGCGGTGGCAAAGGCGTAGCGACCGCCGCCGGCGTGCTGCTGGGCCTGTATCCGCCCGCCGCTGCCCTGGCGATAGTCGCCTGGCTGCTGACGCTCTACCTGACCCGCACCAGCTCGCTTGCCGCCCTGATCGCCACACCCCTGACCCTGCCATTGCTGGCCTGGCAGGAGCCTCATGCGCTACTGCCGATGAGCGTGTTGACCCTGCTCATCGTCTGGCGCCATCGCGGCAATCTACGCGACCTGCTCGCCGGGCGCGAACGACATTTCTGAGGCGTAACCCGCCTCGTCTGCCGTCACAGCCCCGACAACTGCTCCATGGGCCAGCGCGCCTGCACGCTGATGCTCAAATCTTCCCTCTGCCCGACTTGCAAACGCTGGCACCCGGCAAACGCGATCATGGCGCCGTTATCAGTACAAAACTCGGGCCTTGCGTAATAGACATGGCCGCGCAAGTCGCCAAGCATGCTTTCCAGCGAAGCGCGCAGTGCCTTGTTGGCGCTGACGCCACCGGCAATCACCAGGCTTTTGAGGCCGGTCTGCTTGAGCGCGCGCTTGCACTTGATGGTCAAAGTCTCCACTACCGCCTGCTGGAAGGCCAGAGCGATGTCGCAGCGGGTTTGCTCACTGTCGTCTCCAGCGTTCCGGCATTGCTGCCAGGTATTGAGCGCAGAGGTTTTCAGGCCGCTGAAGCTGAATTCCAGACCGGGACGATCGGTCATCGGCCGAGGGAAGACAAAACGCCCTGCCACGCCCTGCAAGGCTGCCTTTGAAATCTCCGGGCCGCCGGGGTACTGCATGCCCATCATCTTCGCGGTCTTGTCGAACGCCTCGCCTGCGGCATCATCCAGCGTCTCGCCCAGCAGCTCGTACTGACCGATGCCGTCGACGCGCACCAGCTGCGTATGGCCGCCGGACACCAGCAAGGCGACGAACGGGAACTGTGGCGGGTTTTCTTCCAGCATCGGGGCCAGCAGATGACCTTCCATGTGATGCACGCCCAGCGCCGGGATATCCCAGGCGAACGCCAGTGCCTGAGCGCACGAAGCGCCGACCAGCAAGGCGCCGACCAGCCCAGGGCCGGCCGTGTAGGCAATGGCGTCGATATCAGTGGCTACGCAGTCCGCCTCGGCCAGTGTCTGGCGAATCAGGGGCAGCATGCGCTTGACGTGATCGCGCGAAGCCAGCTCCGGCACCACACCGCCATAGGCACGATGCAGGTCGATCTGGCTGAATAATGCGTCCGCAAGCAAACCGCGTTCGCTGTCGTATAACGCGACGCCGGTTTCGTCGCAGGAGGTTTCTAATCCCAGTACTAGCATGGGGTTGCGCCTTGTAGGGGGCAGATTTGAAGGCGCGCATAATAGTCGCCGACCGAGGTGCCGACCAGCGGTTTTCGATCAGAGGCTTTGCATTCCTCTCAATGAGGGGTTAACATCCGCAACCCTTAAAAACCGACGTACTTTTGTGCAGTGTTTGCACTGAGCGTTGACCCCGGTAATGAATGAAGGTAGCTCTGGATGCCAGCCGTCAAAGTTAAAGAGAACGAACCCTTCGACGTAGCTCTGCGTCGTTTCAAGCGCTCCTGCGAAAAAGCCGGTGTTCTGGCTGAAGTTCGTAGCCGCGAATTTTACGAGAAGCCGACTTCGGAGCGTAAGCGCAAGGCAGCAGCTGCTGTCAAACGCCACGCCAAGAAAGTCCAGCGCGAACAGCGCCGCGCCGTTCGTCTGTATTAATTTACAGACCTTCGTCGCAAGCTTCTGCCTTGCCCGGCCAACCAGCCGGGCTGTCGGCAGTTACAGCTTCGCTGTTTCGCGTTTGCTTTATTGATTGACCCTGTCCAGGCCGCACATGCGACTCGGATATTCAGTCAAGCACGTCACGGCCTGTTCACAGGCTACATCGGTTATGCCCACTCGGGCAGCACATCGACCGATGACAAGACGAGTATGCCTTGATGACTTCGCAAGAAGCTCAGCCAAGGCAGCGTCTTCCGTGTCCCTGGCTCTGTACCACTCAAGTGGACAACGAAGCTTGTGGCCTTTCCGACCTGCTCGCGGGTTCAAGATTTATTCCTTTCAGGCCAACACCGTCCTTCGGATGCAAAGACGCGCCCGTTTATTGCCGACGTCTTCAAAAAGACGGCTGACAGGCTGACGGAACGCTCGTAGAGTCATCCGATATTTTTGCACCACGCTTGAATGATGAGAACGCCATGGCCGGGCTGATTCCCCAGAGCTTTATCGACGACCTTCTGAACCGCACCGATATTGTCGATGTTGTCAGTTCGCGCGTGCAGCTCAAGAAAGCCGGGAAGAACTACACCGCGTGCTGCCCGTTCCACAAAGAGAAAACACCCTCTTTCAGCGTCAGCCCGGACAAGCAGTTCTATTACTGCTTCGGTTGCGGCGCAGGTGGCAACGCGCTTGGCTTCATCATGGACCACGACAACCTGGACTTCCCCCAGGCTGTCGAAGACCTGGCCAAGGCCGCCGGCATGGAAGTGCCTCGCGAACAGAGCGTAAAAGGCCAAAAGCCCCGGCAACCGACCGATTCCCCGCTCTACCCGCTGCTGACCGCCGCCGCCGAGTTCTACCGCCAGGCCCTGAAAAGCCACCCGTCACGCAAGGCTGCGGTGGATTACCTCAAGGGCCGCGGGCTGTCCGGCGAAATCGCCAGGGACTTTGGCCTGGGCTTCGCCCCTCCCGGCTGGGACAACCTGTACAAGCACCTGAGCAGCGACTCGTTGCAGCAAAAGGTGATGATCGATGCCGGCCTGCTGATCGAGAACGCCGAAACCGGCAAACGCTACGACCGCTTCCGCGACCGGGTGATGTTTCCGATCCGTGACTCACGCGGGCGCGTCATCGCCTTTGGCGGCCGCGTACTGGGCGATGACAAACCCAAGTACCTGAACTCCCCGGAAACACCGGTTTTCCACAAGGGCCAGGAGCTGTACGGGCTGTTCGAGGCGCGCAAATTCAATCGCAACCTCGATGAAATCATCGTCGTTGAAGGCTACATGGACGTCATCGCCCTGGCACAGCAAGGGTTGCGCAATGCCGTGGCCACGCTGGGTACTGCAACCAGCGAAGAGCATTTGAAGCGCCTGTTCAGGGTGGTACCCAACGTACTGTTCTGCTTCGACGGCGATCAGGCCGGACGTAACGCTGCATGGCGTGCGCTGGAAGCGACCCTGTCGAACCTGCAGGACGGACGCCGGGCGCGCTTTCTGTTTCTTCCCGAAGGCGAAGACCCGGACACACTGGTGCGCTCCGAAGGCACCGACGCGTTCAAGGCACGCATCAATCAGCACGCACAGCCGCTGGCCGATTACTTTTTCGAGCAACTGACTAAAGAGTCCGACCCGCGCTCGCTGGAGGGCAAGGCGCACATGGCCACCCTTGCGGCGCCATTGATCGACAAGGTGCCCGGCGCGAACCTGCGTATTCTGATGCGTCAGCGCCTGACCGAAATTACCGGGCTGACCGGCGAGGCCGTCAGTCAGCTGGTGCAGAGCGCGCCGGCAGAGGCGCCACCGAGTTACGACCCGTATGTCGACTACGACGCCATGCCTGATTTTGCCGATTACCAGCCACAAGGCGGTTATGAGCCTCAGCAGGAATGGACGCAGAAGAAAACCGGCGGTCCGAATCAAAAAAAATGGGACAACAAATCCTGGGGCAAAAAAGGCAAGCGCCAGGACTTCGAACCTCGAACGCCGCGTGTTCCCACCGCCGTCGAGCCGCCCATGCAGGCCGCACTGAGAACCTTGCTGCATCACCCCGAATTGGCGGAAAAGGTCGAAAATGCCAGCCATTTCGCTGCAGAAGACCAATCCAACGCACAACTGCTGGTCGCTCTTATCGAGGCCCGGCAAAAGAATCCGAACCTTCGGTCGTTACAGTTGATAGCGCGATGGCACGGGACTGAACAGGGCCGCTTGCTGCGCGCACTGGCAGAAAAGGAATGGCTGATTGAGGCCGATAACCTTGAACAACAGTTTTTCGACACTATAACTAGCTTATCCGCTCGCCAACGCGAGCGCAGTCTGGAACATCTGATCAGCAAGGCTCGGCAGACCGAGTTGAGCGCAGAAGAGAAAATTCAGCTTAGGGAACTGCTAAATCGCAATGTTCCCGCACAAACCCCGACCTCAACTGGCGCGTGAGGTCATAGCTCGGGTATAATCCTCGGCTTGTTTTTTGCCCGCCAAGACCTTCAGTGGATAGGGTGTTATGTCCGGAAAAGCGCAACAGCAATCTCGTATCAAAGAGTTGATCACCCTGGGTCGTGAGCAGAAGTATCTGACTTACGCAGAGGTCAACGACCACTTGCCCGAGGATATTTCAGATCCCGAGCAGGTGGAAGACATCATCCGCATGATCAACGACATGGGGATCCCGGTACACGAGAGTGCTCCGGATGCGGACGCCTTGATGCTGGCCGACGCCGATACCGACGAGGCAGCCGCAGAAGAAGCGGCTGCAGCGTTGGCAGCGGTCGAGACCGACATCGGGCGTACCACCGATCCTGTTCGTATGTACATGCGGGAAATGGGCACCGTTGAACTTCTGACCCGTGAAGGCGAAATCGAAATCGCCAAACGTATCGAAGAAGGCATCCGTGAAGTGATGGGCGCAATTGCGCACTTCCCAGGCACGGTTGACCATATTCTCTCCGAATACACACGCGTCACCAGCGAAGGCGGTCGCCTTTCCGATGTCCTGAGCGGCTATATCGACCCGGACGACGGCATTGCGCCGCCTGCCGAAGTCCCGCCGCCTGTCGACCCCAAAGCCGTCAAGGCCGAGGGTGCCGATGACGACGAAGAAGAGTCGGCAGACGCCAGCGACGAAGAAGACGAAGTCGAGAGCGGTCCTGATCCGGTCATCGCCCAGCAGCGCTTCGGTGCGGTTTCCGATCAAATGGAAATCACCCGCAAGGCCTTGAAGAAGTTTGGTCGCGACGACAAGCACGCCATTGCCGAAATGGTTGCACTGGCCGAACTGTTCATGCCGATCAAACTGGTTCCAAAACAGTTTGAAGGTCTGGTAGAGCGTGTACGCGGTGCTCTTGAGCGTCTTCGTGCTCAGGAACGCGCCATCATGCAGCTGTGTGTACGTGATGCACGTATGCCGCGCGCCGACTTCCTGCGCCAGTTCCCAGGCAACGAAGTTGACGAAAGCTGGACTGACGCACTGGCCAAGGGCAAGAGCAAATACGCCGAAGCCATCGGTCGCCTGCAGCCTGACATCCAGCGTTGCCAGCAGAAGCTGTCCGCACTGGAAGAAGAGACCGGCCTGAAAATCGCCGAGATCAAGGACATCAACCGTCGCATGTCGATCGGTGAGGCCAAGGCCCGCCGCGCGAAGAAAGAGATGGTCGAAGCGAACTTGCGTCTGGTGATCTCCATCGCCAAGAAGTACACCAACCGTGGTCTGCAATTCCTCGATCTGATCCAGGAAGGCAACATCGGCTTGATGAAGGCTGTGGACAAGTTCGAATACCGTCGTGGCTACAAGTTCTCGACCTATGCCACCTGGTGGATCCGTCAGGCGATCACTCGCTCGATTGCCGACCAGGCACGCACCATTCGTATTCCGGTGCACATGATCGAGACGATCAACAAGCTCAACCGTATTTCCCGGCAGATGTTGCAGGAAATGGGTCGCGAACCGACCCCGGAAGAGCTGGGCGAACGCATGGAAATGCCTGAGGATAAAATCCGCAAGGTATTGAAGATCGCAAAAGAGCCGATCTCCATGGAAACCCCGATCGGTGACGACGAAGATTCGCACCTGGGTGACTTCATCGAAGACTCGACCATGCAGTCGCCAATCGATGTCGCCACTGTTGAAAGCCTGAAAGAAGCGACACGCGAAGTGCTGTCGGGCCTTACCGCCCGTGAAGCCAAGGTTCTGCGCATGCGTTTCGGCATCGACATGAATACCGACCACACGCTTGAAGAGGTTGGTAAGCAGTTTGACGTAACCCGCGAGCGGATTCGTCAGATCGAAGCCAAGGCACTGCGCAAGCTGCGTCACCCGACAAGAAGCGAGCACCTGCGCTCGTTCCTCGACGAGTAATCGCACCAGCGAGTCAACAAAACCCCCGGCATGCCGGGGGTTTTGCGTTTCCGGGGCAAAAGAAAATTCAAAATTTGCAGGCCCAGTTGTCAATTGACCCAATCAAAAAGAGGTCAGACATCAGTCTAATTGCAGCGCCTGAAAAATTGACCTACAACTATGTATCACACCAGACACCAGCGCTCTTCGAACCAAGCCTTGGATCATTGAAGTTACAAGGTTACGCCACACCATCATCAGCGATAGTCAGACACGGACGTAAGCCGCATATGCGTGGAGTAATCAAAAACAGTGACCGGGAAGCGTCATGCCTGTCCGAGGGAAAATTCGCCTCGATCTTCGCTCAATGCCCGGATGCCATGCTGATCGTCAGCCTTGCCGACGGACACATCATGGATGCCAACGAGGCGTTCGTAGAGCGAACCGGCCTCCCCCTTGATGAAGTGATTGGCAAGACGCCGACAGAACTGAATCTGTGGGCAGTGCCAGGCATCGGCCCAAAAGTCCTGCTGCAATTGCAGACCGGCGATATCCATAATCTGGAGATACCCTTTCGGCGCAAAAACGGCGAAACCTTTTCAGGGCTCATGTCCGCCCAACCGTTCGAGCATAGCCCGATACCTGCCGTGCTGGTGATAGTGCGTGATATCACCCAGCTCAAACTGGCCCGACAACAATTACAGCTTTCCGAAGAGAAGTTCGCCAAAGCCTTTCATGCCTCGCCTGACGGGATGGCGATTACCCGGCAGCAGGACGGCATGCTGCTGGAGGTCAACGAAGGGTTCTGCCGCTTGACCGGGTACAGCGAAGAGTATTGCCTTGACCACTCGACATTCGACCTGGGTATCTGGGTTGACCTGAGCGAGCGCTCAATACTCATCGAGCAAATGAAACAGCATGGTTTCGTCAGGGATCTGCGGGTCCGGATTCGTAACAACAATGGCGATGTTCGACTGTGCGAACTGTCCTCTCAACCCCTCATCATTGCAGGTGAAGACTGTCTGCTGACGATTACACGGGATATCACCGAAAGCAGGCAAATGCAGGAGAAACTGCATCTCGCGGCGACTGTTTTCGAGAGCACTGCCGAGGGTGTGCTCATCACCAATACCGACCAGAGCATCAGCGCCGTCAACCGCGCGTTCACGGAAATCACTGGCTACAGCGAAAGTGAAGCCATCGGGCAGACCCCTCGCCTGCTTGCCTCCGGCCAACATGACAGCGCGTTCTATGCCTCGATGTGGCACCAACTGACAGCCGAGGGCCACTGGCAGGGCGAAATCAGCAACCGCCGCAAGAACGGCGAGCTTTACCCGAGCTGGCTGACCATCAGTGCCGTGCGCAACAAAGACAACTTCCTGACCCACTTCGTCGCCGTCTTCGCCGACATTTCCAGCCTCAAACACGCCCAGGCGCGCCTCGACTATCAGGCCCATCATGACCCGCTCACCGGCCTGCCCAACCGAATACTGTTCGAGAGCAGGCTTCAAGCCGCCCTGCTGCACAGCGAAGAGTCCGGCAGCCTCGGCGCAGTCCTGTTCCTCGATCTGGATCGCTTCAAGCACATCAATGACAGCCTGGGCCACCCGGTCGGCGACCTGCTGCTGAAAGGCATCGCACACCGGCTAAAGGAAACCCTGCGCGACATCGACACCGTCGCACGTCTGGGCGGCGACGAGTTTATCGTTCTACTGCCGGGCCTGCTGCAAGCCAGCGACGCACAGGCCATCGCCAATAAATTACTGGCCTGTTTCAACACGCCCTTCGAGGCTGGCGAACATGAGCTCTACATCAGCCCCAGCATCGGCAGCTGCGTGTTCCCCACCGACGGCACAGACGTAGCCACGCTGGTCAAAAATGCCGACGCGGCGATGTACCGCTCCAAGGCAAAAGGCCGCAACAGGGTCGAAAGCTATACCTGCGACCTCAGTGAGCAGGCCAGTGAGCGCATCGCCCTTGAGCAGGAACTGAGACGAGCCCTGGAGCGCAATCAACTGACACTGGCCTACCAGCCCAAAATCAACCTGACGACCCAGACACTGGCAGGCGCAGAAGCCCTGATCCGCTGGAACCACCCGACCTTTGGCGAAGTGCCGCCCGAACACTTCATTCCTCTGGCGGAAGAAAACGGCATGATCCTGCAGATCGGCGACTGGGTGCTGGAGCAGGCCTGCCGCCAGATGGGCGTATGGCGCAAGACCTGTCAGCCGTTCGGCCCGCTCTCGGTGAACCTGGCAGGCGCGCAACTGCGCCAGACCAACCTGCTGGAACGCATCGAACAGCTGCTCACGGACAACGGCCTGGAACCCGGCTGCCTGCAACTGGAGATCACCGAAAACTTCATCATGAGCCAGACCCAGGAAGCGCTGGCCGTGCTGCACCAATTGAAGACACTCGGTGTGCAACTGGCGATCGACGACTTCGGCACCGGCTACTCCTCACTGAGCTACCTCAAACGCCTGCCACTGGACATCCTCAAGATCGACCAGTCCTTCGTCCGCGGCCTGCCGGAAGACACCCACGACGCCGCCATCGTCCGCGCCATCATCGCCCTGGGGCGCAGCCTGCAACTGACCGTGATCGCCGAGGGCGTGGAGAACAGCGAGCAGCAGCAATTCCTGACCAGCGAAGGCTGCGAACAGATCCAGGGCTACATCGTCAGCCTGCCCCTCGACGCCGAAGAATTCCGCGCAAGATTTCTTCTTATGAATCTTTCGGACTTTTCGGATAGCACAGCCGCGAAACCGCCGTTATAATCCGCGACCTACTGAGGGCCCATAGCTCAGTTGGTTAGAGCAGAGGACTCATAATCCTTTGGTCCACGGTTCGAGTCCGTGTGGGCCCACCACCTTTGAAAGCCGCGCATTGCGCGGCTTTCGCGTTTCTGGCGGAACCACCTCAGACACAGTCCTATGGTCCAAGGGTACAATTTAGGTACAGTGCTGGTTCGCTAGCCGCCTAGGAGCACCCTCTCATGGCTACTCTCGTCAAAGCTCCTTCGCTCCCTTCCCGCTCGCGGGAAGGGCGGGGGATGGGCAATTCACAAATCCGTTAACCTATTGTAAGTAAAAGACTAATAGCAAAAACAAGACAGTTTCAGCGCGCACCTGATTTCAGGTTCAGTCATAAGCCGCATTAAAAACCTGCCACGGACACACATCTCCACGGCGGACGAATGCAACAAGACTGCGAAAACTCCGCGCTCCGCTTGGGCAACCCCTTCGGTTGCATCCCTTGTCCGAACCTGCCGGAATGGCTGAGAGGGCAGGTACAGCGGGCGGAGCCCTTGACCTCCCCCTTACCATAGGCTCAGTGCTTCCTGTGGCGTCAAGGGTTCGGCTATGCCCGGCCTCCTGCTCGCTTTCGGCTGCGCTCCGCATGCGGCTTCAGGTGCCGCCCTTGACACCGCATCCAGCCAAAACCTTGATACTTTGGTACGCACCTGAGACTGGAGCGGCCCCCCTCCTGCGTTCAACAAAACGGTGAGAAATCCACATGACCTCAGAAAAACAAGAGCCAACGCAGCATCAAGGAAGCACCGAAATCGAAGCCGTTGATGGGAGTAATCCGGAGCATCAGATTTCTGAGGCAGAGCAGAACCAGCGTAAGAAAGCTGTCGCCCTCACCAATGCGTCCATTGGGCTTTCTGGATTCGAAACCTCAGAAGCAATGAAACACCTTGGTCAGCGCTACATCAACGGCGAAATTGACCTGAACGAGTTTGTGGTGCTCTCGCAGAAGATACTTCCTGATACGGGCGATTCTCAGCCATCAGGAACGCAGTGAGCTTTGCTAAAAGCTTGTTCATAAACAAGAACTAAAGCGGATGGAAATCTAGTACAGGATAGGCTTTCACCGGAAAGCTGTACTACACAACGCCATCACACCTTGCAAAAATGATGGCGCCTTGATAGCTTCCGCCATGGCTTATGGGCAGATTTTTGGATCGCGGATCGCGATCAGTTAAAACAATGTCCGAAAGGGCTGCCTTATGAGACTTGTCGACCCTTGACGGTCCCTCCACTTGCGTAGGAGTGCCCATAAGCCATTTTTTTCCTCTGCACAGTTCATAATATGAAAAATATCGACGCTCTGCGAGCTGCACGAACAAAACCAGAACTTGCACTACTCCTAGGCGTAAAAGCTTCTTTCCTTACATATGTTCTGTATGTATTAAAGCCTGACACACTATATAGAAGCTTCACACTAAAAAAGAAAAGTGGCGGCACCCGCACAATACATGCACCATACGAAAGCCTTAAGAGCATACAGTCCTCGCTATCTAATCTCTTACAAGACTGTATCGAAGAAATTAACAAAGCCAAACCTGCAAAGGCTATCAAAACAAAATTTATTATCACTAAAAAAGATAAAAACTCAGACCATAAAAAGAAGAAGCGTCCAGATCACACATTCACACCGACACTCTCTCACGGCTTTGTTCGCAAGCGTTCAATTATCACAAACGCAATGATGCACCTTAATAGAAAAAATGTTCTAAACGTAGATTTAAAGGATTTTTTTGACAGCTTTAATTTTGGAAGAGTGCGTGGTTTTTTTATTACAAACCGAAACTTTCAGCTCCACCCTGACATAGCAACAGTGATCGCGCAAATAGCCTGCTATAACAACACCCTTCCGCAGGGAAGTCCGTGCTCCCCAGTAATAACAAATTTAATCACCCACATCCTAGATATAAAGCTTGCAGCCTTGGCGCGAACCTACTCTTGTACATACAGTAGATATGTCGACGACATTACTTTTTCTACACGGAAAAAAATCTTTCCTGAGCAGATCATGAAAGACCTAGAAGGATCTTACACAGCCGGATACCTACTTAACGGTGAAATCCAAAGAGCTGGGTTTAATCTAAACCCTAAAAAAACTCGAATCCGAAACCAAGATTCACGCCAAGAAGTCACCGGATTAGTTGTAAATAAAAAACCAAACGTGAATTCAAAATATTGGCGCACTGTAAAATCGCAGTGCCACTTACTTTTTAAG
The DNA here is from genome assembly GCF_009495975.1 of Pseudomonas sp. SZ57. Classification (NCBI taxonomy): domain Bacteria; kingdom Pseudomonadati; phylum Pseudomonadota; class Gammaproteobacteria; order Pseudomonadales; family Pseudomonadaceae; genus Pseudomonas; species Pseudomonas sp. SZ57. The sequence continues at coordinate 35,123 of NZ_WIBD01000035.1, read as the reverse complement.
AGTGGTACGTTTGTAGATATAATTGACGACAAGCCGGCGCCGGGCAACATCAACCAACTGGAAGGCCGTTTAAACTTCATCGACCAAGTTGATTATTATAATCGTCTGCGCGACAAGGCGCCACTTAATCCCGAGTACATGCCCCACAAACCCAGCAACAACACACGAAGACTATTAAGTGGTAGAGAGCTTACATTTAGCCGTTTTTTATACTTTCGATCATTTTATGCTAATGAAAAAGTAACGATAATATGCGAAGGCAAGACAGATAATATTTATTTAAAAGCCGCCATAAAAAAGCTTAGTCCTGCTTACCCCAAATTAGCTAAGCCCAAATCTGCAACATCCGCATATCAGCTGCTTGTATCTATATTCAATTATAGCGCCCGAACGCGCTTTTTAATGGAATTATACGGCGGCACTCCCTACTTAAAAGATTTCATAGCAGAGTTCAAAGAAAATCATAAGTTCTACAAAGCACCCAAGCCTGCCAACCCCGTTATTATTATCTTAGATAACGACAAAGGCTTCAACATCGTCGAAAGCTTGCTTAGGGGGGACAAAGTGCAAGCGACTCCATACCCAAGAACACCCGGTCAATTTGAGTTCAGGGGAGCGAACTTCATCCACGTCACTGAAAACCTTTACCTCGTGCTGACACCCCTAGCGCCCCCCCCAGACAGACAAACTGCAATTGAAGATTTGTTCACTCAGGACACACGAGACGAACAGGTTGATGGAAAAATTCTTAGTTTAGAGAAAGAATTTGACAAGGCCACTCACTACGGCAAAGACGCATTTGCCAACAAAGTAGTACTGGTTAAAAAAAGCAGCATTGACTTCTCCGGATTTAACGTAATTCTCAATCGGATTATGCAATGCATAGAGCATTATGACTCTATAAAATAGAGGTAGCAGCGCCACAAACCCCACCTAGCAAAAAATGAGGATTGGGTTTAGCGAGGCATCTCTGGCGAGCAGTTCCACGGCAGCAAGGCTTCGTAAGCCTTCTACGGATGCAGCTTGCGGCAACCGCTCAAGCACTTGGCGCAGCCACGTATAAGGCTCTTGGCCGTTGAGTTTGGCGGTCTCGACCAAGCTGTAGATCTGGGCGCTGGCCGTGGCGCCTTTGGGCGTGTCGCTGAACAGCCAGGCTTTTCGTCCGATGGCGAACGGCCTGATTGCTCTTTCGGCAGCGTTTTTGTCGATGGGTAGAAAACCAGCTTCGATATAACGCTCTATCCGGCTCCAGTTGTGAGCCAGTTAGTTCACAGCTTTACCCAAGGCTCCTTGTGACGTGACCTGCGGCTGCGTTGTTTCCATCCATGCTTTGAGCTTCGTCAGCTCAGGCAGGCTTTTTTCCTGACGACCGATGTAACGTTGCTCATCGCTGACATCCTTGAGTTCACGCTCGATGCCATACAGTTTGTTAATGCATGCCAGTGCAACATCAGCGCGGCCCGTTTTGCCTTGAGGCTGCACTTTCTTTGCCTCCACGAACTTGCGTCGTACATGGGCCATGCACGCCAGACGTTCCACACCCGGTTGCAACGTCAAAGCGTTATAGCCCGCGTAATCGTCGGTGATCACGTAGCCCCGATAACTCTCCAGCAGGCACAGCGGCACTTCCTGCGCACGGCTGGTGGTGTAGTCGAACAGGAGGACTTTTCGGTCTGGTGGTCCGCTGGCCTGTACCCACATCCAGGATTGGCTGGGCGGTTCACGATCTGGCTCTTTTAGTACCTGGACTCGGGTTTCATCGCAGTGGATAAACGGGCTTTCGAACAACCGATCACGCATCAAATTCAACAGCGGCTGGAAGTGCTCGCTGCACTGGATCACCCAGCGCGCCAGCGTCTGGCGCGGTATCTCGATGCCATGTCAACTCAGCACCGTTTCGAAACGATGCAGAGGCAAACCGTCGACATATTTGGTGGTCAGCAGCATGGCTAGTACGCTCGGACTGACCATGCTCGTTTCGATCAACTGAGCCGGTTTGTCAGCCGTGACCGGTGCCGTTTCGCAACCGCGGCAACTGTAGACTTTGCGGATATGTTTAATCACCGGGATCTACATCGGCACGATATCCAGCTGCTCGCTGGTTTCTTCGCTGATGACATGCTTGCGGCAACCGCAGGCACAGGTCAGTTCGTGCTCAGGCAGCTCGTGGATGACTTCGATGCGGGGAAGATCAGCCGACAGTGGCTTGCGTTTACCACGGTATTTGACCGGTGCAACGACCTCTTCGTCAGCGTCGCCGAAGGGTAGCATCGGCTCGCTTTCGGGTTCGTTGAATAGCGCGAATTGCGGCGTGTTGGGTTCGACCGTCTGTTCGGACTTACGTCCGAACAGTCCGAACAGACGGTCGCGCAGTAACTTGATCTGTTCGTTGAGATCGACGATATGCCCCTTGTCAGCCGTGCGCTCAATCAGTAACTGCGCGAGCAGTTGCTTGAGCAATACAGGGTCATCTGGAAGATCTCCGGGCATGGAAATCATACCCGGATTATACCTGTCAGGCGACGAATCTTGGAGTTAAAACCTGATGAGAGCGGTTGCGCCAGAGATCAAAACCGTCGAGCAACCAGTTCAGTTCCTGAACCGTCAGCACGATGGCTTCGTCTGTCTCATCGGGAGAAGTTTTGAAACGCTCGGACTCCAGGCGTTTGAGCCAAAGGCAGAAGCCGTTGCGCTCCCAGTAAAGGATTTTCACTCGGTTACGAGGGCAATTCAGAAAAACAAAAAGCACGGGATCGAACACGGCAACTTTGATGTCGAGCTCGACCAGTGCAGCCAGGCCGTCAATAGATTTTCGAAAGTCCACCGGTTTGGGGTAGAGGTACACTTTTTCGACTTTGGCGTCGGGTCGCATCATTAGGTGCTGACTCCTGAAAAGAATCGGGAGCACAGCATCAAGCTTCAATGGCTGGTTGGGAATGTGGGGTTCATGAGGCGCTTACCAAAAAAGGCCGCAACCAAAAACAATGATCGCGACCGAACCAAACTCGATGTTCACTCAACATTATCAATGTATTGTTTAAACTGATCATGCTTCAGTTTATTTGATTTTTCTGCAACTATGCAAACAGATCCTCTTGGACCACTCTGATAGCCATTATTTTCCCCTCCCCCCCAATATTCAAAAGCCCCGAAAAATCATTCACCGAAATTCACCATTACGCTAATTACGCGCTGGCTTTTTATTTCACCGACTCTCGCCAAGTGCGGGTCAAACAGAGCTAGGTTAACGCCGTCCCCAACCGAGCTTCGGTATAAAACCCCATCGAAACCGCAAACCTTCACATACTCACATAGGAATTGACTAGGTACATAGTCAAATGCAGCGGAACGCGGAAGAACAGGCCTGGTTAGCTCATCACCCAATTTCTCAAGAAACTCTATGTCGCTTCTGAGCATAGAAATCTCTGTTTCGTCGGACAAAATAAATGGCGATACACTACGGCGAGGATGCCTCAAATCTATAAGTTTCAATGCAGCTGGGATTTCATATGCTGCAATGCAAGCAAGCTCTCCCGTGTGGGGCCTTATTTCAGAAATCGCAGTCAACTCAGTAGAGGCTAGATACAAATAGGGTATACCGGCAGGGTTGGCCCTACCATGAGAAGCCAAATGCTTGGGGGGAGCCCCCATCTCATTAGGAGGGAATGGATCAGCACCACTTTGAATCCGAGACCTGAACCAGAGAGCAGGGAGCTCATCTTGAGGCAAAATCAAAAAACTAAATAAACGACTGAGACGCGACAGGTTGATTTCGGTTTTTGGAAAATATCTGTTCTGATGAATTAACTCTTGACGAAGATCACTCCAGCGTTGAAGTGCATTCTCAGCAGCTAGATTGGCTGACGGTTTGAATCTTTGCCTCACTACTTCGCCATCATCTAAAATATCGCTCAACAGTTCCTTAGAGTGTGCGACATCCATACGTTCATGGGCGAACAGTCCCCAGTCACTTTTTAAAAGATCAACCAAACCAGAACCTGCGGGGTCAGTGACATAGGCTCCTCTGAGCAGTTCAAAATGTTCTCTTAACTCCATAGGCTCAAGCAGCGGCTGATTTACGGATAGGCAGTAGTTACAGTTTCCTAAACGCTTGGAAACTTCAGAGAAGACGCTCCGCCTGAGATGAGAGTCACCAAAACAGACCGGGCAGCAGTACATACATTATCTTCCATAAAAATAATTAGCCATTACTTCGATATGATGCTGCATGGATAATTTCTTGATATAACCAAGCCCTGGAAAGTGGCCACGATTGTGCAAGTCAATAAACTCTTGCACCGCCCTCGTTCTATCTATCTTGGTATCTGGACTAGTAGCTTCAGCAACAAGTTTTCTTACAGCCTCTGCGAACTTTCCAGCGGGGTCGGTCGGAGTCTCAAATCTATCAGACTTAAAGTGATGGATAAACATATCATCACCTTGATCATCATCGATAAAGGTTAGATGAATTGCGACAGCGTAGGCGGGCCCACCACCTTCTGAATACTCATCACCAACCATTAGAAAGTCGCCGAAGCCATCTGCGCCGTCTTCAATGAAGGTTATATGGAGATCAGAAAAGAACTCGACTTCCGGATGCAGACGATTTGCGCGTTTAACGAACCCGTCTTTGACTATGATCCGCTCAAACTCATTGAAGCTTCTTTGGTATCTACGGTTAGCCTTTTCAAGAAACACATGGGCTACATCGTCATCAGTATCAATCAGATTTAGGAGGTCTGCATCATCGCGGAATCCAGCATGGATAAAAAGGACCCTCCGTCCATCGAGGGTTTCCAAGAGTTCTCTAATCTCTTCCAAATCCGTGTTCTCGCTGAGCAATATACCAGCGAACACAGAACTATTCTGCTCATAGGTGTCTTCCAACAATTCGAGAATAGAAGAAAAATCCCTTGAAAGCTCGCCATATTGGGGATTAACGACCAATACAATGTTGCCACCAGCATCAATCACTGCATCAACAGTACGAACAACTCCACTCAGCGACTCTTTAACTGGCTCTAGGATTGGGACAAACCCACGCCTGGCCATAATATCTGCACACTCACGAATTGCAATTAAATCATACTGCTTACCACGAAAATAAGGGTAGTACATGCTCCATTCATCCCCATTTCAATGCATCCATTAGAGGAGTATCCAATGCTCCAAGCAGATTTTCCTTTCCGCGTTTTTTCATCGGAACGGTCAGTGCAAAAACCCTCAATGACCGGGGTACTTTCTGCAAGGATTCAGACATCCCAGACAAACTTCTAGTTATCTTTAGAACCTTTACCATTTCATCATGCACCTGTGCCGAAGGTAGCTTAGAAAACTCTAACTCCAACGCGTAATGCATTAGCGTATTAGGTAGATCTGGCACAGCGACACCTAAACGCTTTAGAACCTCACCTGCCTCTTTTTTTGTAATGCTGTTGAATATAGAGACAGAATTAGTTCGTTCAGGATCATTCACTCCTTTCCGAATTTTTGAGATTTGAAATCGCTCAGTGAGGACCGACACCCCGACAAAATCTGGCACGGTATCTTGAACTGCCCTCAAATGCTTTTCAGCACAAAGCACCGTGACTTCTGCAAAGACTTCACTGTACGATGAGACTTGCGTACACAATCTATCTAGGCGGTCTCTCTCAGACTTAATCTCAAACGCATTCGAGGTTCCGTTGAGCATAACGAGATCAGCCTTATTCCCACCTACTCTGAACTCATCAACGATAGAGGCTGTATTGAGAGAGTGAGAGCCCAGCAAGACTTTCTGAATAATAGCTGATTTATACGCATATTCGTTCCGAAGGTCTGAGCGTTTCAAAAAATTGAAACACTCATCAAAGAATCTTCCGACACTCCAAGTGCAGGTATTTTCTTCGCGATAAATCTCATGCACCAGCCGCGCAAAAAGGGACGAGCGACCGTCTCTTACAAGCTCCCGAAAGACGGCAGAGGAGAAGATCCTCGCGATTGCCGCCTGAACGTGACCCTCTGTCTGCATGACTCTGTTCACCCCGTCAAACCCTTCGATTATTCCTTTCGGACCAGCGGAAGGGAATCCTACGCTGGTGTGGCCAAGTTGCCATTATACCCCTTCCCCCATCACCTCGCTTCGGTACAATAGCGGTACGCTAGGCAGCTTGTCTAAATTTCGATTACCTTCGCCAAACCCGCTTCCAGATTGAGCTTGAGCTTCCTGCACCTTCGTTACCCTACGAGAGGCTCCGGTTGGTTCGCGATCCGGCTAGGCGACTCATAATCCTTTGGTCCACGGTTCTAGTCCGTGTGGGCCCACCAACTTGAAAGCCGCACATTGCGCGGCTTTTTTGTTTTGGGGTGGTTCTCTCAGATACAGGTCAGCTTTTGCGCTCTCCCCTATCGCGGCCTTTCCCGATGCGATTCAGGTTCAAGCCCGCTTGGGCAACTTCCAGTTCGGCCGGATGAAGTGGCAGGTATAACCGTTCGGTATCCGCTCCAGATAATCCTGATGCTCCGGCTCCGCCTCCCAGAACTCACTCGCGGGCTCGATTTGCGTGACCACACGCCCCGGCCACAGCTTGGAGGCGTCCACGTCAGCCGCGGTATCTTCGGCAATATCCCTTTGCTGTTCGCTCAGGTAGTAAACCGCCGAACGATAGCTTGGCCCAAGATCATTGCCCTGCCGGTTAGGCGTGCTCGGGTCATGGATCTGGAAAAAGAACTCAAGAATCTGCCGGTAGCTGATCACCGCCGGGTCAAACACGATCTCAATCGCTTCGGCATGGTTGCCGTGGTTGCGGTAGGTGGCGTTCGGTACGTCACCACCGGTGTAGCCGACTCGCGTATGCAGCACGCCGGGGTAGCGTCGCAACAAATCTTGCATGCCCCAGAAGCAGCCGCCGGCAAGGATGGCGGTTTCGGTTGAGTTGGTCATGGTCTGTCCTTGCGGTTTATGGAGACAGGGATAGTTATGGGGTGATGCCGGGCAATACCAAGCCGGATGAAGTAAAAAACAGGATCGTGTTGCGGAACGAGTAAACGTTTTACAGAAGCCTTGGCGCCTTGCTCCGTTGCCTACAGTTGCGTCAGGATCCGCTGGCTTGAACGCTTGAGTCCGCATTTCTAAGGTGGCTCGGTCGCTGACAACTCAGTGATCGGGTTTAGTTGACCCACTACAAACCTGCCAACCAAACAACTATAAGCCCAATCCCCGCGCAAACCTGCCCAGTCATCGACCCTCTCAATCACCCGATCAAAACATCCGATTAGCCATCCTCCGAAACATTCCGTAACGTTGTTTCCCGGTGCGACAGATGCGCGCACCGCTTGAGCTTTTAATCCCCACGCTCAGCCCACGACCACGCACGAGCCCACCATGTCTTTGAACACCCCGCAGCAAATCGCTGAAATTGCCGTCGAAAGCGGCGTCAAGAAAGCCCACCTGGGCCTGTCTTCGTTGATGATCCTGGGCTTTCTGGCAGGGGCTTTCATCGCCCTCGGGTTTCTTCTCGATATTCATGTCAGCACCATGATCCCCCACGAGTGGGCGTCGCTGGGCAATCTGCTTGGCGCTGTGGTGTTCCCGGTTGGGCTGATTCTGGTGGTGCTGGCTGGCGGTGAGTTGCTGACTGGCAACATGATGAGCCTGCCCATGGCGCTGTTCGCCGGGCGTATCGGTCTGGGTCAGTTGGTGCGCAACTGGGTGCTGGTGACGCTGGCCAACCTGATCGGCGCGCTGTTCGTCGCCTATTGTTTCGGCCATGTGGTGGGCCTGACTGAAGGCGCCTTCATGGCCAAGACCGTGGCCATCGCCAATGCCAAGGTGGGGGCCAGCTTCGAACAGGCCTTCATCTCAGGTATTGGCTGCAATTGGCTGGTGTGCCTGGCGGTGTGGCTCAGCTACGCGAGCAAGGATGTGATCGGTAAAGTGGTCGGCATGTGGTTTCCGGTGATGGCATTCGTAGCGATCGGTTTTCAGCACATCGTCGCCAACATGTTCGTCATTCCTGCAGCGATCTTTGCCGGCGCCTTGAGCTGGGCGCAGTTCGGCGACAACTTCGTTCCGGTATTTTTGGGTAACGCGGTGGGCGGCGCGGTGTTCGTCGGCTTGGCCTACCACCTGGCCTTCTTCAATACGGCAACCCGACCTGCTGAGCTGTCCAGGACCAGCGGCGCGCAAGCACCGGAATAATCTGACGCCATATAAGCTCTGCGGTGAAAAGAGATGACGACCGCAGAGCAAACCAGCAAGTTGAAGAGCAAAACTCACGTCACAAGCAAATAGTCGAGTTGCTCGACAAGAGCAGCCTTTGATTTGAAATGAAGCCGACTCCTCGCGTGCCTGCTGCCAACCCAGACCGCACACGTTCAGACACTGTCCATAAAACCGATCCACGCCGCCAGCAGCAACAAAACCGCCAGCACTCGATTCATGCACTGCACTCGCCAAGGCGATGTGAGCCAGCGGGTCGAGCCTGCGCCCATCAGCGCCCAGCTGCCGAGGCAGGGCAAGGAAATCAGAAAGAACACCAGCGCCAGGTAAGACACCGGGTTGCGCTGGCTGAATACACTGACCACCGCCAGCGCCATGACCCAAGTCTTGGGATTTACTACTTGCAGTGCTGCGCCACCGATAAAGCCCATCGGCAGGCGGTTTTGCCGCTCGATTGAGTCGGTCGGGCTGGCACCTATCTTCCAGGCCAGCCAGGTCAGCCAGAGCACGCCGACCCATGCCATGACGCGCTGGGCATTGGGGATCGCGAGCAGTGAGTGGCCGACACCCATGCCGACGAGCAACACCAACAGTGCAGCGCCGGTGCAGGCTCCCAGAATCAACGGTACAACGGCGCGCCAGCCGAAGCGGGCACTGTTGCTTAATACCAGGATGTTGGTGGGGCCGGGGGTGATCGAGGCGACGAAGGCGAACAGTATGAAAGGCAGCATGATCGGCAATCCAGGGCTGAAAAAGCCCATGCTGCGACATACCACAGGATCAGTCTGGAAGGTTTGAGCAGCGCAAGCGATAGGCCGCCGGGCTCAGTCCGTAGGCGCGCATGAACCAGCGGCCCAGATGGCTTTGGTCAGCGAAGCCCAGATCGCTGGCCACCTGAGCGGGCCAGATTCCGGCTGCCAGCATTCGACGGGCCTTGGCCAGGCGCAGCTGTACCAGATATGCATGAGGCGGCAGGCCGAAGGCGGCCTTGAACGCACGCGTCAAGCGAAAGCGGTCGACGCCACAAACAGCTGCCAACTCGTTCATGCCCACGTCCTGATGCAGATGCGCGTGCAGATAATCCCTCGCCCGCAAGGCCACTTGCGGCAAGCGCGGATCGGGATCGGTCATGCGTCGCCATTGCACCCGATCAATGAGCTGCGCCAGTAATTCATCCAACGCGCTTTGACGAACGATGCGTAGCTCATTTTGGTGCAGCGCCGTGAAAGCGAACGTGACCGCGTGAGCCAGCCGTGATTCGGTTTGCAGGGTGTTGGCGAAAGAAGGCAGATGCTGGTCGGGAGCCTGTTCGAACAACCCACTGAGCTCCCGGCTCAGCCAATGCGGGTCCAGGTACAGCATCTGATAAGTGAACCCTTCGGCGCACGGGGCATTGCCATCATGGATTTCTCCCGGCTCCAGTGTGAACACCTGCCCGGGCGTGCTGGCATGGCGCTGACGGCGGCAATTGAACTGCTGCACACCTTGCCGGGTAACGCCCACCAGATAGCTGTCATGCCAATGGGGATCATAGGCATGCCCCTGAAAGTGCGCGTGCAGCGTCTCGATACCTGTATCAAGGTCGCGAGCGAGGTCTATCCAGTGTGTGGAAGGCATAAAACACCTGAATCGATGAAAGCGATTGGTTATCGCTGACGTCAGAAGGTGAGTCTAGAACATTCGTGCATTCATCTTCGATTGGCAGCAGCGCATCAATCAAGGTGCCGTGCGCCGCTCAGCCTGATTCATGTACTCCATCAAAACCTGACTCAACGCCACCACTCCAACCATCCCCTCCGCCAATTCAACCTCAACCCCCACACCCTGCAACCCTCCCTGTGCTGTCCATTCATCGAGCGCCAATCCATGCAACTTCAAAAATGCTTCACGCCTGCACCATGCCTTGGCGAACGCAATCGTGCGAACCGACTCGGGCATGCCTGACAGCACATTGGCAACATCAGCCCCCAGATAATCCTGCGCGACAGCATGCCAGTCCGGCACGGCCTGAACCTGCATCAAGTCCACGCCCACTGCGCCTTGGAGATCGATGGCAGCCAGCGAGCATCCGGCTTCGTGGCTGATGGAAAATCCGGGCTCTGGTAACCCGTCGATAAGCAATCGCGGCGCGACACCTGGGGCGCTGATGAACGTGATCGCGCCCGATGGCAATTCGAGCCACTGTTCCACGGCGGTACGCACGCAAGTCCGAATGCGGTTTCTGGCTTCATCCCTTGAACAACCCGGCCTGGTAACGCAGCTGACCAGCAATACATTCTGCCGAGGGAAAGGCTTTGGCGGGGCAAGCCGGCCATCTTCATCGAATGCCCAGCTCGCCCCGCGTTTCATGCCCTGTCAGGTGACGCGGGGCAACCTGCCCAGCGGCTGCCGGCAGGGATGTGCTCACCCTTCATCACCAGGGTCAGTGCGCCAAGGTGCGCATCGTTGCCGACGACCGCGCTATAGAGCACGGCGCTGCGTGGGCCCATGTACACGCGTTCGCCGATGCTGACGTGGTCGATTTTCATGACTCGGTCTTCGAACAGGTGGGTCTGCGGGCAGGCGCCGGCATTCAATTCGCTGTCTGCGCCGATGCTGACGCAGTCGAATTCGGTGATGTCGGTCGTGTCCATGTAAACCCCGCGACCAATCTTGCAGCCAAGCACATTGAATGCCAGTGGCAACCACGGTGTGCCGCGCAAGTAGCGCATGAAGTTTGGTGCGGCCATGCCTTCGTACAGACTGGTGATGCCCTCCGAAAGCCATACGAAGGGCGTCCACATCGGGTCAGCGCGTTTGCGATAGCGGCCCATCACTAGCCACTTCAGGGCCACGATCAGCAGAAAGTTACCCACGCTGTACGCCATGCCGATGACGGCGAGGTAGGCCAGCACGGCGCCCCAGCGATCGTTGTCAGCGAGTGGCATCAGGTCAAGCATCACCGTGTAGCCAACGGCGATCACCACCGCGTGCGGGGTGACAATGCGCACGCCTTCGACAAGGCCGCGGGCCAGGCGGCGCAGCCGTGATGGCTTGAAGGTCAGCGATTCGGGAGCGCCGCTCACCTGCTCGCGGGCAGGCAGGTGGATCGGTGGGGAGCCCAACCAGGTGTCGCCGTCGACTATTTTGCTGTTGTGCGGTGCGCAGGAATGGACGCCGATCAGGACGTTTTCCGGCAGCACCGTGCCATCAGCGATGTATCCGCCGTTGCCGACAAAGCTGCGATGGGACACGACAGTGGGTTGCATGGTCATCCAGCCGCCGTCGATGCGCTCATCACCAAGCATCACCGCATCGGCGATAAAGGTTTCATCGCCCAGGGTCAGCATGTCCGGGATGACGCCCTGCGCACTGGAGATCTCGGCATCACGCCCTACTTTCGCGCCCAATAGCCGATACCAGAAGGGCGAATACACCGTGGCGTAGATGCCGGACAGCACGTTGAGGCTCGCTTCCTGAATCTGGCTGATCAGCCATTTGGCGCAGTAGGTATTGCTGTGTACCTCATAACGGCCCGGTTTGAGGCGCGGGAAGACGAGCCAGCGCAATGCCGCCGACGCCAGGACGGTCGCGACAATCAGCAACGCACTGGCCGGGAAGGCGATCAGGAAATAGCGCGCCAGTTGTCCCAGTGGTCCGCTGCCCTCGAACCATGGCAAGACGTTCTGCGTGTCGAACCAGTCAATCAGGAAGAAGGTCGGGAAGACCGGGATAAAGAATAACGTCGCGATCAGCAGTACGCCGAAGGCGAAGAACAGTTTTTCTGCCCGCAAACGCGCAGGACTGGTCACAGGCCGCGCCGGTTGACCGAGCGTATCGAACGCGCCGACATCACGCGCTGGCGAGCCCTGCCAGATGCGCCCAGCGGGAACCTCTCGGCCGTCGGCCATGGCCGATTGGGCTTCCAGATGTCCCCACGGGCCTACAGCCGTATTGCCTTCCATGATCACGTAAGAGCCAACACAGGCATTGTCCTGCAAGGCGATACGCCCCAAATGCAACTGGCCCCGTTCAACGCGCGCATTTTCGAAGCTGACACCGTTGCCGACGCTGACCCCGTCGCCGATTTCCAGCAGGTCGTGAGCCCGTACTGTAGCGCCGCCAATAATCACGTCCTGCCCGATCTTCGCGCCCAGTGCGCGCAGCCACAGGGGATAAAGTGAAGAGCCACTCAGCAGATAAGTCGGCGCCGACTCGACCATGCGGTCTGCGGCCCACCAGCGAAAGTAGGTAACGCCCCACAGCGGATAGATCCCAGGCTTAAGGCGGCCGACGATCAGCCACTTGGCTGCCAGCGCGATGAAAAACTGCAGAACGGTGGCAATCAGAAACACCGAGATCGACGCCAGAGTGGCCAGCGCGACAGAGTCGTCGGGCGAGCCGGTGAGCAAGTGGTAGGTAAAGAACGGTGCGAGCCATTGGGTCATGCGCAGGCTGACCATGACCGGCAATGCCAGCGCCTGGGCCACGCCGCAGCGCCAGCGACGCCAGGCTGACGGAGGTGTCCACTCCACCGGCGCGTCCACCTCTTGTGGCGCCTGGTCCAGCACTTCGGCAATCGCCCCGATACGCCGATGCTGGTAAATGTCGCGCACCGTGACTTGGGCGAAGCGCGGGTTGGCCCGCAGGGCCGAGGCCAAACGCGCGGCAAAGAACGAATGCCCACCCAGATCGGTGAAAAAGTCCGCATCGCGACGGATCGGCATGCCGGGGAACAGCGTGCTCAGCGCGGCAAAAAGTGCAATCTCACCTTCGGTTTGCGCCACATCAGAGTCTGCGCTGGCGGCCTTGGCATCGACCGTCAACGGCCGGGCCTTGAGCGTTTTGCGGTCGATTTTGCCGGACGTGAGGCGCGGCATGCTGTCGAGCAATTCGAAGTGTCCCGGGACCATGTACGGCGGCAACTGCGCCTGCAGGGTTTTGCGCAACTGACTCGTGAATGCGGAAGGCGTCGAGGTGTCGCTCACCAGATAGGCAATCAGCTGATCAACGCCCGCCTCGTTGTGCAACAGGACGGCAACGGTGCCCACGCCAGGCTGTTGCGCCAACAGCGATTCAATCTCGCCCAGTTCGACGCGAAAGCCGCGAATTTTTACCTGATCGTCGGCCCGCCCAAGGCACTGCACCTGCCCTTCATGGTCGATCCGGGCAAGGTCGCCGGTTCGGTACAGACGCGCATCGTGATAGTCGGTGGACCATGGGTTCGGCAGGAATTTTTCCTGGGTCAGGTCCGGCCGGCCAAGATACCCCTCGGCCAGACCGGGGCCGATGATGCACAGCTCGCCGACTTCGCCACGCGGCAGCAGGCTGGGCGCCAGGGTGCTCCCGACTGCGGGGTCATTGGCGATGACCAACAGCCCGTAATTGGGTAACGGTGTGCCAATCGACACCGGGCGACCACGCGACAGACGCGCCAGGCTGGCCGATACAGTGGCTTCGGTAGGGCCATAGGTGTTGAACATCTGCCGGTTCGGCGTTGCCCAGCGATCGACCAGCGATTCAGGGCACATCTCGCCGCCCAGGTTGATCAGGCGCAGGCCGGGAACGTCTTCGCTGAACAGCGCCAGCAAAGTGGGCACCGCATGCAAGACGCTGATGCGCTGCTCATTCAGCAAGCGCGGCAGGGTTTCGGGGTCACCGCTGGTTTCCTTCGGACCTATCCACAGCGTCGCGCCCACCAGATAGGCGATCCAGATTTCTTCGAAGGACATGTCGAAGGCCACGGAAAAGCCCTGGTAAACCCGATCGCTTGCCCGAATGCCGAGTATCGCGTTCTCGCTGCGCAGAAAATGGCAGATGCTGCGCTGGGAAATCAGAATGCCCTTGGGCTTGCCCGTAGAGCCGGAGGTATAGATCACATAGGCTGGATGGTCGGGAAGCACACCACTGCGGCGCACCAACGCTGCGTCGGTCGGCGTCAGCAGATGTTCGGCAGTCCACACCTTCAAGCCGGTATCGGCCAACACCGGCATCAACGCATCACAGGAAACCAGCCCGACTGCGCTGGCGTCCTCCAGACAAATCTGCAGGCGCTCCACCGGCGTGTCCTGATCCAAGGGCAGCCAGGCAGCACCCGCCTTGGCAATACCGGCCTGCATGACCAGCAGCTCGATGCCGCGTGGCAACCATAGACCGACAATGTGCCCCGGCCGAACACCCGCATCGATCAGCGCAGACGCCACCTGATCAGCCTGCCGGTCCAGCTCGCCATAACTGATCTGACGCTCGCCGAAGATCAATGCCACATGCTGCGGATTGCGCCGGGCACTGGCTTCCAGCAGATCGGCCAGCACTTCCTCACGTAGCAGCTCAGGTTGAATAGGACCGTAAATCACGTCCAGCGATTGTTCGTTCTGGCCTAGCGTCGACAGGTTCAGGTTATTCATGGCAGCAGGTATTAGCTCGTCTGAAGGAGGTGCCTGAGATTTTCTGGTTATGAGCCGGTCCGTCAGCGATTGGCGCGAATTCTGTGGTCGTTGCGTGTCCGGAATATGTCCGTTTTGATACATTTTGGCTGGAGCGCTGCAGCTCTCACCGAGGCAAGAGAACAGGCTGGCAAGGCGAATATGGCAAAGGCTGGCTGTACGAATCTTGAACAACAAAACGAAGGTGGCGGATTGCCCACCAGGTGTTCATGTGTCGGACTTGCAACTCAATGAGCAAAAGCAGGGGTCGTTGAACAGCGCCCTGGTCCGGGGCTACAGCTATACGCCGGTCCGGTTGATCCATCAGGAATGCGGTGTGAGAGTCACCCTCCACATTGCCGCGCGAGTTACAGCAGACGCCTCACACTTCGGGTTCAATGACTCACAGACCGTGATGAGCTTTCACGTAATCCGTGCCGCCTCGATGAGCACATCTGGACGGTGAGCCGAATAATCACCACAATCGGCTCATTCCATGAGCCGATTAACTTTTTATTCGGCTCACTGCATAGGCGGATACGATGTCCGAACATCTCTGGATCTGGCAACAGCCGAACTGGCCGCGCTTCCATTGGCGCGAAGAACGCCTTGCACCGTTGATACGAGCGTGCGCCAAGGCTCAAGGTCGCTTGCTGGGTATGAGCGGTGCAGTGGGTGGCGATGCGCAAATGTGCGAGGGCTTGAATGCCCTGCTGCAGAATATCGTCACTTCGTCCGCCATCGAAGGCGAGCGACTGAATGCAGATTCTGTCAGGTCGTCGCTGGCACGCCGCCTGGGGATCGCCGATGACGGCAAGCATAGCCCTCGCAGCGAGGGGTTGGCCGAGCTGATGCTGGACGCCACACGTGGTCATGATCAGCCACTTGACTTGCAACGTCTGTGTACCTGGCATCGCTGGCTGTTCCCGGAAGAGGACAGCTTTGTGTCTGCTCGCATCCTGGTTGGTCAGTTGCGTAGCGACGAACCTATGCAGGTGGTCTCAGGGAGACTTGATCGACCCATCGTGCATTTTGAAGCGCCACCGCGGGCTGGACTTGCGCAGCAACTGGACGATTTTCTCGACTGGTTTGCCAGCAGTCAAAATGATCCGGCGCTCGATCCATTCGTGCGTGCAGGTATCGCGCATTTCTGGTTTGTAACCCTGCATCCGTTTGACGACGGCAATGGTCGCCTGACTCGGGCCATTACAGACCTGGCACTGACTCAGGGCGATCAGCAAGCCATACGACTGTTTGCCATGTCCGCCAGCATCCTTGCTGACCGCGCCGGCTATTACCACGTTCTGGAGACCAGTCAGAAAAGCACGACCGATATCACCGAGTGGCTGGAATGGTTCCTGCGCACATTGTTGAAAAGCATTGAAAACGCCTTGGTTCATATAGAACGAGTACTGGGCAAAACGCGATTTTGGCAATTACATCGCGACAACGACCTGAGCGCCGAACAGGTCAAGGTGCTGAATCGGCTACTGGATGGCGGCGAGCGTGGCTTTGAAAACGGTCTGAGCGCAGCGCAGTATCAGGCAGTGGCGAAGGTCTCGAAGGCCACCGCTACCCGCCACTTAAGTGATCTGCTTGCCAAAAACTGCCTGGTTCGCCTACCCGGTGGAGGCCGCAGCACTCGCTACCAGATCAATCGGCCCTTGCCGTAGAACCCTGAGCTGCTAGCGCTTCAGACGTGCGCCACTGGTAGCATCGACTGCAGCATCCAGTTCCGCAGCGGACAGAAACTGGCTGTAGTAATCATGCAGTTCGGCTTCCCAACCGGCCACCTCGTCCAGCGCCGCCTCGGCTTGTTCCTTGCTCAAGGCAAAGTGAGCGTGCTGACTGAGCAGATTGCCTCGGTTGAGCCACGACCCTTCGATGCCGACTGACATGGGAAGTGCCTGAGCAGGCCCTTCGTCCAGAATGGGCAGTACGTCGTACATCGGCGATAACCTCCAGCCACCTTCTTTCCAGATGACTGCGTGGTTACGGGGATGGTCATCGGCATTGCCGACCAGCACGTTGTAGGCCATGCGCCGATACAGCTCATGCCGATCAACGTCAGGCGCACCACGACGATACAGCTCATCGGCGAGTGCCGCATATTGCCAGTCGGGGTGCGTACGGGCCTTCCACTCGGCGTCCAGCAAGGTCAAGCCGCTGAGCATCGGCAGTCGGCGGAAGCGATGGGTTTGCTCATCAAAAGCGCGGTCGAAACGCTCGACCAACAGTGTATTGATCCGCTCGCCGCGATACAGAGAGGTGTTGGCCGCCTGCAACCCTTTAAGCCCGGCGAAGGTCATGCAGGCATGCTCAACGGAGGGCAGGTCATAGTGATCGAATTTGTCGCGAGGCTTGGCCAGAATCAGTTTTCTGTCGCCCAGATAAGTTCGCTTGGGGCGTGCGCCGCCAGCGGAAGATCGCTGATCCCTTACTTTCAGAACCTCCAGCTGCTCGGCGCTGAGCTGGCTGTCATAGATCGCTTCACAGGCATCGATGAAATGATCGAGCCCTTTGGCACGAAAGGCCTTGGGAGGCGTCTGGCCCAGCCCGTCCTGCGCGACACGCGACAGGCCAGCCATGATATTGCCCCCTCTGTCGCTGTTGGGCGACTTGAGCAGCAGCTGTATCGAGTCCAACGGGCCTTTTTCAACCCGATGCAGCAACCGCTCTCCCCAACCATCGGGCATGGCATCATCGATAAAACCCGGGACGCCACCATTTTTAGTCACGGTGTAGGACCGCGTGGACAGCGGATACCTGAAAGGATCCGGCACCCAGATGTTTTCCTGCACCGCATCCGGTGCATATTGGAATGTTCCGACGCCAGCCTGAATCGTCAGCTTGCCCAGCGTCAGTGTCTCTCCGCTGACAGGGCATTCCATGTAGATATAAGCCTGGGCCATCAGAAGTCCTCCGGCTTGTGTCGAGGCAGGCGGACACGCTTTCGGTCGGCAGCTTCGAGCTGCTCGACACTGAACGACTCGTCATCCCGAAGCCCTTGAAACAATCGCTCCGACACTCCCAGCCCCCAGACCACCAACATGAAGTCACGCAGCGACACGCCTTCGGCATTGCCTGCCTCAATACGTCGAAACGTACGAAGCGAGATGCCCAGCCTTTCGGCAAGATCGACCTGGCGGATGCCTTGCTGCAACCTGGTCTGCTTTACCAGCAGCGCAATGCGCAAAAGCGTGTCGGTGCACTGAACAGGGAAAAAAGCCTTCATGAGCAGTTACCAGCGGGCGGGCGCAGGAATTCGAGAAAAACAAAGTAACACGTATAGCTACGTGGACCTGAAAATAATAGCTCACGAAAGAACACATTAAGTCTCATAAAGTGTCACAAAGTGACATCTTAATTACTCATAAAAATCGTGATGACTGCCTTCAGTACGTCATTCCTACACCTTGAATGCACAATGCCACGTCACTGATCATCGACATACCCCACCCATCCCCCATCAAAATGTGGCTTACTGAGGACTGCCACCATCCAATCAGGGAATCTCTTCCCTACCCTCGCGGTCTCTTAACGCATGACGAATTCGCGCTCTGCTTTCATACCCTCCTGGCTTCGCCCTGTTCTGCGTCCTTTGCTGGACCCGTATCGCCGTTATCGGCATGCGCGGCTGATCCACGCGGCGCGGATTGCGGTGGGCCTGCTGGTGACTATTCTGCTGACCACTGGCCTCAACCTGCCTCACGGCGAGTGGGCGTCGGTGACCATGCTGATCGTGATCGGCGGTTTGCAGCACCACGGCAATATCGGCAAGAAGTCGGTCGAACGGGCCTACGGAACGTTGATCGGTGCCGGTCTCGGTCTGATCGTGGTGGTCCAGCAGGGCTACCTGGAAATGCCGTTGCTGACCTACGCAATGATGTCGGTGATGTGCGGTTTCTTCGCCTATCACGCCATTGGCAAAGGCGGTTACACCGCGCTGCTGTCGGCGATCACGCTGTTCATCGTCGCCGGTCATGGTTACAACCCGATCAGTGACGGGCTGTGGCGTACCGTCGATATTCTGATTGGTATCGCGCTGGCCCTGGCGTTCTCCTTCGCCCTGCCGCTGTATGCGGTGTTTTCCTGGCGCTACAACCTGGCCAGTGGTTTGCGTGACTGCGCCAAGGTCTACGGGCGCATCGTGCAGGGCCAGCCGGTTACCGCTGACGAGCATTTGAAACTGACCGCCAGGCTCAACGGCACGATGCTGCAATTGCGCTCGCTGCTGCCGTCGGTGTCCAAGGAAGTGAAGATGTCCATGGTCGAGCTGGACGCCATTCAGGGTCACTTCCGCATGTGCCTGAGCACCCTGGAGATTCTCGCCAATATTCGCCCGGCGAACCTGAATCAGCTTGCTGACGAGACACTCAAGGCATCGTTGGACGCTGACTACCGCCAGATTCGCCGGCAACTGATCGGCATGGCGCGCGCCCTGCAAACCGGGGCCACCGAGCGTCTGGAACGCACCACTGAAACACCGGAGACGCCGGAAACACCACCAGTGAAAGCCGTCATTCCTACCGAGCTGAAGGGCTACCACTTGATGACTCAGCAGTTGGCGCTCAACCTCGACGGCCTGCAGGCGCGTCTGGCCAAGACCGCCAAACGCTGGAAGTTTTAAGGAACCGCCCGTGCCCGATACTCGCCCGCCTGTGCTGGATGAAATCGATCGCCAGCTGATTGCCGCGCTGCAAATCAACGCGCGTGAAAGCGTCGCCATGCTCGCCCGGCAACTGGGCATCGCCCGCACCACCGTCACCTCGCGTCTCGCACGCCTGGAAAGCAGCAAAGTGATTACCGGTTACGGCGTGCGCCTTGGCCAGCGCGTGGTCAGTGGCGGGTTGCAGGCGTATGTCGGCATCACCGTGCAACCCCGCTCGGGCAAGGAAGTGTTGCGGCGCCTCAGTGCCATGGCGCAGGTTCAACAACTCTGTGCAGTGAGTGGCGAGTTCGATTATGTCGCCTGGCTGCGCACGGATTCTCCCGAGCAACTGGACCAGCTACTGGACCTGATCGGCAGCGTGGATGGCGTGGAGAAGACCACCACATCGATCATCCTCAGCAGCAAGATCGACCGCGGCCAGCCGCTGTAACTGCACGCTTCTATCAAGCAGCCATACAAACCGACCAGCAGATTCGTCACTTAGCCCAAACAAACAGCATATCGACGACACTTTGCGTCTTATTAACGTGCCCGCCCTTCTCTAGACTGTTGTTTTTCGCCGTTGCCCATCAAGGTCCGTCATGAAGAACAATCGTCACCCCGCCAACGGCAAAAAGCCGATCACCATGTTCGGCCCCGATTTCCCCTTCGCCTTCGATGACTGGATTGAGCACCCGAAAGGCCTGGGCAGCATCCCTGTGGAGAACCACGGTGCTGAAGTGGCAATTATCGGTGCCGGGATAGCCGGTCTGGTGGCGGCCTACGAATTGATGAAGATGGGCCTCAAGCCGGTGGTGTACGAAGCCTCGAAAATGGGTGGCCGCCTGCGCTCGCAGGAGTTCGAAGGCGCCAAAGGCATCGTTGCCGAACTGGGCGGCATGCGCTTTCCGGTGTCCTCGACAGCGTTCTTCCATTACGTCGACAAGCTGGGCCTTGAGTCCAGGCCGTTCCCCAACCCGTTGACCGCGGCGTCCGGCAGCACCGTTATCGACCTGGAAGGCACCACGTACTACGCACAGATGCTCTCGGACCTGCCGGCACTGTTTCAGGAAGTCGCCGACGCCTGGGCCGACGCACTGGAAAGCGGCTCGCAATTCGGTGACATCCAGCAGGCGATCCGCGACCGCGATGTGCCACGTCTCAAAGAGCTGTGGAACAAGCTGGTGCCGTTATGGGACGACCGCACGTTTTATGACTTTGTCGCGACCTCCAAGGCCTTCGCCAGGCTGTCTTTCTTTCATCGCGAAGTGTTTGGCCAGGTGGGCTTCGGCACGGGCGGCTGGGACTCGGACTTCCCCAACTCGATGCTGGAAATCTTCCGCGTGGTAATGACCAACTGCGATGAGCACCAGCATCTGATCGTCGGCGGCGTGCAGCAAGTGCCGGTCGGTTTGTGGAGCCATGTACCCGAGCATTGCGCGCACTGGCCCAAGGGCACCAGCCTGTCGTCGTTGCACCGCGGCGCACCACGTCCCGGCGTGAAGCGCATTGCACGCGCCGAGGATGGCAGTTTTGCGGTGACTGACAATTGGGGCGACACCCGTCAGTACGCTGCCGTGCTGACCACCTGCCAGAGCTGGCTGCTGACCACGCAGATCGAGTGTGAAGAGTCGCTGTTCTCGCAGAAGATGTGGATGGCCCTGGACCGCACCCGTTACATGCAGTCCTCGAAGACCTTCGTAATGGTCGACCGCCCGTTCTGGAAGGACAAAGACCCGGAAACCGGCCGCGACCTGATGAGCATGACCCTCACCGACCGGCTGACCCGTGGCACATACCTGTTCGATAACGGCGACGAAAAGCCGGGCGTGATCTGCCTGTCCTACTCGTGGATGAGCGATGCACTGAAGATGCTCCCGCAGCCCATCGAGAAGCGGGTGAAGCTGGCGCTGGATGCCTTGAAGAAGATCTACCCGAAAGTGGACATCGCAGCGCGGATCATCGGTGATCCGATTACCGTGTCATGGGAAGCCGATCCGCACTTCCTGGGTGCGTTCAAGGGTGCGCTGCCGGGCCATTACCGCTATAACCAGCGCATGTACGCGCACTTCATGCAGCAGGATATGCCCAGCGAACAGCGCGGCATGTTCATCGCCGGCGACGATGTGTCCTGGACACCGGCGTGGGTCGAAGGCGCTGTGCAGACTTCACTGAACGCCGTGTGGGGGATCATGAACCACTTCGGCGGCAAGACTCACGCCGAGAACCCCGGCCCCGGTGATGTGTTCCACGAAATCGGCCCGATTGCACTGGGCGACTGACAGAAGGAAAACCCCATGCGCGTTGCGCTGTATCAATGCCCGCCATTGCCGCTGGATGTCGGCGGCAATCTGACTCGCCTGGAACAGCAGGCTCAGGCCGCCGCCGAGCAAGGGGCACAGGTGCTGATCTGCCCGGAAATGTTCCTCAGCGGCTACAACATCGGCGCTGAGGCTGTCGGTGAGCTGGCGCAGGCGCAGGACGGTCCGGCAGCGACGCGCATTGCCGCCATTGCACAGGCCTGCGGCATTGCGATCCTCTACGGCTATCCGGAGCGCGCAGCTGATCAGCGAATCTACAACGCCGTGCAGTTGATCGACAGCCAGGGCACGCGCCTGTGCAACTATCGCAAGACGCACCTGTTCAGCGAGCTGGACAGGTCGATGTTCGCCGCAGGCGACGATCATTACCCGGTGGTCGAATTGAATGGCTGGCGCCTGGGACTGCTGATTTGCTACGACGTGGAGTTCCCCGAAAACACCCGTCGGCTGGCCTTGGCAGGAGCCGAGTTGATTCTGGTCCCCACCGCAAACATGCTGCCTTACGATTTCGTCTGCGACGTGACGGTTCGGGCGCGGGCCTTCGAGAATCACTGCTACGTGGTGTACACCAACTACTGCGGCAGCGAGGGCGAGATTCGTTACTGCGGGCTCAGCAGCCTCTGCGCGCCGGATGGCAGCCGCCCATTGCTGGCAGGTCAGGACGAAGCACTGCTGGTCGGCACGCTGGACAAGTCACTGCTGGCCAAGGCCCGAACCGCGAACGACTACTTCGTGGATCGCCGCCCGGCGCTTTATACGTCGCTGACTTGATCAGATTAGCCGGATGGATAATTCCCACGCAGGAGCGTGCGGAATAATCCTATAACTATCGTGCCCACGCTCCGCGACCATCGTCATACACAAGCCCGCTTTTGATTCTGGCCGGAGCCCGTAGCGAACTTGTTCGCGAAGACGTTCGCTCAGGCGATACATTTTTGGAAACCTTAACAGCCCCTTCGCGGACAAGTCCGCTCCTACGCCCGTTGGGCAGAATCAAAACGGCCTCCTGCCCGAGGGGTAGGAGCGAACTTGTTCGCGAAGACGGTCTTTCAAGCGATGCATTGTCGGGAAGCTTGGCGGCCCCTTTGCGGACAAGTCCGCTCCTACGCCCGTTGGGCAGAATCAAAAGCGGCCTTCTGCCCGAGGGGTAGGAGCGAACTTGTTCGCGAAGACGCTCGCTCAGGCGATACATTTT
>NZ_WIBD01000035.1:0-12286 GCF_009495975.1 Pseudomonas sp. SZ57 | reverse complement strand
TCGCTCAGGCGATACATTTTTGGAAACCTTAACGGCCTTTTCGCGGACAAGTCCGCTCCTACGCCCGTTGGGCAGAATCAAAAACGGCCTCCTGCCCGAGGGGTAGGAGCGAACGTGTTCGCGAAGACGGTCGCTTAAGCGATGCATGTTCGGAAAGCTTGGCGACCCCTTCGCGGACAAGTCCGCTCCTACGCCCGTTGGGCAGAATCAAAACGGCCTCCTGCCCGAGGGGTAGGAGCGAACTTGTTCGCGAAGACGGTCGCTTAAGCGATGCATGTTCGGAAAGCTTGGCGGCCCCTTCGCGGACAAGTCCGCTCCTACGCCCGTTGGGCAGAATCAACGGCCTCCTGCCCGAGGGGTAGGAGCGAACTTGTTCGCGAAGACGGTCTTTCAAGCGATGCATTGTCGGGAAGCTTGGCGGCCCCTTTGCGTCCTCTATTTCGCAGCTTTGAGCAGCAGGCTCGCGAACGGGTCAGCTAATCCGCTAGCATGACGCCTCGCCTCGCACAGCTTTCCGGACGCCCCTCATGCCTGCCGCACACGCCACTGACACTCAACGCCTCACGCTGGCCAACGGCCTGAATGTGGTGCTGTGTCACGAGCCACGGCTCAAGCGCTGTGCGGCCTCGTTGCGCGTGGCAGCCGGCAGTCACGATGCGCCTCGGGCTTGGCCAGGGTTGGCGCATTTTCTGGAGCATCTGTTTTTCCTCGGCACCGAACGCTTCCCGGCCGGGGACAACTTGATGACCTTTGTGCAGCGTCATGGCGGGCAGGTCAATGCCAGCACCCGCGAGCGCACCACTGACTTCTTCTTCGAACTGCCGCAGGCCACCTTTGCCCAAGGGCTGGAGCGCCTGTGCGACATGCTTGCCAAGCCGCGCATGGACATCGCAGATCAATTGCGCGAACGCGAAGTGCTGCACGCCGAATTCATCGCCTGGCTCGGCGATAGCGCATCCCGCGATCAGGCGCGCCTGCTGACAGCGATCAACCCTCAGCATCCGTTGCGTGGCTTTCACGCTGGCAATCGCTACAGCCTGCCAGTGCCCAACCCGGCTTTTCAGAAGGCATTGCACGACTTTTATCAAGGCTTCTATCAGGCCGGACAGATGACCCTGTGCCTGAGTGGCCCGCTGCCGATGGCTGAACTGCAGGCGCTGGCGACAAACCACGGCGCAGTTTTCTCCAGCGGGATGAAGCTCAAACAGCTCCCGCCTCCAGCATTGATGGCCAGTCCTCGACAGGCTGGTGAGCAAAACCATCTGCTGTTTGCTGTTGAGGACTTGCCGGACAAGGCTGACGAAGCGGTGGCCTTCTTCTGTCACTGGCTCAATGCAGCGCAGCCTGGCGGACTGGTTGCCGAGCTGGCCCGCAGGGGCCTTTGCACCTCATTGAACGCCGCGCCGCTTTACCAGTTCGGCGGGCAGCTTTTGCTGGATATCGAGTTTAAAGGCGACCCGGCGAACGCGACCGCTATCAGCAGCCTGCTGTTCATCTGGCTCGGTTTTTTCAAGGATCACTGGCCAACGCGAATCGAGGAATACCACCGTCTCGAACGACGCCGTCTGCAGATGTGCGGAGCGTTGGCTCTGGCAAACCATCACTGTCGCGAAACGCCCGCGCAGTTGAGCGAGCACGGCCAAAAAGCCTTACGCGCATTACTGTCGAAGCTCATCGCTGATGTGGATAACCTCGATCCAGAGCCGGTCACTTGGCGCCTGCCAGCGCCGAATCCGTTTCTTGATGCGGCAGCGGACGACCCCGCTGAAGCCGCGCTGTACCTGCGTTGGCAACTGCCGTCCCCGCAGCCGGCTTTTTGGCGGATGCTCGATGCCGCGCTCAAGCCACTGGTCGAAGACGCACGTCAGGCCGGGGTAACCCTGACCTTCACGGCGTACGGCCCTTATTGGCAGCTTCAATTGAACGGCTTGCGCGAACCGATGGTGGCGGTCCTGCAACAAAGCCTGCAGCGCTTGCAGCCCCCCGACGCACACACGCTGGAACACGACGAGCCGGTATTGATCCCGATTCGTCAGTTGCTCAAGCAGCTTGCCGATCACTACCTGCGCAGTGACCCGGAGGTGGCGATAAGCGACCTGCCAGACGTATGGGCGGCTTCGCGCTGGAGCAGTTTAACCAGCGGTTTCGACCCGGCCAGCCAGTCAATGCTGGACGCGGTGTTGAATGCAGTACCCGGCGTTCAGCGAACCTCCCCGAGCGATGTGCCAACCATGCGCGCGGGCAAGCACTGGGCGACGCAAGCTTCGTCCTCCTCGGAAGACGCCGTGCTGGTGTTCTGCCCAGCGCCCACGAGTGCTATCGAAGATGAAGCCGCCTGGCGTCTGCTCGCGCACCTGGCCCAAGCGCCGTTTTATCAGCGGCTGCGGGTCGAGCTGCAATTGGGTTACGCAGTGTTCAGTGGCCTCAGGCAGATCGACGGACGGACCGGCTTGCTGTTCGGCGTGCAATCCCCCACCAGCAGTGCCCAACAGCTGTTTGCGCACATCGAGGCCTTTATCGGCAAATTGCCGCAACGGGTGCGCGACGCAGATTTGCCTGAGCAGACCAAAGCCCTTGCAGCGCAGTTCGAGCCGTCGAGCCTGCCGGAGCAACAGCGTGCCGACCTGCAGTGGCAGGCACACCTTGCCGGGCACCAGGGTGACCATGCGCAGACCTTGCAGCAGGCTTTGTCAAATCTGGATACACACTCGTTGCTAGCCTCTGCGGATCAATTGATCAGCGCCACAGGTGGCTGGCTGATCGTGGCCAATCGCCCTGCCAGCGCGGCCGTTCCGCAATCCTTACCTGAACAGTAACGGTCTTTCATGCAGATTCTAGCCCTGCTGAATTGTGAAAATGAGTAACATAGCTCCCTAAGCATCTGAACGTATGCCTCCAGCGATGCACTAAGATGTAGTCACCCACCGCTGCACTTATCCGAGGAGATTTTTATGTCGTGGACTAAACCTGCTTACACTGATCTGCGTATCGGTTTCGAAGTCACCATGTACTTCGCAAGCCGTTGATTTCAGTGCGCTGTGAAGCCTCGGTTCGCCGGGGCTTTTTTTATGGTTATGGCTGTTTTTTATTTCAGAGCGTGTCCCGGGAGCTGTCATGTACATCCAGATTCTAGGTTCTGCTGCTGGCGGTGGATTCCCCCAGTGGAACTGCAACTGCGTCAATTGCGCAGGTTTTCGCGACGGCAGCCTGCGTGCCCATGCGCGGACCCAGTCGTCCATTGCGCTGTCCGACGACGGTATCAACTGGGTGCTGTGCAACGCCTCCCCGGACATTCGCGTGCAATTGCAGGGCTTTGCGCCGATGCAGCCCGGGCGCGCGCTGCGCGACACCGGCATCAGCGCGATCGTGTTGATGGACAGCCAGATCGACCACACCACCGGCCTGCTCAGCCTGCGTGAAGGCTGCCCGCATCAGGTGTGGTGTACCGATATGGTCCATGAGGACCTGAGCACCGGTTTCCCGCTGTTCGAAATGCTCAAGCACTGGAACGGCGGCCTGACCTGGAACCGCATCGAGTTGCAGGGCAGCTTCGTGATTCCGGCCTGCCCGAACCTGCGCTTCACGCCCTTCCCGCTGCGCAGCGCCGCTCCGCCCTACTCGCCACACCGTTTCGACCCGCACCCGGGCGACAACATCGGCCTGCTGGTCGAAGACACCCGTACTGGCGGCAAGCTGTTCTATGCCCCAGGCCTGGGCAAGGTCGATGAAGCACTGGCCGAGAAGATGCGTGACGCCGACTGCCTGCTGGTCGACGGCACCATGTGGGACGACGACGAAATGCAGCGCCGTGGCGTGGGCACGCGCACCGGCCGGGAAATGGGCCATCTGGCACAGAACGGCCCCGGCGGCATGCTGGAAGTCCTCGAAGGCTTCCCCGAGCAGCGCAAGGTGCTTATCCACATCAACAACACCAACCCGATTCTCGACGAAGACTCCCCGGAACGTGCGGAGCTGGTTCGTCGCAACGTCGAAGTGGCCTTCGATGGCATGAGCATCGAGCTTTAGGAGCTGACATGAGCGAAGCGACTGCGCTGTCCCCCGCCGAATTCGAACAGGCCTTGCGCGCCAAGGGTGCCTATTACCACATCTATCACCCGTTCCATGTGGCGATGTACGAGGGCCGAGCGACCCGCGAGCAGATTCAGGGCTGGGTCGCCAACCGTTTCTACTATCAGGTGAACATTCCGCTCAAGGACGCGGCGATTCTGGCCAACTGCCCGGATCGCGAGATCCGTCGCGAGTGGATTCAGCGCCTGCTCGATCATGACGGTGCGCCCGGCGAAGACGGCGGCATCGAAGCCTGGCTGCGCCTCGGCCAGGCCGTGGGGCTCGACCCGGACCAGCTGCGCTCGCAGGAACTGGTACTGCCAGGCGTGCGCTTTGCCGTCGACGCCTACGTGAACTTCGCCCGCCGCGCCAACTGGCAGGAAGCCGCCAGCAGCTCGCTGACCGAACTGTTCGCACCGCAGATCCACCAGTCGCGTCTGGACAGCTGGCCGCAGCACTACCCGTGGATCGACCCGGCCGGCTACGAATATTTCCGCACGCGCCTGGGTCAGGCCCGACGCGATGTAGAGCACGGCCTCGCCATCACGTTACAGCACTACACTACGTACGAAGGTCAGCAGCGTATGCTGGAAATCCTGCAGTTCAAACTCGATATCCTGTGGAGCATGCTCGATGCGATGTCCATGGCCTACGAGTTGAACCGCCCGCCGTATCACAGCGTCACAGACCAAAGGGTCTGGCATAAGGGGATTACCCTATGAAGCACGATCCGCAGTTCCGAGCGTTGACACCCAAATGGCATCAAGGCTATCGCTTTCAGTACGAGCCTGCGCAAAAGGCGCATGTGGTGCTTTACCCTGAGGGCATGATCAAACTGAATGACAGCGCGGCCCTGATTGGCGGGTTGATCGATGGCAAGCGCAGCATCGCCGCCATCATTCATGAGCTTCATCAGCAGTTCCCCAATGTTCCCGAGCTGGGCATGGACGTCGACGAGTTCATGGAAGGCGCCAAAAAGAAAAACTGGATCGATCTTGTCTGACATAGCACCCGTCACCAACACCCCGTACATACCGCCCACTCCCGAGGTCGGGCTGCCATTGTGGCTGCTCGCCGAGCTGACCTATCGCTGCCCGCTGCAGTGCCCGTATTGCTCCAACCCTCTGGATTTTGCCAAACAGGGCCAGGAGCTGAGCACCGAGCAGTGGTTCAAGGTCATGCAGGAAGCGCGGGAAATGGGCGCGGCGCAGATCGGTTTTTCCGGCGGCGAGCCGCTGGTACGCCAGGACCTCGCCGAACTGATCGCCGAGGCGCGGCGTCTGGGCTTCTACACCAACCTGATCACCTCGGGCATCGGCCTTACCGAAGAGAAGATCATCGCCTTCAAGGAAGCAGGCCTGGACCACATCCAGATCAGCTTTCAGGCCAGCGACGAGCAGGTCAACAACATGCTCGCCGGCTCGAAAAAAGCCTTCGCGCAGAAGCTGGAGATGGCCAAGGCGGTTAAAAAGCACGGCTACCCGATGGTGCTGAACTTCGTGACCCACCGGCACAACATCGATCGCATCGACAAGATCATCGAGCTGTGTCTCGCGCTGGAAGCGGACTTCGTCGAGCTGGCGACCTGTCAGTTCTATGGCTGGGCGCACCTGAATCGCCTCGGTCTGCTGCCGACCAAAGATCAACTGGTCCGCGCCGAAGCCGTCACCAATGAATACCGCGCCCGGCTGGAGGCAGAGAATCATCCGTGCAAGCTGATTTTCGTCACCCCTGATTATTACGAAGAGCGTCCCAAAGCGTGCATGAACGGCTGGGGCAATATCTTCCTGACCGTGACACCGGATGGCACGGCGCTGCCCTGCCACGGTGCGCGGCAGATGCCGATCCAGTTCCCCAATGTGCGCGATCACAGCATGCAGCACATCTGGTACGACTCGTTCGGCTTCAATCGCTTCCGCGGTTACGACTGGATGCCCGAGCCGTGCCGTTCGTGTGACGAGAAGGAAAAGGACTTCGGCGGCTGTCGCTGCCAGGCCTTCATGCTGACCGGCGATGCCGCCAATGCCGACCCGGTGTGCAGCAAATCCTATCACCACGGGATTATCACTCAGGCTCGTGACGAGTCCGAAACCGCTACTCAAACCATTGAAGAGCTGGCCTTTCGCAATGACCGAAACTCACGACTCATCGCAAAATCCTCCTGAACGTCTGAGCGCCGCGCAAGCGGTCGCTGCAGGCGTTGACTTCGCCGAACTGGATGTCAGCTCGGCGGGCCTGTTCTGGAACGAATACCGCCCCGAAGACGGCGCCAGTCGCATCTGGCACTGGTACGCCAACAGCAAGCGCTGCCTGACGCCACAAGGCTTCAGCGTACGCAGCCGGGTGTATGAGTATGGCGGTGGTTCGTTCTGCCTCGCCGACGACGCCGTAGTCTTCGTCAACGAGCGCGACCAGCAACTGTATCGACAGGCACTGGACGCCAGCGAGCCGGTGGCGCTGACCGAGGGCGACAAGCGCTACGGCGGCGTGTTCTTCAGCGGCGGCCAGATTCTGGCCGTTGAAGAGGACCGCAACACGCATCGACTGGTGGCTATCGAGCTGGCTGACGGCAGGCGTCAGTTGCTGGCCGAAGGCGCTGATTTCTACTCATCACCGATTGTCAGTGCCGACGGCAGACGCCTGGCCTGGATCGAATGGCAGCGCCCGCATCAGCCGTGGACCAGCACTCGCTTGATGTGTGCGACCAAACAGGACGACGGCAGTTGGGCCACTGCGCAGTGCATCGCAGGCGATGGTGCGCAAGAGTCTCTGCAACAACCGCGCTTCGATGCCCATGGGCGTCTGTATTGCCTGACTGATCGTGCGGGTTTCTGGCAGCCGTGGGGCGAATCGCCTTCCGGGTTTGCGCCGCTTCCCGCCCGTCCAGCGGATCATGCATCCGCGCCCTGGCAAATGGGCAGCTGCACCTGGCTGCCGATCAACGATGGTTACCTGGCGAGCTGGTTTGCAGACGGTTCAAGTGTTCTGGGGCTGTGCCAGGTCGACGGCAGCGTCGAGGATTTCAGCGCGGGTTACAGCCGCTTTCGCAGCCTCGCCATTGACGAAGAGTTCGTCTATTGCATCGCGGCCTCAGCCATCAGCACCTCGGCGGTACTGGCTATTTCTCGCCACGACGGCAGTGCTCAGGTGCTTGCCGGAGGCGGGTCGCCGCTGCCGGCCGAGCAGATCAGCCGCCCTCAGACGTTGCGTTACCCCAGTGGCGGGGCCGAGGCTCATGGCTACTTCTATCCGGCCATGACCGGCGCAGAAAAACCGCCGCTGGTGGTGTTCATCCATGGCGGCCCGACCTCTGCCTGCTACCCGGTGCTGGACCCGCGCATTCAGTACTGGACACACCGCGGCTTCGCCGTCGCAGACCTCAATTATCGCGGCAGCAGCGGCTACGGTCGCGTGTACCGGCAAGGCCTGCACCTCACCTGGGGCGTGGCAGACGTCGAAGATGCCTGCGCAGTGGTCAGCCATCTGGCCGAGCGCGGCCTGATTGACGAACGACAGGCTTTTATTCGCGGCGGCAGTGCGGGTGGCTACACCACGCTCTGCGCGTTGGCCTTCCACGACGTATTCCGCGCAGGTGCCAGTCTTTACGGGGTCAGCGACCCGGTGGCACTGGCCAGGGCGACGCACAAATTCGAAGGTGATTATCTGGACTGGCTGATCGGCGACCCCGACAAGGACATCGAGCGCTATCAGGCTCGTACGCCCCTGCTGCACGCCGACGACATCAGCGTGCCGGTGATTTTCTTTCAGGGCGAGCTGGATGCCGTGGTGGTTCCGGAACAGACCCGGTCCATGCTCAAGGCCTTGCAGGACAACGGTATCAAGACCGAAGCGCACTTCTATGCGGACGAGCATCATGGGTTCCGCAAGGCAAATAACCTGGCAGATGCGCTGGAGAAGGAATGGCGTTTCTATCGGGATGTGCTGGATGCCTGATCAGGCCGTTTGATCGTTCCCGCATCAGGGAACGATCAGCGAGTGCAACGAGGTGTTACTTACGCGAAACGATGATGTAGATCGCGTGGATGATGCCCGGGATGTAACCCAGCAGGGTCAGCAGAATATTCAACCAAAAAGCGCCAGCAAAGCCTACTTGCATGAACACGCCTACCGGAGGCAGCAGAATGGCGAAAATGATACGAATGATGTCCATGGAAAGCTCCTGATTGATTGGCTCTGATTGGCCATACAGCTAATCGACCCTGGCCGGCGGTGAGGGTTCAACCGGGCTCTGGCACCGCGCCATTATTCTTTAGCGGGAGGGGCTCAGGACAAGCGTTGCAATGCGGGCACAGCAGCGTGTGCTGCGAGCGGAAAGAAAACAGAATCGTCAAAACGCAAACAAAGAAAACCCCGCCGAAGCGGGGCTTTCCAGACTGTTTCCCTGATTTCCCTTTCACCCCGCCATCCTGGCAGGCTTCCCTACGTGTCCCTGTTATGTCTTGTTGCGCTTCCTGCGCTACGTCCATGAACAAAGATTAACTTTGGATCCCTTTCTTGGGAAGAGGCCAATTGGCGTCACGTAGTGTAAGCAAATGCTTACAAGACTTTTCCAGGTCAGAATTGTGACGCCTTCAACAGGTACAGCGACTCGCTACCCGCGCGCACCGAGGCATCCAGCGAGTGAATACGCGGCAGCAGACGTGCGAAGTAGAAGCGTGCGGTACCCAGTTTGCTTGCGTAGAACTCCTCCTGCTGCTCTTTACCCAGTGCTGCCTTGGCCATCATGGCCCACATGTAGGCATACGCCGTGTAACCGAACAGATGCAGGTACTCCACAGAGGCTGCGCCTATTTCATTGGGGTTGTTGCGCGACCGATCCAGCACCCAGCCGGTCAGTTCATCGAGCATGTTCAAGGCTTTGCTCAGCGGCTGAGTGAACTCGCTGAGCGCGTTGTCCGAGCCGCTGATGAACTGGCGGACTTCATCGGAGAACAACTGATAGAGCGCGCCATTCGAACCGACGATCTTGCGCCCGACCAGGTCCAGCGCCTGAATGCCGTTGGTGCCTTCGTAGATCTGCGTGATACGCACGTCACGCACCAGTTGTTCCTGGCCCCACTCGCGGATGTAACCATGGCCGCCGAATACCTGCTGGCCATGCACGGTGGTTTCCAGACCGATATCACTCAGGAACGCCTTGGAGACCGGTGTCAGCAGCGCGGCCAGATCATCGGCACGTTTGCGCGCGGTATCGTCTTCGCTGAACTTGGCAATATCCAGTTGCAGAGCAACGTAGCTGGAAAACGCCCGACCGCCTTCGTTGAAGGCTTTCATGGTCAACAGCATGCGACGCACGTCGGGGTGGACGATGATCGGGTCAGCGGCCTTGTCCTTGTTCTGCGCACCGGTCGGGGCACGGCTCTGCAGACGGTCCTGCGCATACTCAACGGCGGCCTGATAAGAACGCACGCCAGACGCAAGCCCTTGGATACCCACGCCGAGGCGCTCGTAGTTCATCATCGTGAACATCGCCGCCAGGCCCTTGTTCGGCTCGCCGATCAGGTAACCGGTGGCGGCGTCGAAGTTCATCACGCACGTCGCCGACGCCTGGATGCCCATCTTGTGCTCGATCGAGCCACAACTGACGGTGTTGCGCTCGCCGATGCTGCCGTCGTCGCCAACCATGAACTTGGGCACCAGAAACAACGAGATGCCTTTCGGGCCAGGCGGTGCATCCGGTAACTTGGCCAGCACCAGATGGATGATGTTTTCGGTCAGGTCGTGTTCACCACCGGTGATGAAAATCTTGCTGCCGGTGATCTGGTAAGCGCCGTCCGCCTGGGGTTCGGCGCGGGTACGAATGATGCCCAGATCCGTACCGGCGTGAGCCTCGGTCAGGCACATCGACCCGGCCCAGACACCTGAATACATATTGGGCAGAAATTTGGTCTTGAGCGCTTCGGTTGCGTGGGTGTCTATCGACACGCAGGCGCCTGAGGTGAGCATCGCGTACAGACCGAACGCCAGGCTGGCAGAGTTGAGCATCTCTTCGACCTGAGCCGACACCACCTTGGGCATGCCCATGCCGCCAAACTCGGGGTTACCGCCCACACCGACCCAACCGCCTTCGGCGTAGATCTTATAGGCCTCGGGGAAACCTGCAGGTGTGGTGACGACGGTGTCCTTCCAGTGGCAGCCCTCCTCGTCACCGTTGCGGCTCAGCGGCGCAATGGTCTTGCTGGTCACTTTACCGGCTTCTTCGAGAATGGCTTCGACCGTTTCAGCGTCGACGGTTTCGGCCAGCTCGGGCAGTTGAGCCCAGAGCTTTGAAACCTCGAAGACTTCATTGAGGACGAAGCGCATATCGCGCAGTGGCGCTTTATAGTCAGCCATGGCAAACCTCGTGAACACGGATCGAAATGCTTTGGGAAGCCGATCGATGCATCCAGCGACGCAGATCAGCAGTCGAGTTCCACGAGTCTAACCGAACAACATTTCAGAGACATAGGGTCGTGTCATGACTGAATAGTCATAACAGGTCACGGGAAGTGCCAGGGTTTGCTCAGGTTGCCGCTTCAGTCGTGCGCACAGCGCCGCGTCGGTTCAACTGCCCGTAAGCCACCACACAGTTGCGCCCGGCGCCCTTGGCCGCATACAGCGCCTGGTCGGCGCTCTTGAGCACTTCCTCGGGCGTGCGATGCTCCGGCTGGCGTTCGGCAACGCCGATACTCACCGTCACCGACACGCTGCCAGCCTGCGCGCCACTGCGACGCTGGCGGCCTTGCTGATCGTCCTGAGGGCGATTGTCCTTGTTGCGCAGCTGAATCTCGTAACTGGCGATGGTCTCGCGGATGGCTTCCAGGTGCGGCATGCACTCATCGATGCTCTTGGCGGCGAACACAATGGCGAACTCCTCACCCCCATAGCGATAGGCCTTGCCGCCACCATTGGTGATTTTCGACAGCTTGCTGGCCACCAGACGCAGCACCTGATCACCCACATCGTGGCCGTGTGTGTCGTTGAATTTCTTGAAGTGATCCACGTCGCTCATCGCCAGCACATAGTTGCGACCCAGACGCTGCATGCGCTCATTGAGCGCCCGACGCCCAGGCAACCCGGTGAGCTCGTCACGGAAGGCCATCTGATAGGCCTCATGAGCGACCGCAGCGGCAATCATCAGCATCACCTGACTGCAGAGGATGTTCAGCGTGAACGGCAGGATAAAGGTTTTCGGCAATGCCCAGAACAAACCCAGCAGGCCGACAATCTGCGCCGCATGCAGCGGTCGCGGCTTTTCCAGGTATTGCCAGATCAGCACCCCGAAGGACACCAGAAACATCGCATAAGAAAGCTGAATCAGGCTCATCCATGCGCCATGCAGGGCAGGCCAGCGGATATCGGCCAGCCAGACTTGCAGCTCGACCGGATAACTTTGCTCAAGCCCCACCGCCACGCCGCCCAGCGCCACCAGCACCGCGAGCCGCGCGACCATGTCCTGGAACAGATGCGTTCGCTCCTCCCATGCCGCATACAGCCCGAACAGCAGCGGCAGCAGCAGGCAAACCAGGTGAAAAATCACCGCCGCATCCTCGCGGACCTTGCCATGGTCACGGTAGTAATCGGTCTGGGTGTCGAGCAGGTAGTAGGCGATATACACCGTGACCATCAGAAACAGCTCGCGCTGACGTCGGTAAACACAGCAGTACGCACCGCCCAACAGCAGAACCAGAGTAGGAAGCACGTTGAACAGCGAAGTGAAGAAGACGTTCAGGTCCTTTACATACGCAGCCGCGAGCCCCGCCACCAGCAAACCCAGTGAAGGCAGAAAATGACTCAAGCGTGCAGCTGATGGACGCAACAAAAGGGGTTATCTCCTACCCGGCATCTGGATGACTGGCTGGCCTGATGGCATTGTGCCCCTCCCCAGCAAACAATGCATCGGCAGGATCAACAAACAACTTAATTTCTGTAACGGCAGGAAGTGGGAAATGTTTATTGCGGGCGTCTAGCGCCCATGCGCCGCGTTGGCATGCATTGGGTCACGCTCCGCGTCGTGCTTTGCCTGCTATCACTGCACACTAAGCGCTGTTCTACCACGATGGCACAGACGACGCAGATCGCGACGTCAGTGACGGCTGAGTCCTGGCGCTGATCCTGGGTTATCCTGGCAGGACGCCAGGCTAGCCGCACCGGGGCCATGGATGGCCCGTTGCGGCGACCCCCGGATCAGTGGCAGGGCGAAGGAAACCGACGAAGT
>NZ_WIBD01000034.1:31686-40338 GCF_009495975.1 Pseudomonas sp. SZ57 | reverse complement strand
TCGTGACGCTCTGCGTCATCCAGGGGTCTGCGTTATCAGGTGGATTGGGCTCGCCTTAAAACTCCAATTGCGCCGAGAACGCGACGGTGCGTGGGTCGCCCAGGTAGCTGCTGTTGAGCCAGTATTCCTTGTTGGTCAGGTTGCTGACGTTGACGCGCAGGGTCAGGTCGTTTTCTGCAAGGCGCAGGCGGTAGCGGGCTCCGGCGTCGAAGGTGGTGAAGGACGGCAGGTCGTTTTCGTTGCTTTGGTCGGTGTATTGTTTGCCGGTGTAGAACGCCCCGCCGGTCATGGCCAGGCCTGGTACCGGGTTGATGTCGTATTCGGCATAGACCTTGGCCAGTTGCTTGGCAACGTTGGTGGGTACGTTGCCTTCATCCGCCGCGACACCGGTTTTCTTGATTTTCGGGTCGAGCAAGGTAAAGCCGCCAACCACGGTCAGTTCCGGGATGACCTTGCCGGTGACGCTGAATTCCAGGCCGTTGTTCTCCTGACGTCCGTCCACGACGTAGATGTTCGAGGCAGTGGTGTAACCGTTGGGCTTCTCGATGTTGAACAGCGCCAGGGTCAGCAGGGTTTCGCCCAGCGTCGCCTTGGCACCGATTTCGTATTGCTCACTGATTTCCGGCGCAAACGCCTGACCGGCGTTGGCGGTTCCGCTAGGCGCGACGCCGCCCGATTGCAGGCCTTCTATATACGTCGCGTAGGTGGTCAGCCACGGCAGCGGTTTGTAGACCAGCGAGATGTTCGGCGAGGTCTTGCTCTCGTTGTAAGTGGTCTCGGTTTCGGCGGAACCGAACGCCTTGGCGTAGACGAACTCGTTGGCGTAGGTTTTGATCTGGGTGTTGGTCACACCCAGGATCGCCGACCACTGCTCATTGAAAGTAATGACGTCACCGATCAGGATGTTATTGCTTTCCGAGCTGTTGGCCAGGCGCTGGTCGCCATGCCCGATGGAGTACGCAGGCTTGCCGACCTGAGGCGTCTGGTCCAGCGGTATCGTGCCCACCGGCGAGGTGTATTGCGGGCCTGGCTGATCGGGCGTGTAGGGAATGTGATCCTCGTACTGCTTCTGGCGCGAGGTATTGCCCTGATAGCCCACGGTGACCTTGTGACCGATGAAGCCGGTATCGAACGCCGCATCGAGAAACAGCGAGCCGGTCTTTTCTTCGGTTTCAATCGGGGCGAAGGCATACAGCGGCTGCGAGTAAAGGCCCGCGCTGTAGACCGTTGGCCCGGTGTAGGTGTTCTCCGAGGTGTACTGCTGGGCCGCGAAGGCCGCACGCAAGGTGAAGGTGTCGTTCAAACGCCATTTGGCGCGCACGCCGGCCTTGTCGGACTCGTAGTCGGAAAACGACCACTTCTGGCTGTAGAGCTTGTCGTTGTCCAGCGATGCCGCGCTGGGGCGCAGGGACTGGTCACCGAAATACCAGTAACTGGTCAGGCCGCGAATTTCGGTCTTCTTGTGCGAAGCGTCGAACTGCACCAGCAGGTCGTCGGACACGTTCCAGTCCAGCGCCAGAGAAATCATCTCGCGACGGCGCTTGTTCAGATCGACGGCCGTTTCACCATCCTGGGTCAGCACATTGAGGCGATAGGCGAACTTGCCCTCGCTGTCGATCGGCCCGCCGAAGTCTCCATGCAGATAGTAATTCTCCCCCCCGGCATTGCCCAGGGTGACGCTGTTGTAGCGTTGATAGGTCGGGCGCTTGAGCACGTAGTTGACCAGCCCGCCCGGCGAAGCGGGGCCGTACAGGAAGCCGGTCAGACCGGTGATGACTTCCAGCTGTTCCATCTCCTCCATGTAGTTGCTGCCGTCGGCACCGTTGGTGAAACGCAGGCCATCATTGGCGATGTTCAGGCTGCCCGCGCTGCTGAAACCACGGATGTTGACGGCACTGGCATAACCGGCGCTGGTCGGCGAGTACATCTGGGTGAACGGGTTGTGCTTGATGACATCGTCCAGCGAGGTCGCCTGGATGTTTTTCAGCAATGCCTGGGGCGTGACACTGATGGAATAAGGCGTGTCCTGCAGCCGCATGCCACCCAGCGCGCCGACGCTGCTGACGTTCTCGCTGCGATAACCCGCTGCTTCCGAACCTTCAAGGGGCGTGCTGTTGGCGTTGATGTTCACGTCCGACAGGTTCAAGGCGTTCTGTTCCATGACCATCAGCGTGTAGGTCCCGGCGCTGCTCTGAACCAGTTGCAGGCCGCTGCCACGCAGGGCCTCGCGCAATGCCGTCGCCGCGTCGAAATTGCCTTTCACCGCCGAGCTGGTTTTGCCGGCAACCAGCGCCGGGTCAAGACTCAGTGCCAGACCACCCTGGCTGGAGATCCGATTCAGCGTGCTCGCCATCGGGCCTGCGGGCAGATCATAGGCAACCACGCTGGCCTGCTGCGCCGCCATCGACAGCGGGCTGGTCAGAGGCGTGCACAGGGCGATCGCCACGGCCAGCAGACTGGGACGCAGAAGGGTGTCTAACGAACGGGACATCGGGCAACTCCTGATGGAATACTTCTCAATGCCTGTTAGCCGGACGAACACTCGAAAGTAACAGGGCTGATTGAAAATAATTCCGTTTCAGGATTCAGCAGACTCGTAGCATCACTCCGGGATGATCTTCAGGTGCGACGTATCGGGCGCCTCCTGCGACTCGGATTTTTCGACCTGTCCCATGTCGCTGCCCACCGGGGCCAGGCTCAAACGCGAGAGATCCAGCAGCGGCGCAACCGGCTGGGGCTTGCCAGGCAGCAATTCGACGCCCGCTTCTGCGACCGAGTAATCCGGCGCATCGACGTCCACAAAAGCCGCCATGTAGGCGTCGCGCGGTTTGATCTGCAAACGCCCCGGACTGACCGGGGTCTTGCGCAACCAGTTCGGTGCGTCGGGCGGCGGCGCCAGTTCGACCTCTTCCATGGGCAATGGCGTATTCATTTCCAGCACACGCACCAGAGCACCCGCACGCTCAAGGGTGGCGCGATATTTCTCTGCCGTTGCGGCGTCGAGATTGTTTTTCAGAACCAGCCGGCGTCCCGAGAACAGGAGGTCCAGACGTTCGGCATCTGCATTGAACAGCTTGCCAAGGTTAGCCCTTACCTTCTCGGGTTGTGCTCCGGCGACCAGTTCGGCGCTGAAGACAATTTCGTAGAGATTCATGGAAGAAGACACCGATATGCACGTCAGTAAAAGTATGGCGAAGCGTCAGACAGCGCAATAAGCGCGTTGCCGTTGAACGTCGAGTTGGTAGACTCAGGCGTCAAAGGGAGCACATCCATGTTTTTTCAGGCGCACATTACAAGAATCATAAGCCTTGCGTTGATCCTGTTCGGGCTCAGCGGATGCTCGCTCCTGAGTTTTGACCGCGCTCAGGAACCGGAAGTGCATTTGCTGAAGGTCCAGGTGGTCAAGGCGAGGCTGACACAGCAGGATTTCAAGCTGTACTTCGAAGTCGATAACCCCAACGAAGACAGCTTGCTGGTACGTGGCCTGAAGTACAAGATCACCCTCAATGACATGGTCCTTGTCGATGACACGTTCAGTGACTGGTTTGTCGTCGACGGTAATAGCCGCAAAACCTTCGTGGTGCCGATTCGCACCAACCTCTGGCGCTATGCGCGGTACAT
Organism: Pseudomonas sp. SZ57; assembly: GCF_009495975.1. Taxonomy (NCBI): domain Bacteria; kingdom Pseudomonadati; phylum Pseudomonadota; class Gammaproteobacteria; order Pseudomonadales; family Pseudomonadaceae; genus Pseudomonas; species Pseudomonas sp. SZ57. The sequence continues at coordinate 36,717 of NZ_WIBD01000034.1, read as the reverse complement.
CGCTCAACTGCTGAAAAAGCCTGATGAGCTGGTTCATTATCAGCTGGACGGCAAGCTCAAGACCGGCATCGTGTTCAGGCACAACGTGCGCATCGGCACATCAGGCGATGTGCTGCCGGAAGACCTGATCCAGCGCCGGTAATCATTCAGCCTATCCGCCCAGCTTGCCCTTGATCAGCTCCAGAAGAAACTTCCAGATGTCCGCGGCCCACAATGCCCGGTTGACGGCACTGATCAGCGCACCACCGAACGATCCCAGCAAAAACCCCACGCCTGTGGTGTTGCGCGGATCTGCGACGCCAAGGTAATCACTGGCGATGCCGGTGAGGAACACTGCACAGGCCACGCCGGTCACCAGAAAAACCAGCCAGGCACGCCAGTCGAGCAGACCTGCCTTATGCCACCAGCCAGAAATGATCGCACCCACCAGACCGGCTACCAGCCATTCGCCTCGGTCTGCCAAACCATTCAAGATATCCATCGGTTCTGACTCCGTTCAAGAAATACAGCCGTTCACGAACACAGAAAAATTCAGACACTGGGGGGCGTGCCGCGGACTGCTGCGGCGCCGGCACCGTTAGAAAACCGGAAAAATTAAGCATGCTTAAAACCACAAGCAAACGTATGCCAGCAACCCGCCGCGCTATCGGGCGAGCATCAGAGGCTTAAGGTCAGTTATCGATGTAGCGTTGCCAGCCAATCCTTACCGAACCGTCTGGCTGACGGTCAATCTCGATGCCTTCGGTCTCTTCGATTTCCTGCAGCACCACGTTCCAGCGGTCCACGGGCTCATCATCACGACGGGCGACGATGACCCACTGGGTCTTTTGAACATTCGGCGCGGAGACCAGCCGTTGAATGCGCTTGCCGATCTGTTCGTAGGAAGACCTGCCTGTCGATCCAGTATCATTGCCAGCCATGATAGCCTCCGAGGCATAACTGTATATAAATACAGTATTCCAGCTGTATGAACCTCGCAAGCATTTCGTAGGACGTTTCCTGCCGAGCATCTTTGGCGAAAAAGCCTGCAAGCCTTGTCACGCGAGGCTTACAGCTTGCCAGTCATCCTCACCGCTACGCCGATAATGCGACAGTCGGCACCGCATTCGATCATTTTGTACGCCGGGTTCAGAGGCTTCAGGTAGCGTGTGCCACCGTCCTCGACCAGCTTCTTGAACGTCGCCTCGTTGCTGGCGGGCAGCTTGGCGATCACCAGCTTGCCGGGCTGCACATCGGCCTCCGTATCCACCAGAATCATCATTCCTTCCGGCACGCTGACGCCGGTGGGCGCGGTCATCGAATCGCCCTTAACCTCCAGCCAGAACGCCGGCCCCTTGGAGTCGTAGTCGGAGATTTCATAGCGATCGGAAAAGCCGTCGGGATAAGGCTGAACCGCCTCTTCCCAGGAGCCTGCCGACACCCAGCTGATCACCGGATAGCGGAAGGACATTTTCGGCTGATCGATCAGCGCAACGTTGGCGTCGAAGGCAGGCGCCTTTTCCGGCCCCTCACCAATCGCCAGCCATTCGGCACGAAAGCCTGTGGCCCGGGCCAGTGCGTAAAGATTTTCCGGCCGCAGACTTTTGCTTTCCCCGCTGATCCATTGGGTAACGGCAGAGTTGGCCACACCGCACTGGGCGGCAATCTCACCTTTCTTCAGGCCGCTGGCGGCGATTGCCCTGGCGATACGTTCCTGTCGGGTCATGAATCGGCTCCGCACATGGTAATAAAGAATACTGAAAAATGCTCAACTGAGACTAAGCATACTTAAAAAATGGCGCTGTGCGAATCGCAATATGCCGATACTGCTTGGCCATGATTTGCGGGATAATGCGCGCCAGATTTAATTGCGGAGTAAAACCGATGAACCAGCAAGACCATGTGCATGGGCCCGATTGCAACCATGACCACGATCACCACGACCACCAGCACGGCCATGTACACGGTCCGAACTGCGGTCATGCCCACCAGGAGCCGGTGCGTAATACCCTTAAGGATGTCGGTCGTAACGATCCCTGCCCGTGCGGCAGCGACAAGAAATTCAAGAAATGCCACGGCGCGTAAGGCGCGTAGCATTCTGACGACGGCCTGCATTGCAGGCCGTTTTCATTTGAGTGTGCTGCATGCCTTCAATCAGTGACCTAAGGCATGTAGCCACTGGCTGCAATGTAGCGCAGAGCGTTGCGAACTAAAGGCGTCTGGCCAGCCTCTGCAAAATCCTGAAATAAACTAGTCCGTGCCGCTTGCGTGCGGCTTGCCTGCTCTCTAACGTAGCGACTTTTGTACGTTACCCCTCCAGGAGCTTGCCCATGGCCTCGCCAGCCCTTCGTCATTTTCTACCCCGATTCGGCGCTGCCGCCGCTGCGGCGAGCTTCCTGAGCCTTGCCGGCTGCCAGTTGGGCAGCGGCGATCCCGAGACCGTGCTGCCTGTTTCCGGGACGTTCCCGCTCAAAGGGCTGGCGCAAAATGTTTCGGTGCGCCGCAACACGATGGGCATGCCGCTGATAGAAAGCAGCAGCTACCACGATGCGCTGTTCACGCTGGGCTACGTTCATGCCGGTGATCGAATCAGTCAGATGCTCGGCATGCGCCTGCTGGCGCAGGGCCGTTTGTCGGAAATGGCCGGCGCGGATGCGCTGGACGTCGACCGCCTGATGCGCTCGGTGAACCTCAAGCAGAACGCCAGCGACCTGTACAACGCCGCGTCGCCACGCTTGAAACGCTTCTTCGATGTCTATGCGCGCGGCGTGAACGCCTACCTGTTCCGTTATCGCGACAAGCTGCCTGCCGATATCGCCAGTTCGGGTTACAAGCCGGAATACTGGAAGCCGGAAGACTCGGCGCTGATCTTCAGCCTGCTCAACTTCAGCCTGTCGGTCAACCTGCAGGAAGAGCTGTCGGCGCTGGTTCTGGCGCAGAAAGTCAGCGCGGACAAGCTCGCCTGGCTACTGCCGACCTACCCTGACGAAGAGCTGCCATTTGCCGAAGCCGACAAGCTCAAGGGCCTGAACCTGAACAATCAGGTCACCGGCCTGAGCGATCTGAACAGGATCGCCCTGCAGCTCTCGGACCTGAACATGCTCGGCGTTGCGGCCTCCAGCAACTGGGCCATCGCGCCACAACGCAGCCGAAACGGCAAGAGTCTGCTGGCCAGTGACATGCAGCTGCCTGCCGGGCTCAATTCTGCCTGGAGCTTTGTGCAGATCCGCGCACCGAAATACCAGGTGTCCGGTGTCACCATCGCCGGTATGCCGCTGGTGCTCAGCGGTTTCAACGGCAAGCTGGCGTGGAGCATGAGCAACGTCAAGGGCGACAACCAGGACCTGTTTCTGGAGAAGATCAAGCGCGAAGGCAACCGCGTCTCCTATATGGCTGACGGCAAATGGCTGCCAGCGGCGGCGCATCAGGAAACCTTTCTGGTCAAGGGTGGCAGCCCGCTGCGTGAAACCGTGTATGAAACCCGCCACGGCGCGCTGCTCAATGCTTCTGCAACCCCGCCCGGCAACGGTTTGAGCCTGGCGCTGCAAGTCCCGAACTTCAAGGACGACAAGAGCCTGGATGCATTCTTCGATCTGTCCCGTGCGCCCAACGTCGAGAAAGCCTTCGATACCAGCCGCGAGATTCGGGCGATCACCCTGAACATGATCTTTGCCGACGCCTCGAATATTGGCTGGCAGGTCACCGGCCGCTTCCCGAACCGGCGTGAAGGCCAGGGTCTGCTGCCTTCGCCGGGTTGGGAGGGCAAGTACGACTGGGACGGTTTCGCCGACTCGATGCTCCACCCTTATGATCAGGACCCGCGCCAAGGCTGGCTTGCAGCGGCCAACCAGCGCACGATCCCGAAAGGCTACGGCATGCAGCTCTCCAACTCGTGGGGATACCCGGAGCGCGCCGAGCGGATTGCCGAGCTGGCCAACGGTGGCAAGCAGGACCTGCGCAGCACCATCGCCATGCAATACGACCAGACCACCACGTTCGCCGCCAAGCTCAAGACCATGTTCCAGGCGCCCGGCATGAGCAAGCCGCTCGAGCAGGCCATCGATGCCCTGCCCGAAGCGGATCGCAACAAGGCCCGCGAAGCGTTCACGCGCCTGATGGCGTTCGATGGCAAGCTCAGTGCTACCTCGGCCGATGCGGCGCTGTACGAGCTGTTTCTGCAGGAAAGCGCCAAGCAGATTTTCCTTGATGAATTGGGTCCGGAAACCAGCCCTGCCTGGCAGGCACTGGTGGCCAACGCCAGCTCATCCTACTCGCCGCAGGCCGACCACCTGCTGGGGCGCGATGACAGTCCGTATTGGGATGACGTCAAAACCCCGCAGAAGGAAGACAAACCGGCCATCCTCGCGCGCAGTCTGGCGGCCGCCATCACCAGCGGCGACAGCCTGTTGGGCAGCGATCACAAGGCCTGGCAATGGGGCAAACTGCACCGTGACAACTGGGTCTCGACCAGCCCGCTGGCCAAGCAGTTGGGTGGTGGCGAGTTCAACCGTAGCGCCACACCAGCGGGTGGTGATCACACGACGCTGAACGCGTCCGGCTTCGAGTGGGGCAAGGGCTTCGACGCCCGCATGGCCCCTGGTCTGCGCATGATTGTCGACTTCAGCCTGGTCGAGCCGATGACCGGCCTGATCAGCACCGGCCAATCCGGCAACCCGGCCAGCCCGTATTACGCCAACAGCATCGAGCCGTGGCAGAAAGGCCAATACCAGTCGATTCCGGTGCAACAACAGAACTACGAAAAGGGCTACGGCAAACAGCGCCTGACGCTGACACCGGGCAAGTAAGCACCGAAAGGGAGCATGGGCACGAGGATGTTCTCCAGGACACCTATCGTTCCCACGCTCCAGCGTGGTAATGCCTTTCGTGACGCTCCGCGTCACACAGTTCTGCGATTCAGTGACATTCAGGCTCGGCTTGAGTCATCAATGTCCGGAAGAAACACCATCGTGCATAAAAGCGCTTTTCTGTCGCGATGGCACTGACGACGCAGAGTGCGACGTCAGTGACGGCTGAGTCCTGGCGCTGATCCGG
>NZ_WIBD01000034.1:0-31676 GCF_009495975.1 Pseudomonas sp. SZ57 | reverse complement strand
CGGGCCGGAAACGGAGCCAGGGGGTTTGGTTACTTTGGCCCCATCAAAGTAACTCGCCGAGGGGCGAAAAGGTGACTTGAGCCGAACCTCAATCCACCTGACATCGCAGAACCCCTGTGTGACGCGGAGCGTCACGAACTGCATTCCCACGCGGAGCATGGGAACGATAGTCAGAGGCGAAAAGGTGACCTTGAGTCGAGCCCTGATTCACCTGCTGTCGCGCCTCACGCTCCGCAGCGCTCACGCAAACTCCCCGAACTTCCAGATCCTTCCCGGCTCATAGCTAACAAGCCCATCCATACGGTTGCCCCATGGATCTTGTCGTTGCTCGCCCCGAAGGTTTGTACTGCCCACCTGGTGATTTCTATATCGATCCATGGCGTCCCGTCGAACGCGCCGTCATCACCCATGCGCATGGCGACCATGCCCGTACCGGCAATGAGCATTACCTGTCGGCGGCCAGTGGCGAGGGTATTTTGCGTTCGCGCCTTGGGCAGGACATCAATCTGCAGACCCTGGAATACGGCGAAACCATCACCCATCACGGCGTGAAGCTGAGCCTGCATCCGGCTGGGCATGTGCTGGGGTCGGCGCAGGTGCGACTGGAGTACCAAGGCGAGGTCTGGGTTGCTTCCGGCGATTACAAGGTCGAGCCGGACGGGACATGTGCGGCCTTCGAGCCGGTGCGCTGCCATACGTTTATCACCGAATCGACCTTCGGCCTGCCGATCTATCGCTGGGCGCCGCAGGCGCAGATCTTCGAAGGCATCAACCAGTGGTGGCGTGCCAATGCAGCCCAGGGCAAGGCCAGCGTGTTGTTCGCGTACTCGTTCGGCAAAGCCCAGCGCATTTTGCACGGCATCGACGCGCAGATCGGACCGATTCTGGTCCACGGTGCCGTCGAGCCGCTGAACCGCGTGTATCGTGAAGGCGGCATCTACATCCCGGAAACCCAATACGCCGGCGATTTCAAAAAGACCGATCCCGCCCTGCGTCAGGCGTTGATTCTGGCACCGCCTTCGGCAGGTGGCAGCAGCTGGATGAAGCGCTTCGGCGAATACAGCGATGCGTTTGCCAGCGGCTGGATGATGCTGCGCGGCACACGACGCCGGCGCGGTGTGGATCGCGGTTTTGTGCTGTCCGATCACGCCGACTGGCCAGGCTTGCTGTGGGCTGTGGAACAGACCGGCGCCGAACGCGTCATGGTGACCCACGGTTCGGTGGGCATACTGGTGCGCTACCTGCGTGAACTGGGCCTGGATGCACAGGGCTTCAGCACCGAATACGGCGATGAGGAAGACAGCAACCCGGCAGCCGGCGAACCCGAGGCGGCAGGCACGGGTGAGGCTCAGTCATGAAAGCCTTCGCTGAACTCTACGCACAGCTGGACGCGACCACGTCAAGCAACGCCAAACTTGCCGCAATGCGCGACTACTTCGAAAAGGCGGCAGCAGAGGACGCCGCTTGGGCGGTTTACTTCCTGTCAGGCGGCCGCCCACGGCAACTGGTGCCTACCCGGGTGCTGCGCGAACAGGCGATGACCCTGGGAAATCTGCCGGAATGGCTATTCGAAGAAAGCTATCAGGCAGTCGGCGACTTGGCGGAAACCCTGTCGCTGTTGCTGCCCCAGGCCGACCACAGTAATGACGAAGGTCTGGCCACCTGGATGGAAGACAAGCTGTTGCCATTGCGTGGTCTGCCGCCTGAAGAACTCGCCGAGCGGCTGCCGCTGTTCTGGTCGCAGCTGGACCGCAGCAGCCTGATGGTCTGCATCAAGCTGATCACCGGCAGCTTCCGCGTCGGCGTGTCCAAGCTGCTGGTCACCCGTGCGCTGGCGGCGCTGGCAGACATCGACAGCAAACGTGTCGCACAACGATTGGTGGGCTACACCGACCTGTCGCACCGGCCCAGCGCCGAACGCTATTTGAAGCTGATCGCGCCTGAATCCGAAGACGAGCACGCCCAACGCGGCGGCCAGCCCTACCCGTTTTTTCTCGCTCACTCCCTGCAACAGCCCGCCGATCAGTTCGAGGCGTTGCTTGGTCCGGCGCAGAACTGGCAGGTGGAATGGAAGTGGGACGGTATTCGTGCGCAACTGGTCAAACGTGACGGGCGCTTGTGGATCTGGTCGCGCGGCGAGGAGCTGGTAACCGACCGTTTTCCGGAGCTGCACAGCCTGGTGCAGTGCCTGCCGGACGGCACGGTGATCGACGGCGAAATCGTGGTCTGGAAAGCCCCCGATGCGAACCCCGATGCCGATGCTGAGTTTGCCTTGAACAGCGATGCGCCTGCGGCTGCGCCCTCGGTTCAACCGTTCGCCCTGCTGCAACAGCGCATAGGCCGAAAGACGCTGGGCAAAAAGATTCTTGCCGACGTTCCGGTCGTGGTGCTCGCCTATGACCTGCTGGAGTGGCAAGGCGATGACTGGCGCAGTCGCCCGCAACATGAGCGCCGCTCGCAACTGGAAGCCCTGATCGAAACCTGCCAGAGCGAGGTGCTGATGCCCTCCCCGGTGCTCACCGGCAAGGATTGGCTGGACCTGGCCACCCAGCGCGAAGCCTCGCGCAGCCTGGGCGTCGAGGGCATGATGCTCAAGGCTCGCGACTCGCTGTATGGCGTCGGCCGCACCAAGGACATGGGGGTGTGGTGGAAATGGAAAATCGACCCGTTCAGTGTCGATGCCGTGCTGATTTACGCGCAACGCGGTCACGGACGACGTGCCAGCCTGTACAGCGACTACACCTTTGCAGTCTGGGACGGCCCGCCCGAAGCCAGTGAACGCACGCTGGTGCCGTTCGCCAAGGCCTACTCGGGGCTGACCGATGAAGAAATGCGCAAGGTCGACGCCATCGTTCGCAAGACGACAGTGGAGAAATTCGGGCCGGTCAGCAGCGTAACGCCGACGCTGGTGTTCGAGCTGGGCTTTGAAGGGATAGCCCTGTCGAAGCGCCACAAGAGCGGCATCGCGGTGCGTTTCCCGCGCATGCTGCGCTGGCGGCAGGACAAGCCGGTCGCCGAAGCCGACAGTCTGGCAACGCTGCAGGACCTGCTGAACTAAGGCACCAAAAAGGCGCACGTCAAATAGCGTGCACCTTTTTGAAACACTGAAGAACGAATCATCCCGCCTCCATGTAGGAAACTTCCTGATTCGTTACCAATCTTCCGCTCTGTCTCACCTGACAAAGCTCCTTGCGTAGGAACGGGCGATGAACACCAACCCTGTAAGCGCGCATGGGCGGCCAATTGCCAGCCGTTTATACGAAATAGCGACAACGCCTTACATTTCAAACGCACGTTCGTTCCTCTGGTTCGGAAATTGCTACCCAATGCCTGTCTGGCACTTGCCGGTAGCACGCTTCGCGTATTCCCAACGCCCCATTTAAGGTTTTAAGGACTGAACAATGAAAAAAGCATGGCTGACTCTTTCTGCACTGGCTCTGTGCATCGCCGCCGGTAACACCATGGCCAAGGAATACAAGGAACTGCGCTTCGGCGTCGATCCATCTTACGCACCGTTCGAATCCAAAGCGGCCGACGGCAGCCTGGTCGGCTTCGATATCGATCTGGGCAACGCGATCTGCGAAGAGCTGAAAGTCAAATGCAAATGGGTCGAAAGCGACTTCGACGGCATGATCCCCGGCCTCAAGGCACGTAAATTCGACGGCGTCATTTCCTCGATGACCGTGACCCCTGCTCGCGAAAAAGTCATCGACTTCTCCAACGAACTGTTCTCCGGCCCGACCTCGCTGGTGTTCAAGAAGGGTGCAGGCTTTACCGCTGACCCGGCCAGCCTGAAAGGCAAGACCGTGGGTTATGAGCAAGGCACCATCCAGGAAGCCTACGCCAAGGCCGTACTGGACAAGGCAGGTATTTCCACCAAGGCCTATGCCAACCAGGATCAGGTTTACTCCGACCTGACTTCGGGTCGTCTCGACGCCTCGATTCAGGACATGCTGCAGGCCGAACTGGGCTTCCTGAAATCGCCAGCCGGTGCTGACTACGAAGTCAGCAAGCCTATCGACAGCGAACTGCTGCCAGCCAAGACTGCGGTCGGCATTGCCCAGGGCAACAAGGAACTTAAAGCGCTGCTGGATAAAGGCATCAAGGCGATGCACGACGACGGCACCTACGCTGCAATCCAGAAAAAACACTTTGGCGACCTGAACCTCTACAGCGGTAAATAACACCCCGACGCCCATCGATTTCGGCGATCATTCGTCGCCCGGTCGGTGGGCGTTTTTGTTGGTAACAAGGCCTATCCATGCTCGATGCACTCATGCAAAACCTGGGACTCTCGGCATTCAGCCTGAAGGGCTTTGGCCCGCTGTTGCTGGAAGGCACCTGGATGACCGTCAAACTGGCTGTGCTGTCGCTTGCTCTGAGCATTCTGCTCGGACTGATCGGGGCCAGCGCCAAACTGTCGAGTTCCGCGCTGCTGCGCGTGCCGGCGCAAATTTACACGACACTGATCCGTGGTGTTCCGGACCTGGTGTTGATGCTGCTGATTTTCTACAGCCTGCAAACCTGGCTCACCATGCTGACCGACGCGATGGAATGGGAATACATCGAGATCAACCCGTTCGGCGCAGGCGTCATCACCCTGGGCTTCATCTATGGTGCGTACTTCACCGAGACCTTTCGCGGCGCGATTCTGTCCGTGCCTCGCGGTCAGGTGGAGGCAGCGACGGCCTATGGACTGAAACGCGGCCAGCGCTTTCGTTACGTCGTGTTCCCGCAAATGATGCGTTACGCGCTGCCGGGGATCGGCAACAACTGGCAGGTGCTGCTCAAGGCGACTGCGCTGGTATCGATCATCGGTCTGGCCGATCTGGTCAAGGCGTCACAGGATGCGGGCAAGAGCACCTATCAGTTGTTCTACTTTCTGGTGCTGGCAGCATTGATTTACCTGCTGATCACCAGTGCCTCGAACTTCGCCCTGCGTTGGGCTGAGCGGTATTACTCCGCAGGCAGCCGGGAGGCAAAGCGATGATCGAATTGCTGCAGGAATACTGGAAACCCTTCCTTTATACAGATGGCGTCAACGTCACCGGTCTGGCGATGACCATGTGGCTGCTCAGCGCCTCCATCGTCATCGGCTTTTGCGTGTCGATCCCGCTGTCCATTGCGCGGGTGTCGAGAAACCGCTGGGTGCGCTGGCCGGTGCAGTTCTACACCTACCTGTTTCGCGGTACGCCCCTCTATATACAGCTGCTGATCTGCTACACCGGCATTTACAGCCTTGCCGCGGTGCGTGAACAGCCGATGCTCGATGCGTTCTTTCGCGATGCGATGAACTGCACGATCCTGGCCTTCACTCTGAACACCTGCGCCTACACCACGGAGATCTTTGCCGGGGCGATCCGCAGCATGGCCCACGGCGAAGTCGAAGCGGCCAAGGCCTACGGCCTGACCGGCTGGAAGCTTTACGCCTACGTGATCATGCCGTCGGTGCTGCGCCGCTCTCTGCCGTATTACAGCAACGAAGTGATCCTGATGCTGCACTCGACCACTGTGGCCTTTACCGCCACGGTGCCGGACATCCTGAAAGTGGCGCGGGATGCCAACTCTGCCACTTTCATGACGTTCCAGTCCTTCGGTATCGCCGCCGTCATGTACCTGACCGTGACGTTCATTCTGGTCGGGCTGTTCCGCCTTGCCGAACGCCGCTGGCTGGCCTTTCTCGGCCCAGCCCATTAATCAGGACTGAACATGCGCCATCACACCCATGACTTGCTTTCGCCAGTGCCCGGCACTGGCCGGCAAATCCACAGCTTTCATTACGGGCCGCAAAACGGCACCGGCAAAGTTTATATTCAGGCGTCGCTGCATGCCGACGAGCTACCGGGCATGCTGGTGGCCTGGTACCTGAAGCAGCGTCTGGCCGAACTGGAAAACGCCGGGCGACTGCTGGGCGAAATCGTTGTGGTGCCCGTCGCCAACCCGATCGGTCTGGAACAGGTGCTGATGGACACCCCGCTGGGCCGCTACGAGCTGGAAAGCGGCCAGAACTTCAATCGCTGGTTCAGCGACCTCGGCACTCAGGTCGGTGATGACATCGAAGCCCGACTGACTGCCGACGCAGAGCACAACCGCGCGCTGGTCAGGGACAGCCTGCTGGCGACGCTGAATGCCGTACAGGCGACCACACAACTGCATTCGTTGCGCCTGACCCTGCAGCGCCTGGCCTGCGATGCCGACATGGTGCTGGACCTGCACTGTGATTTCGAGTCGGTCGAGCACCTGTACACCACGCCCGAGGCGTGGCCGAAAGTCGAACCGTTATCCCGCTACCTGGGCGCGCACGCCAGCCTGCTGGCGACCGACTCAGGCGGGCAGTCGTTCGATGAGTGCTTCACGCTGGTCTGGTGGCAATTGCAGCAACGCTTTGGCGAGCGCTTTCCGATTCCCATGGGCAGCTTTTCGGTGACCCTGGAGCTGCGCGGGCAAGGCGATGTCAACCATGCGCTGGCCAGTCGCGACTGTCAGGCGATCATTCATTACCTGATCGATGCCGGCATCATTGACGGCGATCTGCAGCCACTCCCCGAACTGCTCTACCCCGCTACGCCACTGGCAGCGGTCGAACCGGTGGCTACGCCGGTCGGCGGCCTGCTGGTGTTCTGCGCGATGCCCGGCGAACACGTCGAGGCCGGCCAGCTGATTGCCGAGGTCATCGACCCGATCAGCGACACCGTGACCTGCATCCATGCCCTCAACGCAGGCCTGCTGTATGCGCGTTCCCTGCGCCGCATGGCGACTGCCGGCATGGTCATTGCGCATATCGCCGGCACCCACGCCTATCGCAGCGGCTATCTACTTTCTCCTTGAGGACCTGTCATGTACAAACTGACCATCGATGGCCTGCACAAAAGCTATGGCGACAACCACGTGCTCAAAGGCGTATCGCTCAAGGCCAGCAGCGGTGACGTCATCTGTCTGATCGGCGCCAGTGGCTCCGGCAAGAGCACCTTTTTGCGCTGCATCAACTTTCTCGAACAGCCCAGTGACGGGGCGATGAGCCTGGATGGCAAGCAAGTGCGCATGGTCAGCGACAAGGACGGCATGCGCGTTGCCGACCCGGATGAGCTGCAGCGTATCCGCACGCGGCTGGCGATGGTGTTTCAGCACTTCAACCTGTGGGCGCACATGACCGTGCTGGAAAACATCACCATGGCGCCGCGCCGGGTATTGGGCGTGCCCAAGGCCGAAGCCGAGGCGCGCGCGCGCAAATACCTGGAAAAGGTCGGTCTGCCGGAGCGTGTTGCCGATCAGTACCCCGCGTTTCTTTCCGGCGGTCAGCAGCAGCGCGTGGCCATCGCCCGTGCGCTGGCGATGGAGCCGGAAATCATGCTCTTCGACGAACCGACATCCGCGCTTGACCCGGAGCTGGTCGGTGAAGTGCTGAAGGTCATTCAAGGCCTGGCTGAAGAAGGCCGGACGATGATTCTGGTCACCCACGAAATGGGGTTCGCGCGCAAGGTGGCGAGCCAGGTGGTGTTCCTGCACCAGGGCCAGATCGAAGAATCCGGCCACCCGGACGAAGTCCTCAACAACCCGAAAAGCGAGCGTTTGCAGCAGTTCTTGAGCGGCAATCTGAAGTAGCACGGACTGCTGCGTACACACGTCTGCACCACCCTCAAATCTCGTTCCCACGCTCAAGTGGGAATGCCTTTCATGACGCTCCGCGTCATCAAGAGGACGCAGAGCGTCCAGAACGGCATGCCGACGCGGAGCATCGGCACGATAGTCATGGTGGTATCCCTGGTATCGGCACGATAGGCAATCCAGGAACGATCAGTCACATAACCATTTAAAACTATTACCCTTTCTCTGCTGTCTCTGACTTAACGCCACTCAGAGCACACTCAAACGGATGAGCAGACCCACCGATTTCGCTCGACGATGGTTTCTCGCCCGGGGCTGGAAGCCCTTTGCGTTTCAGAAAGAGGTCTGGGCGGCGGTGAAGAATGGCGAGTCCGGCTTGCTGCATGCCAGCACCGGCTCGGGCAAGACCTACGCCGTATGGTTCGCCGCGCTCAACGGATTCGCCAAAGCCAATACGCTAACCGCTGACAACAAACCCCGCAAACGCAAACCGCCTGCCGAGCCGCTGAGTGTGCTATGGATCACGCCCATGCGCGCCCTGGCCGCCGATACCGCCCGGGCCCTTGAGGCGCCACTGGCAGAACTGGACATTCCGTGGTCGGTCGGCTTGCGCACCGGCGATACCAGCGGCAGCGAACGCGCCCGGCAGAGTCGGCGGCTGCCCTCTGCCTTGATCACCACCCCTGAGAGCCTGACGCTGCTGCTGACCCGTGCCGACGCTCAGGTCGCCTTGTCGACACTGAAGATGGTGGTAGTGGACGAATGGCACGAGCTGATCGGCAACAAGCGCGGCGTGCAGTTGCAACTGGCCTTGGCGCGCCTGAGGCGCTGGAATCCGCAACTGATCGTGTGGGGCATTTCCGCGACGCTGGGCAATCAGCAACACGCGCAGCAGGTACTGATCGGCGACGGCGGCGTGACCGTGCAAGGCAAAATCGTCAAGGACTTGCAGGTCGATACGCTATTGCCGCCGTCCATCGAACGCTTCCCGTGGGCCGGGCACATGGGCCTGCGCATGTTGCCGCAGGTCGTGGCCGAGGTGGAAAGCAGCGCGAGCTGTCTGGTGTTCACCAACACCCGGGCGCAGTCGGAAATCTGGTATCAGGCGCTACTGGAAGCCCGCCCCGACTGGGCCGGGCTGATTGCCCTGCACCATGGGTCGCTGGCGCGAGAGGTCCGGGACTGGGTCGAGCGCGCGCTGAAAGAAGGCGCACTCAAGGCCGTAGTGTGCACCTCCAGTCTGGACCTGGGCGTGGACTTTCTACCGGTCGAGCGCGTGTTGCAAATCGGCTCGCCCAAAGGTGTCGCGCGCCTGATGCAGCGCGCCGGGCGCTCGGGCCACGCGCCGGGTCGTCCTTCGCGCGTGACACTGGTGCCGACCCACAGCCTGGAGCTGGTCGAAGCCGCTGCTGCCCATGACGCCGTCGAAGCCCGGATGATCGAGCCCCGCGAATCCCCACACCAACCGCTGGACGTGCTGGTCCAGCACCTGGTCAGCATCGCCTTGGGCGGTGGCTTCCTGCCCGATGAACTGCTGGACGAAGTACGCAGCGCCTGGGCTTACCGCGACCTCAGCGACGAGCAATGGCAATGGGCGCTGGCGTTTGTTCGCAACGGTGGCCACTCGCTGACCGCCTATCCCGATTACCGCCGCGCCGAACCTGACGAGGACGGCGTCTGGAGGGTCCCCGATGCGCGTCTTGCCAGACGCCACCGCATGAGCGTGGGGACCATCGTCAGCGAGGCCACCGTCAACCTGAAATACTGGAAAAAAGGCGGCGGCGGTGGCTCGCTGGGCAGCGTCGAAGAAGGCTTCATCGCCAGACTCAAACCCGGTGACGGCTTTCTGTTCGGCGGACGCTTGCTGGAGCTGGTTCGAGTGGAAAACATGACAGCCTACGTCAAGCGCGCGACCGGCAAGAAAGCCGCCGTACCACGCTGGAATGGCGGTCGAATGCCACTGTCCAGCGAACTGGCAGATGCCGTGGTGGAGAAGTTCGATGCCGCCGCACGAGGCGAATTCAACAGCCCGGAAATGCGCGCCATCAAACCCCTGCTGGAAGTCCAGCAGCACTGGTCAGGGCTGCCACGACGCAACACATTATTGGCTGAGACACTCAAATCCCGCGAAGGCTGGCATCTGTTCCTCTACCCGTTCGCCGGTCGTCATGTGCACCTGGGGCTGGGCAGCCTGCTGGCCTGGCGCCTGAGCCGGCATCGGCCACTGACCTTTTCCATCGCCGTCAACGACTATGGGCTGGAGCTGCTCAGCGCCAGCGAGATCGACTGGGCGCAGACCTTGCAGGCTAACCTGTTCAGCGAAACGGATCTTTTACCCGATATTATTGCCAGCCTGAACGCTGGCGAACTGGCCCTGCGGCGCTTTAGGGAAATCGCGCGCATCTCCGGGCTGGTGTTTTCCGGCTACCCTGGCGCGGCCAAGAGCAACCGTCAGCTTCAGGCATCCAGCGGGCTGTTCTTCGAGGTGTTCAAGCAGTATGACGCTGACAACATGCTGCTGACCCAGGCCGAACAGGAAGTCCTGCGTCAGGAACTGGACCTGCAGCGTCTGGAACTGACGTTGCGCCAGATCAACAGCCGCACGCTGGACCTGCACGCGATAAAACGCGCGACCCCGCTGGCCTTTCCGTTGCTGGTCGAGCGCTTTCGCGAAAGCCTCAGTTCGGAGAAACTTGCCGACCGTATCGCGCGCATGGTCCGCGACCTGGAGAAAGCCGCTGGCCCGGAGCCTGAACAATGAACCCGTATCTGGCTGTCACACTGGCAGGAGAAGAGCTGTGGCTGCTGGCCGACAAGGCCATCTACTACCCCGCCGAACGATCCTTGCTGATCGCCGATGCGCACTTTGGCAAGGCGGCCGCCTATCGCAAACTCGGCCAGCCGGTGCCGCACGGCACTACCCAGGCGAATCTGCGCCGCCTGGACAGCCTTTTGAATGCCTATCCCTGCGATCATCTGATCTTTCTGGGCGATTTCCTGCACGCACCGGAATCTCACGCGGTCGGCACGCTGGCGGCGCTGGAGCAGTGGCGGGCAGAGCACTCGACGCTGCGCATCACGCTGATCCGCGGCAACCACGACAAACGGGCTGGCGATCCGCCCGCCTATCTGGGCATCGATGTGGTCCCCGAGCCCTTGGCACTCGGGCCGTTTGCCCTGCAGCACGAGCCCGATCCGCACCCTGAACTGCACGTACTGGCCGGGCACGTTCATCCTGTGTATCGACTACACGGGCGCGGCCGGCAAAGCTTGCGGCTGGCGTGCTTTTACCTGGGCCGGCAGGTCAGTCTGCTGCCAGCGTTCGGCGAATTCACGGGCGGTTTTCAGATTCGCCCCGCACCAGACAGTACGATCTACGTGACCGGAGGTGATGCGGTGTGGCGAGTGGTATAGCGTCGCCGGTCGCCCTATACAAAACTGCCCGCTGCTCGCGAGAGCAGCAGGCAGCCTTGTGATAATCAGGCCACAGGTGCAGGTGGCGGCTCGTCAGGAACAGTAGGCCCGCCTGGCTCGGTAGGCTGAAACGGAGAATCGGGATCTGGATTACCCGGGATCCCGCCACCGACCATGTTCAGCTCCGGGCTGAGATCGGAATGAGCCATCAATGACCAGGCGAGCAGCCCGATCTCGTTAAGCGGAGATTGAACCTGTTCAGAGATTTTGAAAGTAGTCTTCATAGGGCACTCCAGATCAAAGGCCTTCGCACGTAATGAATGATGCGAAAGCATGTGAGCAGATAGAGTGCGAAATAGAGTATTAATTCAATTCCACTAGTCACCTGAAGCGCAAATCAGGTGCGTGGCAGGGTGACGCCACGCTGGCCCTGGTACTTGCCACCCCGATCCTTGTAGGACACTTCACACTCCTCATCGGACTCCAGGAACAGCATCTGCGCCACACCTTCGTTGGCGTAGATCTTGGCCGGCAGTGTCGTGGTGTTGGAAAACTCCAGCGTCACATGGCCTTCCCACTCAGGCTCGAGCGGCGTGACATTGACGATGATGCCGCAGCGCGCGTAAGTGCTCTTGCCCAGGCAGATAGTCAGAACGTTACGCGGAATGCGGAAATATTCGACGGTGCGCGCCAGTGCAAACGAGTTGGGCGGGATGATGCACACGTCGCTCTTGATATCGACGAAGCTTTTTTCATCAAAGTTTTTCGGGTCAACCGTGGCCGAATTGATGTTGGTGAAGACCTTGAATTCGTCGGCACAACGCACGTCGTAGCCATAACTGGACACCCCGAAAGAGATCACCCGATCAGCGCCTTCGCCACGTACCTGGCGCTCTACGAAGGGCTCGATCATCCCGTGTTCCTGCGCCATGCGGCGAATCCACTTGTCCGATTTGATGCTCATGGCGGTGTCCTGAATAGCGAGGTGAAAAAGATATCCGGCATCTTACCGGGCTGAGGCCGAGGGTTCAAAGGCAACAGATCGCGAGTTTGCGTGAGCGGCCGGGCTGTTTCGCTGTGAATGGAAATAATCATCAACAGACCATTGGCACGTTCGGAAAAAAGGGTTAAGGTGGCGTCACTGTGTTGCTTGTGTCACTGAGAATCTCTACACGATGTTGAATTTCGATCCAACCATCTCCATGAATTTTCCAGCTCTTTGCACTCAGTCTCGGCCAGGGCTCTTCCTACGCCGCAGTTAACTTTGTCCAAGGAGATATACTATGTCCAATCGCCAAACTGGTACCGTTAAGTGGTTCAACGATGAAAAAGGCTTCGGCTTCATCACTCCACAATCCGGTGACGACCTGTTCGTGCACTTCAAAGCTATCCAATCCGACGGCTTCAAAAGCCTGAAAGAAGGCCAACAGGTTTCTTTCATCGCTACCCGCGGTCAGAAAGGCATGCAAGCTGAAGAAGTTCAAGTTATCTAACTTGTACTGATTCGCTTAAAAACCCCGCCCTCAAAAGCGGGGTTTTTTATTGCCCGCCTTTTGACCTCTCACTGGCTGAACACCTGACCAGAACGAGAGAAGCAAAGCACCTCCCCCGCCCGATCATCGCTATGCAATCAGTCGTCGCTTACCGAAATCGTCGGCATGGCTGGACTTGCAGCTTCCTGCAACACGATCCGCGCACCAACGTGACGTGCCAGTTCCTGATACACCATCGCAATCTGACTCTCCGGCTCGGCAATCGCCGTAGGCTTGCCGCCATCTGCCTGCTCGCGAATCAGCATCGACAGCGGCAGTGACGCCAGCAGCTCGACATCGTACTGCGTCGCCAGCTTCTCGCCGCCACCCTCACCGAACAGATGCTCGGCATGGCCGCAGTTGGAGCAGATGTGCACCGCCATGTTTTCCACCACGCCCAGCACCGGAATGTTGACCTTGCGGAACATCTCGACACCCTTTTTCGCATCCAGCAAAGCCAGATCCTGTGGCGTGGTGACAATCACGGCACCCGCCACCGGGACTTTCTGCGCGAGCGTCAACTGGATATCGCCGGTGCCGGGCGGCATGTCGATAACCAGATAATCCAGATCATTCCAGGCAGTCTGCGTGACCAGTTGCAGCAACGCCCCCGACACCATCGGTCCGCGCCAGACCATCGGCGTGTTGTCGTCGGTCAAAAAGGCCATCGACATCACCTCGATACCATGCGCCTCGACCGGCACGAACCACTTCTGGTCCTTGATTTTCGGCCGCGTGCCTTCGGGAATACCGAACATCACCCCTTGGCTCGGCCCATAGATATCGGCATCGAGGATACCGACGCGAGCGCCCTCGCGAGACAGTGCCAAGGCCAGGTTGGCGGCGGTCGTGGACTTGCCGACACCGCCCTTGCCGGACGCGACGGCGACAATGTTTTTCACATTGGCAAGCCCCGGAATCTGGCTCTGGGCCTTGTGCGCGCTGATCACGCTGCTGATGGCAACGGTGGCCGAACTGACGCCGTCCAGATTCTCGATGGCCGTTTTCAACACTTGCGCCCAGCCGTTCCTGAACAGGTCGGCGGCATAGCCCAGTTCGAGTTGCACGCTGACCTGTGCCCCCTGAATATCGATGGACCGGACGCAACCGGCAGTGACCGGATCCTGATTCAGATAGGGGTCGGTGTACTGGCGAAGAATCGTCTCCACCGCTGCGCGATTGACTGCGCTCATGGGCTTACTCCGTAAAAAGACTGACTGGAACAGCCGACTATCGTACCTGTTCTGCCAGCAGCCCACATGATTTCACTGAACCACGCCCAACCTTTCAGGAGCATTCCCACAACCGCACGGGTGAAAAAAATCGTTCAGACCTTTATAGTGGCCGGTCTCCGTTTCACTTCAAGTAGCCGAGCCCCATGTCCGAGCCACGCAAGATTCTCGTTACCAGCGCCCTGCCCTATGCCAATGGTTCCATCCACCTTGGCCACATGCTCGAGTACATCCAGACCGACATGTGGGTGCGTTTTCAGAAGCACCGCGGCAATCAATGCATCTATGTCTGCGCGGACGACGCCCATGGCTCGGCAATCATGCTGCGTGCCGAAAAGGAAGGCATTACGCCAGAGCAACTGATCGCCAACGTCAAGGCCGAACACAGCGCCGACTTTGCCGACTTCCTGGTGGATTTCGATAATTTCCACTCAACGCACTCGGACGAGAACCGCGAGCTGTCGAGCATGATCTACAAGCGCCTGCGCGATGCAGGTCATATCGCGACGCGCTCGGTTACCCAGTACTTCGACCCGGAAAAGAAAATGTTCCTGGCCGACCGCTTCATCAAGGGCACCTGCCCGAAATGCGCGGCCGAGGACCAGTACGGCGACAACTGTGAAAAGTGTGGCGCTACCTATGCCCCGACGGACCTGAAAGACCCCAAGTCGGCGATTTCCGGTGCCACGCCGGTGCTCAAGGACTCGAAGCACTTCTTCTTCGACCTTCCTGCATTCGACGCCATGCTCAAGCGCTGGACACGCAGCGGCACCCTGCAGGATGCGGTTGCCAACAAGATCGCCGAATGGCTGGACAGTGGCCTGCAGCAGTGGGATATCTCCCGCGATGCGCCCTATTTCGGCTTTGAAATTCCCGACGAGCCCGGCAAGTACTTCTACGTGTGGCTTGATGCGCCGATCGGCTACATGGCCAGCTTCAAGAACCTGTGTGCGCGTCGTCCAGACCTGGACTTCGATGCGTACTGGGGAAAGGGCGCGACCACCGAGCTCTATCACTTCATCGGCAAGGACATCGTCAACTTCCACGCGCTGTTCTGGCCTGCCATGCTGGAAGGCGCGGCCTTGCGCACACCGACCGGCATCAACGTCCACGGCTACCTGACCGTCAATGGCCAGAAAATGTCGAAATCGCGCGGCACCTTTATCAAGGCGCGCACCTACCTCGACCACCTGCCGCCCGAGTACCTGCGCTATTACTACGCGTCGAAGCTGGGCCGTGGCGTCGACGACCTCGACCTGAACCTCGAAGACTTCGTGCAAAAGGTCAACTCCGACCTGATCGGCAAGGTTGTTAACATTGCCAGCCGTTGCGCCGGGTTCATTCACAAGGGCAACGCCGGTGTGATGGTCGAAGCCAATGCCGCGCCCGAGCTGACCGACGCGTTTCTGGCGGCTGCACCCAGCATTGCCGACGCCTACGAAGCCCGCGACTTCGCCCGCGCCATGCGCGAGACCATGGCCCTGGCGGACCGTGCCAATGCCTACATCGCGGAAAAGGCGCCATGGGCGCTGGCCAAACAGGAAAGCAAGCAGGATGAAGTCCAGGCCGTATGCGCGCTGGGCATCAACCTGTTCCGCCAGCTGGTGATTTTCCTCAAGCCGGTCCTGCCGAATCTGGCCGCCGATGCAGAAAAATTCCTCAACGTCGAACCACTGACCTGGGAAGACCACAAGACCTTGCTGGCCAATCATCAGCTCAACCCGTTCTCGGCACTGATGACCCGTATCGACCCGGTTAAGGTCGAGGCCATGGCCACTGCCTCCAAAGAAGACCTGACCGCTACCGACTCGTCGGCGGACACCGCGCCTGCCGGTAATGGCGAACTCGCCAAAGACCCGCTGTCAGCGGAAATCGACTTTGACGCCTTTGCCGCCATCGACCTGCGCGTCGCGCTGATTCTCAAGGCCGAACAGGTAGAGGGTGCCGACAAGCTGCTGCGTCTGACCCTGGACATCGGCGACGAGCAGCGTATTGTCTTTTCAGGCATCAAGAGCGCCTACCCGAACCCGTCCGAACTCGAAGGCCGTCTGACCATGATGATCGCCAACCTCAAGCCGCGAAAAATGCGCTTCGGCACTTCGCAAGGCATGGTGATGGCAGCAGGCCCCGGCGGAGAGGAGATCTATCTGCTCAGCCCCGACAGCGGCGCCAAGCCAGGCCAGCGCATCAAGTAAACGACGCGAGGCCCGGTATCCTGCCATCAGGCGGATCCCGGGCCTTTGCGCATTCGCAAGCCCCCTGATCTGTCCGATAATGCTGCTCTCTCGATAGACAGAACACCTGTTGGTCACCTGGCAAGACCATGACTGAATTGATTCGCCTGCTTCCCGACGTGGACCTCATCCGCAGTATCGACGCCCTTCTGCCGCAGACTCAGTGCGGCAAGTGCGGCCATCCCGGCTGCAAGCCTTACGCCGAAGGTATCGCTGGCGGCGAAGCCATCAACAAGTGCCCCCCGGGCGGCGACGAAACGATAGCCCAGCTGGCCGAACTGCTGTCTGTTCCGGCCCTGACACTGGATATGCAACGCGGCACTGCACCTGCACAGGTTGCCTTCATTCGCGAAGCAGAGTGCATCGGTTGTACCAAATGCATTCAGGCCTGCCCCGTGGATGCCATTCTCGGCGCAGCCAAGCTGATGCACACCGTGATCATCGATGAATGCACAGGCTGTGATCTGTGCGTTGCGCCGTGCCCGGTGGATTGCATTGAAATGCACCCGCTGCCACTGGCAACTGTCACGCCCATCGTCGGCGGTCTGGCTCCTACCCCCGAGCTGCAGGAGGCGCGGCAGCGCAAGCGTAGCCATGCCCGGATGCGTTTCGAAGCACGAAATGCACGCTTGCACCGTGAACAGCAAAAGCGCCTGGCAGAGCGCCTTGCGCGGTCGCAGCGCGTTGAATCCGCTCGTGACGTGCTGCCTCGATCCGCTGTGGCACTCGCCCGGAACGACAAGCCTGCCGGACCGGATGAAGCCTTGAAAAAAGCCCGAATTGCGCTGGCCATGAGCCGCGCGCAACTCAACAAGTCGCTCAAGGCGTTTGGTCATCCTCCCATTGCGGAGCAGGCCGCCAGGCTTGTGGAATTGCAGCGCGAATACGAAGCTGCCGAGCAGACACTCGCAGCACTTCTGCCGCCTCCCGAACAGGCTAACTCCGAGGAAAAGCGCCGCCCATGAACGCCGCAAAACGCCAGGAAATCTTTCGCAGGCTGCATGAGGACAATCCGGACCCAAAAACCGAATTGGCCTACACCACGCCTTTTGAACTGTTGATAGCCGTCATCCTTTCCGCCCAGGCCACCGACGTAAGCGTCAACAAGGCAACTGCCAGGCTTTACCCGGTAGCCAACACGCCACAGGCCATCCACGAACTGGGGGTAGAGGGGCTTTCCGAGTACATCAAGACAATCGGCCTTTACAACAGCAAAGCCAAAAACGTGATCGAAACCTGCCGCATGCTGGTGGAGCTGCACAACGGTGAAGTACCGCAAACCCGGGAAGCACTTGAGGCGCTGCCGGGCGTCGGACGCAAAACCGCTAACGTGGTGCTCAACACCGCTTTCCGCCAGATCGCGATGGCGGTAGACACGCATATCTTTCGCGTCAGCAACCGCACAGGCATCGCGCCAGGGAAAAATGTGGTGGAGGTGGAAAGGCAACTGATGAAATTTGTGCCGAAAAACTACCTGCTCGACGCTCATCACTGGCTGATTCTGCACGGGCGCTACGTTTGCCAGGCCCGTAAACCGCGGTGCGGCAGTTGCCGTATAGAAGATCTGTGCGATTACAAGGCAAAAACGTCCGACGATTGAGCCAGACAGCTCATTGCTGTCTTGTCGATTGAAAAAATCTTTTTTACCGACTTGTGGATTGTCGATATAAGAAGCGCCAGAGAGCCCAAGCCCTGGAGTCGACTTCATGAGCACTGACAACGAACAACTGGACGTGGACGACGACCTCGTCTCCGTCGACACGGACGACACAGAACCAGTGACTGTCGAGCCGGCGAAGACCAACCTGAGCAAACGACGCACCATCGACAACCTGCTTGAAGAGCGGCGTTTGCAGAAGCAGTTGGCTGATTACGACTTCGATTTCTAGGCAGCCCTGAAACCTGGCACTGACTTGCTCGATCAAGGCATTTGAAGCCTCTCGCAGAAGAGGCTTCAATACGTGATCAATACGGAAAATGAAGGCTCGATAGCTGATCTGCACGACCGGGCATCAGCCACGACTCTTTCCAGACAATCCCTTACTCAGACAAGCCCGTTACGCTGCGCGAGCTCGATCAGATCGACCAGCGAATGCGCGTTGAGCTTGAGCAATAAACGCGTTTTATACGTGCTGACGGTCTTGTTGCTCAGAAACATGCCGTCTGCAATTTCCTTGTTGGTCTTGCCTCGGGCCAACTGCTGCAGAACCATCATCTCCCTGCCGGAAAGTCGGTCAACCATATCCGACTCACTCGCGTTGCCCATACTGGAGCGAACAGTGTGCAACGCCTGGTTGGGAAAGTAGCTGTACCCTGACAGCACCGCCTTGATGGCACTGAGAAGCTCGGTCAGATCCTGCTGCTTGCAGACGTAGCCGGCGGCCCCGGCCTGCATGCAGCGCATGGAGAAGTGGCCCGGCGCCTGGGAGGTGAGGATCAGAACCTTGAATGGCAACGTCATGGCTGACAGACGGGCGATTACCTCCAGCCCGTCGAGCTTGGGGATACCGATATCAAGAATGACGATATCCGGGAGGTGCTCACGCGCCAGTTGCAGCGCATCCACACCGTTGTCAGTCTCCGCGATGACCTCATAGCCATGACGCTCCATCAGCATGCGTACAGCAAGGCGAATGACGGGGTGATCATCCACGATCAGCACTTTATTCATGGGCAGTCCATTTTTCGCTATTCGAATTTTCAGAGCCAGCACAATAACTTAGTCGTTTACTGCTTTGCATGGCGCTCACCCTTGTGGACTGACAGCCAAAGACCATTCCTACAATTACAGCAGAAACTTCCTACAATACTTGGCAGAAACGTACATTTTTTATTAATTCTCACAGAGCCTTCCTTTTCGGAACCTGGTGAATATTGTTGCTGATCGCCGCAGCACAAGCATCGCAGCATCAGTGGATAAATGCGTACAACAGGCGACCGCCGAACACTTGCATTCAAAACGAGACCCTGCTGCACCTGTTAACAGTATTGCCAGCGCATTCCTGCATCAGTGTCACAAACCGACCCAATACATGGCTTATCGCCAGCAACTTAAAACCAATTCCCTTTAGCTGAATCATTTAAAAACAGGTCGCTCCTTGCGCATCCGGGTAGCGCACGCCTGCTGTCACAGCCCACGGCTATCGGTCTGCCGCATGGAAAGCGATACCTGCACATAACGCCCCTGTGGCAGGGCGACTGAAAAAGTCTCTGCATGCGGATGCCCTACCCTGCACACCGATGATCGGAGACCATTGGATACATTCCACACGCTACATACGTAAACAAGGTTTAAAAATTACACATTATTTACAGAATTTCGTACAAATATTTATTTAAGGAAAAACCTCACAAGACATCAAGAAAAATCCTACAAACAAACGCAAAGACTCAAAGTGCCACACCTCTACGAACCGCTCATTGACATGGCGTTATCCAGCAAGCTCCACCGCCTTAGTGTCGCAAAATCTTACAGACACCCTAGCATAAACCTACATCATTCAAGACCATAAGTAGCTCTTTCGACAAGTAGCAAATACCATTTTTCATTTCAAAGCCAGACACGTTCTTTCGAATAGGAAACGGACTACACGATTAATGGACGCAACTTTACAACTCGTAAGACACTATAAAAACCGCTCAATCAATTCCTGTAACCCGCCATTTTCCCCTTGCAAAATTTATTACCAGTCGTTACTTTTTTAACAGCAACTTTATTACTTACCGCCCTTGAACACGCGCAGCTATATGAATTCCTGCCGCTGTGTACTGTACCTGCGCACTTCATCAGCGATGCGTTCAAGCAGGCTTCATGTAGTGCGCGGCGGATGAATTCGGGCACTGGGTATATAGCCGATCCGGCATCGCTGTTTTCTGGAAACTCTCAGGGCGCCTGGCAACTCTTCTGAGTTGGGCGCTGTGTATAACCATGTTCAAAAAGGGATGTACCATGAACACTAAATACGCTCGTACGCGGTCATCAACGCCCACCGCGTCCGATCTCACCACCGCAGTGGAAGCCTTTGTTGCCAGCGGTGGTGTTATTGCAGTCATACCCGAAGGAGAGACCGCAGGATTAGCCACCCCTTCATCAGCGCGTACACAACCTGCCGAGGAACACAGACTTGAACTCGCGGGCAAAGTACAGCAACTGAAGTACCTGGCGGCCAAGGGCGCCGGTTTCACCGCGCTACAGTATTCATTGCGCATGAATAAAAGGGATGTTCGCCGGCTGGCCACAGAAAATGGCGTGACCATCAACCTCAGCCAGCCCCTGCGTACCCCCAGCAGGGAGGCCCTTGATGACGCTACGGACATCGATGACGTGGTTGCAGGTCACGCCATGCATTACTCGGCATTGGGTTACACCGCGTCCGAGATTGCCCGGATACTCGATCTGAGCCTTCGCCAGGTACTCGGCATTGGCAAGGCGTACCGGTTTGAGTTCAGGCAACGACAGGAGAGCGACAAGCGCTGAATAACGACGCAAAAAACAAACAGCGCGATACGTTTCAGGGAGCCGACGGGAAACTCTGTTATTCCCTGCCCTGAACTTCTACAGCTGTTGTAGGAAAATACTAAAACAAATAAGCACTTTTTCGACGCTAGCGGTAAGAAGATACTCAACGACTGAATACCTGTGACACATGATATTTCTGCCGTCGGCTACACGCTGCTATCTTGCATAGCACATGTACCCCATCTATCAACCACTGACTTCACTGGTTCAACGTCTTTTTACATGACGCCTGGAAGGAATGACCCTGCCGAGCGTATTTGAAGTGCAGCCCTGAATGGGCTGCACTTGTCGAACAACTTGCGGTATCAGAACAGCTTGCGGCCCTTGTTGGCTGCAATCCGCATGCGCAATGCGTTGAGCTTGATGAAGCCCGCTGCATCGGCCTGATCGTAGGCACCTGCGTCATCTTCGAACGTGGCAATGTTGGCGTCGAACAGCGAATCATCCGACTTGCGACCGGTGACGATCACATTGCCCTTGTACAACTTCAGGCGCACAACGCCGTTCACGTGAGCCTGGGACGCGTCGATCATCTGCTGCAGCATCAGACGCTCAGGGCTCCACCAGTAACCTGTGTAGATCAGGCTGGCATATTTGGCCATGAGTTCGTCCTTGAGGTGGGCGACTTCGCGGTCCAGAGTGATCGATTCGATGGCGCGGTGAGCGCGCAGCATGATGGTGCCACCCGGCGTCTCGTAGCAGCCACGGGACTTCATGCCCACATAACGGTTTTCAACGATATCCAGACGGCCGATACCGTTTTCGCCGCCGATGCGGTTCAGGGTCGCCAGCACGGTGGCCGGGGTCATTTCGACGCCATCCAGCGCAACGATGTCGCCATTGCGGTAGGTCAGCTCAAGGTAGGTTGCAACGTTTGGCGCGTCCTCAGGGGATTTGGTCCAGCGCCACATGTCTTCTTCGTGCTCGGTCCAGGTGTCTTCCAGCACGCCGCCTTCATAAGAGATGTGCAGCAGGTTGGCGTCCATGGAGTACGGGGATTTCTTCTTGCCGTGGCGCTCGATCGGAATGTTGTGCTTCTCGGCGTAGTCCATCAGTTTTTCACGCGACAGCAGATCCCATTCGCGCCACGGAGCGATGACCTTGACGCCAGGCTTGAGCGCGTAGGCACCCAGCTCGAAACGCACCTGGTCGTTACCCTTGCCGGTTGCGCCGTGGGAAATGGCGTCAGCGCCGGTTTCGTTGGCGATCTCGATCAGACGCTTGGCGATCAACGGACGGGCGATGGAGGTACCCAGCAGGTACTCGCCTTCATAGACGGTGTTGGCACGGAACATCGGGAAGACGAAATCGCGCACGAACTCTTCGCGCAGGTCATCGATGTAGATTTCTTTCACGCCCATGGCCTGCGCCTTGGCGCGTGCCGGCTCGACTTCTTCACCCTGACCCAGGTCAGCGGTAAAGGTCACCACTTCGCAGTTGTACGTATCTTGCAGCCACTTGAGGATTACCGAAGTATCCAGGCCACCGGAATACGCGAGAACTACCTTGTTTACGTCCGCCATGCCATCACTCCACCGGGTTGTACGGAAAACCGCTGATTCTACCGTTCAAACCAGCAAATTTACAGGGGCGCGACAGCTTGTGACGACAAGGCGACGTCTGACAGATGCTTTTTACAGGCTTTAAGAGGTGTGTGCTGCGCTGGCAGACGCAACCGGTACCGGGCGCTCATCGGGCGCAACGCGCTCGAGGTGCACGTTGACCCGACGGTTGCGCGCACGGTTGGCTTCATTGGTGTTAGGCGCCAGCGGGTAGCGCTCGCCATGAAAGCGCAGGGTGATTTGCTGCTCGGGTATGCCTTGAGCCTTGAAATAATCCATGACCGCCAGCGCGCGACGGCGGGACAGGTCACGGTTGGTCAGGCGATTGCCGCTGTTATCCGAATGACCGTCCAGCTCGATACGGTTCACGGTCGGGTCGGCCTTCAAATAGGCGACCATGTTGTCCAGACGCGCCTTGGCACGCGCATCCAGCTCGATACCGCCGCCAGGGAAACCCACTTCAGCCTGTTTGATCTGATCGAAGTTCATCGGCAGCAGCTTGGCAGTGCATGCCTGGTAATCGCTGAATGCCTTGCTGAACTTGACCGGCAGCAACCGCACTTCCATCTGGCCGCCGTCGCGGGTGTAGTGGCGAATGAGCGGACTGCGCCCGTCCATCAGACCACTGATCAGACGTCCGGCCTGGGCCTGAGAGGTATTGAAGGGAATATCGCCATTGCTGACGCGCACCGATCCCAGGTTGATATCGCCACGTCCCGGCTGCCAGGGCGCCGCAGCGGCCAGCAGCGTCGCAGAGCCATTACCGAGCATGTTGTATGAAGCCTTGAGGCGAAACGTCGCCTGCTCGCCCGCGCGGCGCACGAACTCACCGGCACCGAAGTCGGTGATCGGTTGAGTCAGGCGGCACTCGAACTGATCGCCTTCGACCTTCCACTCAATGCTCTCCAGACGCGTCTGGAAACTGATAGCCATCGCCGGGAGGCTGGCAAACATGCTGAGCAGGGCTAAATATCGCTGGCGCACGGGAGGCTCCACTGGAAATGAACGCGAAACAGAAAATTACCGACTGACAAGGGAGCTATCGGTAACTTCATGCAAAACTTGATAGCGGATGCCTGAGAGAGTCTTTTCCGGTAGCATTCCCAGCGAGTTTGACCCGCCTGGAATCCCCAATGTCTGACCGCCTGACCCTCCTGCGTCCCGACGACTGGCATATTCACCTCCGTGACGGAGCTGTCTTGCCTCATACCGTTGCTGACGTAGCGCGAACTTTTGGCCGCGCAATCATCATGCCCAACCTCGTGCCTCCGGTACGCAACGCGCAGCAAGCCGATGCCTATCGCCAGCGCATTCTGGCTGCACGCCCGGCCAGCAGCCGCTTCGAGCCGTTGATGGTGCTGTACCTCACCGACCAGACCACGCCCGACGACATCCGCACCGCCAAGGCCAGTGGCTTCGTGTACGCGGCCAAGCTGTATCCGGCCGGCGCGACCACCAACTCCGATTCCGGTGTCACCAGCATCGACAAGATCTTCCCTGCCCTCGAAGCCATGGCCGAAGTCGGCATGCTGTTGCTGGTGCACGGGGAAGTGACACGTGGCGAAATCGACGTATTCGATCGCGAAAAGGTCTTCATCGATGAGCACCTGCGTCGTGTAGTCGAGCGCTTCCCGGCCCTGAAGGTGGTGTTCGAACACATCACCACCGGTGAAGCGGTGCAGTTCGTCAATGAAGCTTCAGCCAATGTCGCGGCGACCATCACCGCGCATCACCTGCTGTACAACCGTAATCACATGCTGGTCGGCGGGATTCGTCCGCACTTCTATTGCCTGCCGATCCTCAAGCGCAATACGCATCAGACGGCCCTGCTCGACGCAGCCACCAGCGGCAGCGGCAAGTTCTTCCTGGGCACCGACTCGGCGCCGCATGCACAGCATGCCAAGGAAAACGCTTGCGGTTGCGCCGGGTGCTACACCGCCTACGCAGCCATCGAGCTGTATGCCGAAGCTTTCGAGCAGCGTAACGCTCTGGACAAGCTGGAAGGCTTCGCCAGCCTCCACGGTCCGGCGTTCTACGGCTTGCCCGCCAATCAGGACACCATCACGCTGGTGCGTGACGAGTGGACCGCCCCTGCCAGCCTGCCATTTGGCGAGTTGACTGTTATCCCGCTGCGTGCTGGTGAAAAGCTGCGCTGGCGTCTGGAGGAACACGCGTGAGTGAAGATCATTTTGACGACGAACACGAAGGCCACGGCGGTGGCGGCGGTTCCCGTCACCCGATGGCGGCGCGCTTTCGCGGCTACCTGCCAGTAGTCGTCGACGTAGAAACCGGCGGTTTCAATTCAGCCACCGATGCCTTGCTGGAAATCGCTGCGGTGACGATCGGCATGGATGAAAAAGGCTTCGTGTTCCCGGAACACACCTATTTCTTCCGCGTAGAACCGTTCGAGGGTGCCAACATCGAAGCGGCGGCGCTGGAGTTCACCGGCATCAAGCTCGATCACCCGCTGCGCATGGCCGTCAGCGAAGAAACCGCGATGAACGACATCTTCCGCGGCGTGCGCAAGGCCCTCAAGGCCAATGGCTGCAAACGCGCGGTGCTGGTCGGCCACAACGCCAGCTTCGACCTCGGCTTCGTCAATGCCGCCGTCGCGCGGATGGACATGAAGCGTAACCCGTTTCACCCGTTCTCCAGCTTCGACACCGCCACCCTCGCCGGCCTTGCCTATGGTCAGACCGTGCTGGCCAAGGCCTGTCAGGCTGCCGGCATCGACTTCGACGGTCGCGAGGCGCACTCGGCCCGCTATGACACCGAGAAGACGGCCGAGCTGTTCTGCGGCATCGTCAATCGCTGGAAAGAAATGGGCGGTTGGCAAGATTTCGACGACTGAGGTCGACACGTCCGTGAATGGACCGGCCTTGTGCCGGTTTTTTCATGCCTGCAGCGGGACGATTCAGAGGGCATACCCAAGAAGCGTTTCCTGCGAAAGCAACCGCTCATCGCTCGATCTGAATACAACCCAAAACAGTTTTGACAAGCATTCTCATTAACATTAAGCTCCTCGGCACCAAGCAATAAACCAGCGACGGTCCATAGCTTATGTATGTTTGCCTCTGCCAAGGTGTCACCGACGGTCAAATCCGGGATGCAATTCTGGAAGGCTGCTGCAGTTATCGTGAAGTCCGTGAAACACTGGGTGTTGCGAGTAAATGTGGAAAATGCGCCTGCCTTGCTAAGGAAGTGGTGCGTGATACGCTGACCGAGCTGCAAACCAGCCATGCCTTGCTGGCCTATCCGGCAAAATTTTCAGCTGCCTGAACCCCCTCTTTTAAAGAACCGGACACCACGTCCGGTTTTTTTATGCCTGTAATTCAAGCGCTTAGCGTCAAGATGCGGAACTCAAACATTCTTATTCCTATTTAATTTCACTTATTATTCAACAACTTAGGTTTGACAGGCGTTTAAGCGCAGCTCACACTCGGCACTTATATACACAAGCCACCGGCAGGACCTCGAACATGAAAGGCGACATTACCGTCATCCAGCATCTCAACAAGATCCTCGGGAACGAGCTGGTCGCTATCAATCAGTATTTCCTGCATGCGCGCATGTACGAAGACTGGGGTCTGAAAAAGCTGGGTGGCCACGAATATAAAGAGTCCATCCATGCGATGAAGTACGCTGACAAGCTGATCAAGCGCACCTTGTTTCTGGAAGGGCTGCCCAACCTGCAGGACCTGGGCAAGATTCTCATCGGTGAGCACACCAAGGAAATGCTGGAGTGCGACCTGAAGATCGAGCAAAAAGGTCTGGCCGATCTGAAAGCCGCGATCGCTCACTTTGAGACAGTCGGTGACTTCGGCAGCCGTGAGCTGCTGGAAGACATCCTTGAGCCCAAGGAAGAGCAAATCGACTGGCTGGAGACTCAGTTGGGTCTGATCGTCAAAGTCGGTATCGAGAACTACCTGCAGTCGCAGATGGGTGACTGATTCCCCATCGCGCCGCAATGAAAAAGCCCGCCTCAATCGAGAGCGGGCTTTTTCTTGTGCGTAAAACCTTGCTGGAGCGTAGGAGGCGATAATCGCGACTATCGTGCGACGCTCTGCGCGAGGCTTTACTCGGCCTTGGCGGCGGATGCTTCCTTGACCAACGTCTGCAACGAACCGTCAGCCATCATCTCGGTGATGATGTCGCTACCACCGACCAGCTCACCGGCAACCCACAGTTGCGGGAAAGTCGGCCAGTTGGCGTACTTTGGCAGGTTGGCGCGGATTTCAGGGTTTTGCAGAATGTCGACGTAGGCAAACTTTTCGCCACACGCCATCAATGCCTGGGAAGCCTTGGCCGAAAAGCCGCATTGCGGAGCGTTCGGAGCGCCTTTCATGTAAAGCAGAATGGTGTTGTTGGCAATCTGCTCTTTGATCGTTTCGATGATATCCATGGAGCACCTCGGCTGAAATATCCGACTCAGTTGTCGGCACGGTGGCGCATTGTAACGAAATCCCGAGCATGACGCTCTGTCTTGAGGCTTAACACGCCACGACCTGCACCGGTACGCCGTTCAACGCCGCGTTGCCGGACAGCGCGTCGAGTTGCCGTTCGTCGGTCAGGTCATTGGCACTGACGCCAGGCAGGCTCTGCGCGATCGCCATCTTTACCCCAGCACGTGAATGCCCCCAACCGTGCGGCAGGCTGACCACCCCGGGCATCATGTCCAGACTGCCCAGCACCTGAACCTCGATCATCCCGACCCGGGAGCTGACCCGGACCTGCTGGCCGTCGCTCAGACCGCGGCACGCGAGATCATCAGGATGCATCAACAGTTGATGCCGGAGTTTGCCCTTCACCAGCCGATGGTAGTTGTGCATCCAGGAATTGTTACTGCGCACATGCCGGCGGCCAATCAGCAGCAACTCACCGGCCTGGGGAGCAGGCTCGGCTGCAAAGCGCGCCAGGTCGGC
This sequence comes from Pseudomonas sp. SZ57, assembly GCF_009495975.1. NCBI lineage: Bacteria > Pseudomonadati > Pseudomonadota > Gammaproteobacteria > Pseudomonadales > Pseudomonadaceae > Pseudomonas > Pseudomonas sp. SZ57. Next base: position 4,656 of record NZ_WIBD01000034.1, on the reverse strand, counting down.
CATGATCACCTCAGGCGCGGCCTGAACGCGCCCATTGGCGGTCTTCAGGCGCTGTGCAAGATTGGCCTTCAACGCCCCCAGATCAAGACCGTGCGGATGACTGTCCAGGGTCTCCAGTGACAGCTTATGGGGTGATGCGTCGCCATAGAGGCCTGCACGCAGCCCGCGATCGATCATCTGCGCAGGCGGCAACGTGGGTTTCAGCGCCCGCTCGGCCTTGTCGGCAAAGGCGCTGGCCAGCCCGACGAAAATCTCCCAGTCGTGCAGCGCACCTTCGGGCTTGTCGAAAATGGCCCGATTGAAGCGCGTGACGTTACGCACTGCCAGGGTGTTGAAGGTGGTGTCGTAGTGATCATTTTCCAGTGCCGAGGTGGACGGCAGGATCAAGTCGGCGTGGCGAGTGGTCTCGTTGATGTAAAGATCGATGCTGAGCATGAACTCAAGCCCTTCGAGCGCCTGCTCCAGTTGACGGCCGTTGGGCGTTGACAGAACCGGGTTACCCGCAACGGTCACCAGCGCGCGAACCTGCCCCTCCCCGTCCACAAGCATTTCCTCGGCCAGCGCCGAGACCGGCAACTCCCCGCCATACTCCGGCAGGCCCGACACCCTGCTTTGCCACAGATTGAAATGACCGCCGGATGTCGAGCTGACGAGGTCGACGGCGGGCTCTGTACAGAGTGCGCCACCCACACGGTCCAGGTTGCCAGTCACCAGATTGATCAGTTGTGCCAGCCAATGGCACAGCGTGCCGAAGGTCTGAGTCGACACGCCCATTCGCCCATAACACACCGCCTTGTCAGCGGCCGCGAAATCCCGCGCCAGTTGCCGGATCTGTTCGGCAGCAATACCGCAGCGAGGGCTCATGGCCTCTGCAGTGAAACCGGCAATGGCGTGGCGAACCTTCTCCAGGCCGTCGACAGGCAAATGGCTCTCGCGGGTCAGCCCCTCCTCGAACAGCGTATTGAGCAGCCCGAACAGCAACGCCGCATCACCGCCCGGACGTACGAACAGATGCTGGTCAGCGATGGCAGCCGTCTCACTGCGGCGCGGGTCGATGACCACCAGTTTGCCGCCGCGCTGCTGGATTGCTTTCAGACGTTTTTCGACATCCGGTACCGTCATGATGCTGCCATTGGAGGCCAACGGATTACCGCCGAGAATCAGCATGAAATCGGTGTGATCGATATCCGGAATCGGCAACAGCATGCCGTGGCCATACATCAGGAAACTGCTGAGGTGGTGCGGCAACTGATCGACCGACGTGGCCGAAAAACGATTGCGGGTCTTGAGCAGACCGAGAAAGTAATTGCTGTGCGTCATCAACCCGTAGTTATGCACGCTGGGATTACCCTGATAGACCGCTACCGCGTTCTGCCCATGACGCTGCTGAATGGCGTAAAGCCGCTCCGCCACCAGATCGAACGCCTGCTGCCAGGCAATCGGCTGCCACTGATCACCACTGCGCAGCATCGGCTGGCGCAAGCGATCAGGGTCGTTCTGGATGTCCTGCAGCGCAACCGCCTTGGGGCAGATATGACCGCGGCTGAACGTGTCCAGCGGGTCGCCCTTGATCGAGGCAATGCGCGGCGCAGAATCCGCCTCCACGAAGGTCTCGATCACAAGACCGCAAATGGCCTCGCACAGGTGGCAGGCTCGGTAGTGTTCAGTCCGGGTCATCACAGCCTCAGATCTTGTCATGGCAATCCGGTTGATTGCCGAACACTCACTATGCTGCCTTGCCATGCCCCGCGCCACTGATGTTCGGCCCGTGAATCGAGGGGCATCAGGCGCGCGGATGTTCTAATGAATCGATATCTGGTTAAGGGCGTTTTGCAGCAATCTCCGTATCAAAAAGCACGTTGTTAAACTACGCCATCAGACACGTGCTGAAAATGCCATGACGGTGCCGAGGGTTGTGTGGAAATCACGTACCTATTAGGCTAGAACCTTTTAAGAATACGAGCGAACAACCCAGGTTTTCTTTCTGAAACAACCTCAGGTGCAGAGGGCTCTACAATCTCTCTGACAGGGTGAGTACTTGGGCCATCAGGTCTCAAAAGGTCTCCTGGATAATGTTCATGGCCTAGACAAAGCGAGTCATCTATTCCAAAAGCTTTCACCACCGCTACTGCTTCTACACACCAGCGACCAAAATAGGCTCCGCCTTCAAAGTTTTCGTCGCCATAGGTATACCAATAAGGGTGCCTGTAGCTGACCGCCTGCGGGTCTGCTCCGGATTTGGCTCCAATGCGTACGTCCTTGTACCAGTGCTCAACAAAGCCTTTAAGCTGCGATGCTTGCGAATCTGCTGGCGCATCTACTGCCTTCAGCAATCGTGCATAGGGCATGGGAGAAAGAAGCACGTCTCCGATTTTTCGTTCCGGATTACGGCTGGCTATGACTCGATCTAGTAGTAGGTCTTCGCCGTCATTGCCTATCAGTATCAGCAAGCGCCGCCATTGGTCGCGTGGAATTTCAAGCGCCAATGCCAGCCCGACCAGCCAGAAGCAAATGATGTAATGGTCATAGTTGACACGCCAGTGGTGCCGCGTGAATTGCTGCTCTGGAGTCCATACCGTAGCTCCGAGACGTTCAGCTTCCTCCCAAGCGTCCAATAGACCGGGGAAGTAGCGCGCCAAGTCAGTTACTGGGTGTCCCGCAGAGTATTTGCGCAGGATTTGGTGCCAGTGATCTTGCCCGATCTCAAAGGCGTATTGAGGAGCATAATCAGGATTTGCATTCGGCTGAAGCAGAAGCCCCTGAGACTTTGCAATATAGCTATCAGTGTCAGTGACGACTTTCTCCCAGTAGATAGCATTGCCGAGCGGTGCGCGTATCATTTAGTTCCTCCCTATGAGTTTTGATGTTGCGACAGGGCCCTCAACAAACTTTCCACCTTTGTCCAATATTCCGACTGTGACCTTGCCAAATGGATCGGTATGGACCAGCCACTTCTCAACCCTTCCCGAAAGTAGGGAGTCACGGATGTTTCTCGCCATTTGAGCATCACCATCCACCGACTCAAGAATGCGGTTGTAATTAGTTGTCGCACCCGTCATCCAATCATCACTCATCTGAAGACCATCTCTAGTCGGCTTCAGCTTCGACGAGCCAAATTTGTACTCAACAATCAGGTAGTCAACGCCTGGCTTGTCTACCTTGTACAAATCATCAATGCCAGTCTGGCCAATATCAGGAGCCCTGCCAATTTTTTCAGCACCTGGCACCAGTGTCTTGATTTGTTCACCCCCCATGACGTCACCGATGATGCTCTTCTGTGGATGCTGCTGTAGAAGATTGCTCTCTTCATGCAAAAACCAAAGCTGATATTACTCTGGCTTGGCTAGAAAACTGAAGGCTTCTCGTAGTCCTACTTTAGCGTTTACAGAGGCTGCTGGAATTTCAGCAGCAGAATTTTCTTCTTAACTCCAAAAAATCCCGATATCACCCCTATGATCATTATTAAACAACTCGCTTACACCTACCAAAATATCGGCCCGCAGCATTTTTAAAATACCAACTAGACTTATCGCCTCCTGCAACCACCTCAATAAAACTAATCGTATTTAAAATCTATCTCTATCTTCATCGTATCCAACGATAGCCTTACTATACATCCTGTCCATGGCTTTCCCTCCATATACAATTTATTGGTTTCAAAAAAAACCCTCATCTTCACTAGAAGGTCAAATAGGTCGCTATCCACTCTAGCTGTTTCAGGTAAAAACCACTTTTTCTCGCCATTTTCTCCGACATAGTCGAATAGTAGTTTACAATGATCATTTTCCAAAGACAGCTCAGCGTCTAGAATTATTTCTTGCGCGCCGGCGGGGGCAATTGCTACTAGAATCTCACCAATGCCTTGATAGATTTCGTCATCATTCATTATAGGCCTCCTGGACTGTTGACTTAGGTTTCTCTCACAAGGCGCTCCGAGCCCATTTTATATGTCACAGTAAACTTCTCAGGGCGGACAGACTGCCCATTATGTACAGGTTCAACTTTCACATCTACCGACTTCCCTTCTTTAAGAGCTGATGCCCACTTATTCTCCATGGACTTCCATACACCCTTATTTAGATTTCCGTTCATGAGCAATAAGTTAAGACGTACACCTGGGCCATTAAAGATACTAGCAATTAAATGACCGCCCTCATCGCCATCAATACCGCACTTTCCGGCCACACACTGTTGGTAGGTATTTCGATCATTCCTATTCAAGGAAAGACTAGACTCAACTTTGTCGACGCGACCTAATTCATCTATTTGGTAGACTTTATTCCCATCAACCTTGTAAATGGTATTTGGCTCGGGTTTGTTTAGCTCTTTGGACCAAGCTCCTTTTTAACCAGAACTCACTTCGACTTCTCTTAAAGCCTTACCCGAGGGCTTCGCCTCTAAAAAATTCCGTTCAACAAGTGCGCCCGCCTCAGAGTCCGTCATAGATCTAATCGGATTCGAATTTTTAGCATTCTTCGCCGCAAGCTTCTCGATTCTAGCGATCTCAGGAATCTTTTCAAGCTGCGCACCGCCAACCTTGATGCCTGCCTTGGCCAGCGCCACGCTGCCTTTCGCTGCGCCACCTACGCCCGTCGCGATGCTGCCAACCTGCCAGGCGATGGCTGGAGGTGACCAGGCTGTTCTTGCCGTCCTGCA
>NZ_WIBD01000033.1:34594-51351 GCF_009495975.1 Pseudomonas sp. SZ57 | reverse complement strand
GTGCGCGACGGCATTGTTTCAAACGACGAATCTTCTGCGACTGTAATGGCCCTTTCGCGAACAAGTTCGCTCAAAACTAGGCAGTTCGTGACGCTCTGCTTCACAAAGAGGACGCAGAGCGTCGCACGATAGCTGATACACAAACAAAAACGCCCCGATCATCTCGGGGCGTTTTTCGTTACCGGGTAGCCTTACGCGGCGATCGACGTCTTGAGCTTGTTCATCGCGCTTTTTTCCAGCTGACGAATACGCTCGGCGGAGACGTTGTACTTCTGCGCCAGGTCGTGCAGCGTGGCTTTTTCTTCTGCCAGCCAGCGCTGGTAGAGGATATCGCGGCTGCGTTCGTCCAGCACGTCCAGCGCCTGATGTAGATTGGCGGTGGAGTTGTCGGTCCAGTCGGAGTCTTCCAGTTGACGCGCCGGGTCGTAGCGGTGGTCTTCCAGATAATTGGCTGGCGACTGAAAGGCGCTGTCATCATCCGCTTCGGCGGCCGGGTCGAACGCCATGTCGTGGCCCGTCAGACGGCTTTCCATCTCACGCACTTCACGCGGCTCGACGCCCAGGCTTTCTGCGACACGATGCACTTCATCATTGTTCAGCCAGGCCAGACGCTTCTTCTGGCTGCGCAGGTTGAAGAACAGCTTGCGCTGCGCCTTGGTCGTGGCGACCTTGACGATGCGCCAGTTGCGCAGGATGAACTCGTGAATTTCGGCCTTGATCCAGTGCACGGCAAAAGACACCAGACGCACGCCCATCTCAGGGTTGAAACGCTTCACGGCCTTCATCAGACCGACGTTACCTTCCTGGATCAGGTCGGCCTGAGCCAGACCGTAACCCGAATAACTGCGCGCGATGTGCACGACGAATCGCAGGTGGGCGAGGACCATTTGACGGGCCGCGTCCAGATCCTGCTCATAGTAGAGACTCTCAGCCAGTTCACGCTCCTGCTCGGGCGTCAGCAAGGGAATGCTGTTGACCGTGTGCACATAGGCCTCGAGGTTCGCACCCGGGACTAGAGCATAAGCAGGTTGCAAAGAAGTGGTCATACGAAAAAACCTCCAGCGCACAGGTAATGTGCAGTTCAGCATTAGCCAGATTGACCCGGAACCGCTAACCAAGTTCCTTGATTTTCAGAGGCCAGTCTGGTGAAACAATAATGTGGCTCTACCGGGGCGCCAGTTCACGAAGATGTCGGGCCACCGCAATCCAGGCACCGATATACCCTAACAGAACCGCTCCAAGCAAGAGGGAAAGACCATCACCCATCGGCACACCGGCCAGTGCAAAGTCACTTCCATAGAGACCTGCAAGTCCGACAACCGCGCCGTTCAGCCAGTTCAGGCCATAAGCCAGAACGCCCCAGGACAGAATGCCTGCCCCGAAGCCGTACAGCGCGCCCATATAAAGGAAAGGCCTGCGCACGTAGCTGTCGGTACCGCCCACCAGCTTGATGACTTCGATTTCGATGCGGCGGTTTTCAATGTGTAGACGAATTGTGTTACCAATTACTAACAGCAAAGCCGAGACCAGCAGAACCGTCAAGCCGAAAACGAAACGGTCACCCAGTTTGAGGATCGCGGCCAGCCTTTCAACCCAGACCAGGTCCAGTTGCGCCTGTTCTACTTTAGGCAATCCGGCCAGTCGCGTACGCAAGGCTTCCAGCGCAGGTTTGTCTACTTCGTCCGGCGTCACCAGCACCACGCCCGGAAGCGGGTTCTCCGGCAGCTCCTTGAGCGCCTCGCCCAACCCGGACTGCTGCTTGAACTCACCCAACGCCTGTTCGCTGCTGATGTATTCGGCATCTGCCACACCGGGCATGGCCTTGATTTCATCGCGCAGGCGGGTGCCATCAGCGGTGCTGGCATCCAGGTTCAGGTAGATCGAAATCTGCGCCGCGCGCTGCCACGAACCACCCAGACGCTCGACATTGCTGAGCAGCAACGACAAGCCCATCGGCAGGCTCAAGGCAATCGCCATCACCAGACAGGTAAAGAAGCTGCCAATCGGTTGCTTGCCCAGACGTCGCAGGCTGTCCAGCAGACTGGAGCGATGGCTTTCCAGCCAGGCGGACAGCAGCGCACTGAAATCAGGGCCGTCGTCATCGTGGTCGTGGCGCTGCTTTTTCTGTTTCGGCGGCACCGGATCGGCGGCTTTGGGCGCGACGCGCTCTGAAACCTTGGGGCTGCGTGTGGCACTCATACTCCGGCCTCCCCGTCACCGATCAGACGACCGCGCTGCAGGGTCAGCATGCGATGGCGCATGCGGGCGATCAATGCCAGGTCGTGACTGGCAATCAGCACGCTGGTCCCCAGTCGGTTGATATCTTCAAACACACCCATGATCTCCGCCGCCAGGCGTGGGTCGAGGTTACCGGTCGGTTCATCGGCAAGCAGCAGGGCCGGACGGTGAACAATGGCGCGGGCAATGCCGACACGCTGTTGCTGACCGGTAGAGAGGTCACCCGGGTAAAGCTCGGCCTTGTCGGACAACGCCACCCGATCAAGCGCCGAGTCGACCCGCTTGGCGATCTCGGGCTTGGACAGGCCGAGGATCTGCAAAGGCAACGCGATATTGTTGAACACCGTGCGATCGAACAGCAACTGGTGATTCTGGAACACCACGCCGATCTGACGACGCAGAAACGGGATTTGTGCGTTGCTGATTTGCCCAAGGTCCTGACCGGCCAGCATCAGTTTGCCGGTGGTCGGACGCTCCATGGCCAGCAACAGGCGCAGCAGCGTGCTTTTGCCGGCACCGGAATGACCGGTGACGAACAAAAACTCGCCGCGACGTACTCGAAAGCTCAGTTCATGCAACCCGACATGTCCATTCGGGTAGCGCTTACCGACCTGCTCGAATCGAATCATGGACGCTCCCGCTCCGCAAACAGTGCCTGAACAAAGGGTTCGGCCTCGAAGGTACGCAGATCATCGATACCTTCACCGACGCCGATATAGCGAATCGGCAAGCCGAACTGCTTGGCCAGGGCGAAAATCACGCCGCCCTTGGCGGTGCCATCGAGCTTGGTCAGCGCCAGCCCGGTCAGCGTGACGGTCTGGTTGAATTGCTTGGCCTGATTGATAGCGTTCTGCCCGGTGCCCGCATCGAGGACCAGCAGGACTTCATGAGGAGCGTCTGCGTCCAGCTTGCCGATCACACGGCGAACCTTCTTCAACTCCTCCATCAGGTTGTCCTTGGTGTGCAGACGGCCAGCGGTGTCGGCGATCAGCACGTCGATGCCACGAGCCTTGGCGGCCTGCACGGCATCGAAGATGACAGAAGCCGAGTCGGCACCGGTGTGCTGGGCGATGACCGGTATGTGATTACGCTCACCCCAGACCTGCAATTGCTCGACAGCTGCAGCGCGGAACGTGTCGCCCGCCGCCAGCATGACCTTCTTGCCTTCCAGTTGCAGCTTCTTGGCCAGCTTGCCGATGGTCGTGGTCTTGCCGGCGCCATTGACGCCGACCACCAAAATCACGAACGGCCTGTGTTCGGACTTGATCACCAGCGGTTGCTCGACAGGCTTGAGCATCGCGGCCAGCTCGCCCTGCAACGAGGTGTACAGTGCCTGGGCGTCGGTCAACTGCTTGCGCGCGACCTTCTGGGTCAGGCTCTTGATGATGACCGAGGTGGCCTCAACGCCGACATCGGCGGTCAGCAGACGGGTTTCGATTTCTTCCAGCAGGTCGTCATCGATGGCCTTCTTGCCCAGAAACAGGCTGGCCATGCCTTCGCCAATGCTGGCGCTGGTCTTCGACAGGCCCTGCTTGAGACGTGCAAAGAAGCCGACCTTGCCGGTTTCCGGCTCAGGTGTCGGAGCAGGCGCCGGCACTGCAAGCTCTTGCGCAGCAGGCTGAACAGGTTGCGGCACTGCCTGCGCGACGACTGGCTCTGGCTCTGGCTCTGGCTCTGGCTCTGGCTCTGGCTCTGGCTCTGCAACAGGCTGAACGAGGACCGGCTCAGGCGTCGCGAGCGGCACGATATCCGCCACGACGGGTTCAGGCTCCAGCGATTCGGGCGCAACAGGAGCATGGTTTTGTTCAGGGATGGCCGGCGTGACATGCGGCTCGCGCTCGTCACTCAAGGCCACCGGCTCTTCAGTCACCGGCAAGGTCAGCCAGGGCTGAGGCGAAGGCGCGCCGGGCTCGACATGGCGTTGCGATGCAGGCGCAGCTGCTTCGACAGTGACTTCAGGCACCGATTGCGAGGCAACATGAGGCTCAACCTGCGGCGTCGCGGCAACCGGATCGGCGATCGGGTCGGGTTGCGTCGGGGATGATTCTGCTGGCTTAGGCTCGGCTTGCTGCGGCTTCTTGCGCAGCCATCCGAACAGGCCTTTCTTCTCTCCAGCCTCGGCTGGGGTCTTCTTGTCGTCGTTGGAACCAAACATGGATGACGGCTATCTCAAGGTTGCGGGGCGCCAGAGGGCGACCCGGAAAAATTCTGACATGCAAAACAGACTGCGTTTAGGACTTCTTGTTCACTCAACGGCCGCTTGTGCAGCTACCTTTACCTGCGTTTCAGAGAGGTTTCACTCGCAATCGGCCAGTGAAGGCTGTCTCTGAAGCAAACGGATCAGTATCCTAACACCCCCGCGCCCGCCGACGCTAAGTTCAAGCGGGCCGTCCTACAGGTTCAAACTACGAATGAATGCTTTAGCCCGCCGCGCCGCAGGCCTGCTGCTCAGCACAATTTGTCTGCCTTTGACAGCATTGGCTGCTGATCCGCAACCGACTCACGAATTCACCCTCGACAATGGCCTGAAGGTCGTTGTCCGCGAAGACCACCGCGCCCCGGTAGTGGTGTCGCAGATCTGGTACAAGGTCGGCTCCAGCTACGAAACGCCGGGCCAGACCGGTCTGTCCCACGCGCTTGAACACATGATGTTCAAAGGCAGCAGCAAAACCGGACCGGGCGAGTCTTCGCTGATTCTGCGCGATCTGGGCGCTGAAGAGAATGCGTTCACCAGCGACGACTACACCGCCTATTACCAGGTGCTGGCGCGTGACCGTCTGAGCGTCGCGCTGGAGCTGGAAGCCGATCGCATGGCAACCCTGAAATTGCCCGCCGACGAGTTCAGCCGCGAGATCGAGGTCATCAAGGAAGAGCGTCGCCTGCGTACCGATGACCAGCCAATGGGCAAGGCGTTCGAGCGCTTCAAGGCGATGGCCTACCCTGCCAGCGGCTACCACACGCCGACCATCGGCTGGATGGCAGACCTGGAGCGCATGAAGGTCGAAGAACTGCGCCACTGGTACGAATCCTGGTATGCGCCGAACAACGCCACGCTGGTGGTGGTCGGTGATGTGCAGCCGGACGAAGTCAAAGCCCTGGCAGAACGCTTCTTCGGATCGATCCCGCGCCGCGCTGTACCGCCTTCGAAAAAACCACTGGAACTGGCCGAGCCGGGCGAGCGCAAGATCACCCTGCACGTCAAAACCCAGTTGCCGAGCCTGATTTACGGTTTCAATGTACCGAGTGTCGCGACCGCTGAAGATCCACGCTCGGCGAACGCCCTGCGTCTGATCGCAGCGCTGCTCGACGGTGGCTACAGCGCACGCATTTCCTCACGCCTGGAACGTGGCGAAGAGCTGGTTTCCGGAGCCTCGTCGCGTTACGACGCGTTTGCTCGCGGCGACAGCCTGTTCATGATCAGCGCCACACCCAACCTGCAGAAGAAGAAAACCCTGGCCGACGTGGAAGCCGGAATCTGGCGCCTGCTCGATGAGCTGAAAACCAAGGCACCGTCCGCCGAGGAGCTGGAGCGTGTCCGGGCTCAGGTCATTGCCGGTGTGGTCTACGAGCGCGACTCGATCACCAGCCAGGCGACCATGATCGGAGAGCTGGAAACCGTCGGTCTGTCCTGGAAGCTGATGGACAATGAACTGGAGGCGCTGCAAAGCGTGACCCCGCAAGACATCCAGAAAGCTGCCAACACCTATTTCACCCGTGAGCGCCTCAGCGTTGCGCACGTTCTGCCTGAGGAGAAAGCCAAATGATCACGCGCAATGCTCCACGTCATGCGCTGCTTGGCCTGATCCTGGCCGGTTCGCTCGGTGCCTTTGTCGCACTGCCAGCCCTGGCCGACGACGCCCCTGCCGAGCAGGGCCAGGCCGCTCCCGCGCTGGGCAGCAACCTGCAGACCCTCAAGGAGCTGGACGGCAAGGCTCCGGCCCGCCGCGCCCTGAATATCCAGACCTGGAATACCGCCGAGGGCGCCCGCGTGCTGTTCGTGGAATCCCGCGAATTGCCGATGTTCGACATGCGCCTGACGTTCGCTGCGGGCAGCAGCCAGGACCAGAAATCGCCCGGCATTGCCCTGCTGACCAACGCCATGCTCAACGAGGGCATCAAAGGCAAGGACGTCAACGCGATCGCCCAGGGTTTCGAAGGTCTGGGCGCCGACTTCAGCAACGGATCCTACCGCGACATGGCGGTGGCCTCACTGCGCAGCCTGAGTGCTGCGGACAAGCGCGATCCGGCCCTGAAATTGTTCAGTGAAGTCGTGGGCAAGCCTACCTTCCCTGCCGATTCTCTGGCTCGCATCAAGAACCAGTTGATCGCCAGCTTCGAGACTCAGAAACAGAACCCCGGCGCTATCGCCAGCAAGGAACTGTTCAATCGTCTGTACGGCGATCACCCCTACGCCCACCCGAGCGAAGGCGATGCCAAGAGCGTCAACGCTATCACCCTGGCTCAGCTCAAGGCTTTCCATGCCAAGGGCTATGCAGCGGGCAATGCAGTGATTGCTCTGGTCGGCGACCTGTCGCGAGACGAAGCACAGGCCATCGCGGCTCAGGTCTCGGCCTCGTTGCCCAAAGGTCCGGCGCTGGCAAAAGTGGCTGACCCGGTCGAGCCCAAGGCAGGCACCACGCACATAGAATTTGCCTCCAACCAGACGCACCTGATGCTCGCGCAGCTGGGTGTCGACCGCAATGATCCGGACTACGCGGCGCTGACCGTGGGTAACTCGGTCTTGGGCGGTGGCGGCTTCGGCAGCCGACTGATGACCGAAGTGCGGGAAAAACGCGGCCTGACCTACGGCGTGTCTTCCGGTTTCACTGCCATGCAGGTGGCGGGACCGTTCATGATCGGCCTGCAGACGCGTGCGGAAATGAGCGACAACACCCTCAAGCTGGTGCAGGACATCGTTCGCGACTTCCTCGCCAATGGTCCGACCCAGAAAGAAGTCGACGATGTGAAGCGCGAACTGACCGGCAGCTTCCCGCTGACCGCAGCCAGCAACTCGGCCATTGTGGGTCAGTTGGGTGCCATCGGTTTCTACCACCTGCCGTTGACCTACCTCGAGGACTACATGGCCGCCGCCCAGAACGTGACCGTCGAACAGGTAAAAGCGGCTATGAGCAAGCACCTGAGCGCCGACAAGATGGTCATCGTCACCGTGGGCCCGACCGTCGAGCAAAAACCATTGCCGGCGCCGACCGACAAACCCGTCCGCCAACCTGCAGGGGTCCCGGAACACTGATGGCCAATCCACGTCCGAAGGGCCACAACGGCCTGGGTCAGCTTCGTATCATCGGCGGAGAATGGGGCAGCCGCCGCCTGACCTTCCCCGACGCACCCGGCTTGCGCCCGACACCTGATCGCGTGCGCGAAACCCTGTTCAACTGGCTGGCCCCCTATATCGCCGGTGCCAGGGTGCTGGACGTTTTCACGGGCAGCGGCGCGCTGTATTTCGAAGCCTTGTCGCGTGGCGCCAGCATGGGCCTGGCCCTGGACAGTAACGCGGCAGCCATCGCCAGCCTGCGCCAGAACCTCAATGCACTGAACTGCACCAGCGGCCAGGTCTCCCAGGCCGACGCCCTGCGCCACCTGGAAACCGCCACCGCCTCGCCCTTCGACGTCGTGTTCCTCGACCCGCCCTTCCATCAGGGCCTGCTGGCTTCAGCCTGCAACCTGCTGGAGAGCCACGGCTGGCTGGCCGACACCGCCTGGATCTACACCGAAAGCGAAACACCGCCATCGACCACCGGCTTGCCGGGCAGTTGGCGATTGCACCGCGAGAAAAAGGCCGGACAGGTGTATTACGCCTTGTGGCAGCGGGGCTAGCCCAAGCACCACTGAATGGAGCGCCTGGCGCGCTCCATTCCTGCCTCAATATCCCTCCCAGATAATGCGACCTACTTGAATCAAGATGTCGAACTGGTCGATTATCTGGATTACCACTGAGCGAAGGTCCCCGTGGAAATGCATAACCCCCCACATCCGGGCGAAATCCTGCTTGAAGAGGTGATTCCCGGTCTACAGACCACGGTTTCGGAGTTCGCCAGCCATCTGGGTTTTGCCAGAGAGACCCTTTCGGAAATACTGCATGGCCTTGCGCCTGTAAGCCCTGACCTGGCAGTAAGGCTTGAACGGGCGGGCATCAGCAGCGCGCGTCTATGGCTGAGCATTCAGGCCGATCACGACCTTTGGCAGGCCGAGCATCGCGAGCAGCCGCCAATCGAGCCTTATGTCAGAGCAGGTCAAGGTTAGCAACACGTCGCGGGGACAAGCCACCACGCTACTTGAATTCCCCCCTTACATCCCGAACTGCTTAGTGGCAACGTATAGCCAGTCACCCCTGAACTGATCGTTGAGCAAGCACGTGTCCACACGCCCTACCTTTCTGTCCCATGCCAATCCATTCGTCCCGGCCGTCGGCATGGGCAATCCGCATTTGCAGACGCTTTGGGGGCCGCTGCTGCGCAAGCCGACGTTGCTGGCGCGGACGCGCGAGCGGTTATGGTTGCAGGACGGGGATTTTCTGGACATGGACTGGCATGGTCCGGATGAGCCCGACAAACCCTTGGTGCTGGTATTGCACGGCCTGACCGGATCGTCCAACTCGCCCTATGTTGCCGGCCTGCAAAAGGCCATGGCAGCGCTGGGCTGGCCGAGTGTGGCGTTAAACTGGCGCGGTTGCTCGGGAGAACCCAACCTGCTGTCGCGCAGTTATCATTCCGGGGCGAGCGAGGATCTGGCCGAGGTGATCGCCCATTTGCGTTCGCTGCGGCCATTGGCTCCGATTTATGCCGTGGGGTATTCGCTGGGCGGCAATGTGTTGCTCAAGTACCTGGGGGAGTCCGGCGCCAACAGTGATCTACGGGGCGCCGTGGCGGTGTCCGTGCCGTTTCGCCTGGACGAATGCGCCAACCGTATCGGCCAAGGCTTCTCGCGGGTTTATCAGCGCCACTTCATGCGCGAAATGCTGGCCTATATCCGTGACAAGCAGCATCGGTTCCAGCATGAAGGCATCAGCGAGGGGCTGGCCGAACTCGCCGCGCTGGGCTCACTGGAGAACATGCGCACCTTCTGGGACTTCGATGGCCGGGTGACTGCGCCGCTGCACGGTTTTACCGATGCCACGGATTATTACCGCAGAGCGTCCAGCCGCTACTACCTGGGCCAGATCCAGACGCCGACGCTGATCATCCAGTCCAGCGACGACCCGTTCGTGTTCCCTCACAGCCTGCCCGAGCCCAGCGAGCTATCGTCCTGCACCGAATTCGAACTGCACACCAAAGGTGGGCACGTCGGCTTCGTCGAAGGCTCGCTTCGCACTCCGCGCTACTACCTAGAACGTCGCATCCCGCTGTGGCTATGCGCCGCCCAGGATCGCGATGGCTCGCCCACGAGTGGATAACGAATCAATCGGCGCCGGTGGCGATTGCACGCTCAGGATCGGTGATCCACTCACTCCACGAACCCGCATACAGCGTTGCCAGCGGATAGCCGGCCAGACAAAGGGCGAACAGGTTGTGGCAGGCCGTGACACCTGAACCGCAATAGGACACCAGGCTCTCCGGCGGCCGGTCCTGCAGCTTTTCAGCGAAACGCTGCCTGAGCCGCTCGGGCGGCAAAAATCGTCCATCCGTGCCAAGGTTGTCAGTGCAGGCCGCGCACTGCGCACCGGGAATATGCCCGGCCACCGGATCCAGAGGTTCTACGTCGCCTCGAAAGCGGGCTTCGGCGCGCGCGTCGATCAAGGTCATTTCCGGGCGTCCCAGACGACCCTGCAAGCGACTGCCGCTGAGCACCAGGGACATGTCCGGCTCACCGCTGAAATGACCGGGTTCACGGTTCGGCGCATCGAGGCTCAACGGCAGCCCCGCGGCGTGCCAGGCCTTCAGCCCGCCATCGAGCAGGTAGACGCCTTCACGCTTGCCCATCCAGGCCAGCAACCACCAGGCCCGTGCGGCATACATTCCCGGCCCATCGTCATACAGCACAACATCGCTGTCAGCGTTGATGCCCCATGCCTGAAAGCATTGCAGCAAAGCGGCGGGATCGGGCAGTGGATGACGTCCGGTCTTGCCCTTGATCGCAGGCCCGCTGAGGTCGCGCTTCAGATCGGCAAAAGACGCGCCCTCGATACGCCCCTGGGCGTAACTGCGCTGACCATAGTCGGAGTCTTCGAGCGCGTAGCGGCAATCGAGAATCACCAGGCCTGGAGCTTTCTGGCGTTCAGCCAGTTGCTCAGGGTTGATCAGTTGCGCAATGGACATGACACACTCCTGTGGCAGAGAACCGACAAGCTGGCTGCTCGTCGGTCCCGGAATTCACATCAGAACCTCGGGCAACGATGCGTGAAACGTTTCACACAGTGCATCGAACGCTTCGCGAGCCTGAGGCGCGACAAAAACAGATTCGAGCATAAGTACCTGATAGACGCCACGTCGAATAGCCGACTGGTTGATCTCCGTGGAGTTTTCCCGGTTGGTGCACAGAAAGCGCACCCACGACGTCAGGATGATCCAGGTGTTGAGACTGGTCCATTCGATCTGCGACTCATCCATCTTCAGGATGCCTGCCTTGATGAATCCCCGATAGATGGTCATCGCCTGCATCAGGCAGCGGTACGAAAAACGCCGATAACGCCGCGCCAGTTCCTCATCCGACGTCAGCAGGTGCTCAAGGTCTCGGTGCAGAAAACGGTAGCGCCACATGGCGTCGATGATCGCCAGGAAATAATCGCGCTTGTCCTCGATGGTCGGCGTACGGTCGGCTGGCAGAGTCAGGAAACTGCCGATCAGCACCTCGTACTCGGAGAACAGTTCGGCGATGATCGCCTGCTTGTTGGCGAAGTGGTAATAGAGATTGCCGGGCGAGATTTCCATGTGCGCAGCGATGTGATTGGTGGTCACACTACGCTCGCCCTGCTGATTGAACAGTTCCAGACTGGTTTGCACGATTCGTTCACGGGTTTTGGTACGCGGTGCCATGCTGGGCCAGACCACTCTATGCTGATCAGATGATGGCAATCTTAGCGCAGGCTGATACTGGAATGGTGGCAGAATCGTTGCGGTAAGAGTGTCACGTAGGCGCAGGCATACACACTTGGGCCACGACCCGGACGGATCGAAAATCCGGATGACATGCCGCTCGTCAACAAGCGTCCGTCCTACAAACTTTTTCCTCCACCGACCAGTCGCTGTGACTGCGCCAAATAGCCCCAAAATCAGGGATTTCATTAGAAACATGGCCGATAATCGGCGCAATACGACGTTTGATACCCGCTACGCAGCTTGGCCCATCGGGAAGGCTGCGATACCATCCGAGTCCCACAACGGACTCCGACCAGGACGACGCGATGAACCGAGTGTTGTACCCAGGCACCTTCGACCCGATTACCAAGGGCCATGGAGATTTGGTCGAGCGCGCCTCGCGCCTGTTTGACCAAGTGGTCATTGCGGTTGCCGCCAGCCCGAAGAAAAACCCGCTGTTCCCTCTGGAGCAACGCGTCGAGCTGGCCCGCGAAGTCACCAAGCACTTGCCCAATGTGGAAGTGGTCGGTTTTTCGACCCTGCTGGCGCATTTTGCCAAGGAACAGAATGCCAATGTCTTTCTGCGCGGACTTCGTGCCGTGTCGGATTTCGAATACGAGTTTCAGTTGGCCAACATGAATCGTCAGCTGGCACCGGACGTCGAAAGCCTGTTCCTCACGCCCTCGGAGCGCTACTCGTTCATTTCCTCGACGTTAGTGCGTGAAATCGCCGCGTTGGGCGGTGATATCACCAAGTTCGTACATCCTGCAGTTGCCCAGGCGCTGACCGAGCGCTTCAAGCGCTAGACTCGCTGCATGTGAAGGTGCATCCCGAAGCCTAATGCGGCACAATTCGCCGCATTGGTTTTAATGTGCCCCGGCGTCGGCCGCGGCAGGAGCAATTCATGTCCCTTATCATCACTGACGATTGCATCAACTGCGACGTCTGCGAACCCGAGTGCCCAAACGAGGCGATTTCACAAGGTGAGGAGATCTACGTGATCAACCCGAACCTGTGCACCGAATGCGTCGGTCACTACGACGAGCCTCAATGCCAGCAGGTTTGCCCGGTCGACTGCATCCCTCTGGATGAGAATCACGTCGAGAGCAAAGAGCAGTTGATGGACAAGTACAGGATCATCACCAGCAAGGCCTGATAACGGCCTTCACTGCTGCTTGCCGTAGCCGTCGCCCGTGCAACCCAGACAACGCACGAAGGCTGCCTTGCCCGGATCCACCACCAGCGCCTTGCCTGTTGCCCCGAGGTTGCCGCCTGCCGCCGCAAAAGGCGCAGCGATCACGAACAGTCCCGTGCCGATAACGGTGGCCGCGATCAGCAAGGGTCGGGCAATCAGCAAGTCACCGATCATGGCAAACGCCGGCGGGTTCTGGATGGTGTAGACCGGATCGCCGCTGCCTGTGGTGACATCGGCGGCAACCGCCGGCAGCGCCTGCAGGCCGATGAACAACGCCAGCGCGGCTGCGAGAATACGAAACGGGCTCATGGCTTGATCCTTCAGGCGTCGCAAATAATTAAGGTGCCATCACTATAAACAGGGCTATGGGTTAAGCAAATGGCCCAGAGCCCCTGTCATGCGTATTTCAGCGCTGGCATTTCGGGCAATACACGCTGGCGCGCTGGCCGAGTTTGACCTCACGCAGCGTCGTGCCGCACACCTTGCATGGCTGACCGCCACGCCCATACGCAAACAATTCCTGCTGGAAATACCCGGGCTTGCCGTCACCGCCGATGAAGTCACGCAGGGTGGTGCCGCCACGCTCTATGGCGTAGGCCAGAATACGTTTGATCTCGATGGCCAGCTTCAGGTAACGCGCCCGGGACACACTCCCCGCTTCGCGGCGCGGGTCGATGCCGGCGGCGAACAGCGCTTCGGTCGCATAGATATTGCCCACCCCGACCACAACGGCGTTGTCCATGACGAACGGCTTGACCGCGATCGACTTGCCACGCGAACGCTCGTAAAGACGCTCGCCATCGAACAGATCGGTCAGCGGCTCCGGCCCCAGGCGGATCAACAGTTCGTGGTTGTGCGGATCAAGGCTCCAGAGCATCGCGCCGAAGCGACGCGGGTCGGTGTAACGCAAGGCCAGCCCGGACTCCAGTTCGATATCGACATGCTCGTGTTTGAGCGCCGGAAGCCCGGCTTCGACCAGACGCAGATTGCCGGACATGCCCAGGTGGCTGATCAGGGTGCCCACCTCGGCCTGGATCAGCAGGTACTTGGCGCGCCGATCAACCTGCACGATACGCTGGCCGGACAGGCGAACGTCCAGATCTTCGGGAATGGGCCAGCGCAAGCGGCTGTCGCGCACGATCACGCGGCTGACGCGCTGACCTTCAAGATGCGGCGCAATGCCGCGACGGGTGGTTTCGACTTCAGGTAATTCAGGCATGGACAACT
The DNA here is from genome assembly GCF_009495975.1 of Pseudomonas sp. SZ57. Classification (NCBI taxonomy): domain Bacteria; kingdom Pseudomonadati; phylum Pseudomonadota; class Gammaproteobacteria; order Pseudomonadales; family Pseudomonadaceae; genus Pseudomonas; species Pseudomonas sp. SZ57. The sequence goes on along the minus strand of NZ_WIBD01000033.1, from coordinate 37,659 downwards.
CGGTCGTGCAGAAAGGACAGGCCGGGGCGACGCCGGATCAGCGCGCGCCCAGCTCGCGGATGCTTTCCCTCAGGTATTCAAAGTCATATTCGGACAGGCCCACGTAGTCCAGCACCAGCGCACCGATGCACTCCCACTCATGATCCTCGTGCTGATTGCCCAGTACCCGATAGGACTGGCAGATATGCTCGGCCATTTTCAGCGGGGCCAGGAGGTTCTTGAGCGTGGCATTACGACTGGTATCGTCCTGAAAAATCGCCAATGCGTTGTGATGATTGGCGATCGCGTCGGTAATGTGTGCAGGCAAACGCCAGGATTTGGCCGTGTAATAGCCGACGACCGAATGGTTGGTGTCGAAGGCGCTGTTTTCAGTATCGACGATGCGGCAATCAGGGCCCGCGTTGGCGTAGGCCTCTTCCAGCACCGGCATGTAGTTGGGGAAACGCTTGAGCATCAACGGAATGCCGCAGTCGTGAAACAGGCCCAGGGCGTAGGACTCGTCCGCCGTCTGCGAGCCGATACGCTTGGCCAGGGTCAGGCTGGTCATCGCGACATCCTGCGCCGTATCCCAGAAACGGTTGAGCGCAACGATGGTTTCATCGGTCATCTCGCCCCGGATCGACTGCGCGTTGATCAGGTTGATCACCGTCCGACTGCCCAGCAGATTCACCGCCTTGTCGATGGAGGCAATCTTGTTGGACAGGCCGTAGTGGGCGGAGTTGACGATCTTCAACAGCGCCCCGGACAACCCGGGATCCTGCGCGATCAATCGCGCGATCGCCCCCAGGTCCGGGTCGGGCATGTATTGCTCCATCTGCAGATCCACCATGATTTGCGGCTGCGGAGGGACACTGATGCCCTGCAACGCTTGCTGGATCTGTTCTGGGCTTAGCTCTTCGGACATAGGAATTTACTCACGGTGATGACTGGATTCTGACCCCTTGCGGAGAAACGGTCCATCATCCAAGACGAAGATATTCTCGGAACTTTGCCTGGTACGAAGCTTCGGACTTTGTGTTACGAGCGTGAACGGCGGCCTCAAAACGGCCGGCCAGGCGCTACCCCTGAAGCCCGACACTGGAGGATCCCATGTCTAAAGCATTGACTGGCAAACGCATAGCAATTCTTGTAACCGACGGTTTCGAACAGGTTGAATTGACCGGTCCGAAAGAAGCGTTGGAGCAAGCAGGCGCCACCGTGGAAATCCTTTCCGCTGAAGAGGGCAAGGTCAAAGGCTGGAATCACGACAAACCTGCCGATGACTTCAAGATCGACGGTACGTTCAAGGCTGCCAACGCCAGTGACTATCACGGCGTGGTACTGCCGGGCGGTGTGCAGAACTCCGACACCATCCGCATAGACAGCGACGCGCAAAAGATCGTCAAGGACATCGAGGCCGCGGGCAAGCCAGTGGCGGTGATCTGCCATGGCAGCTGGCTGTTGATCTCGGCCGGCCTGGTAAAAGGCAAAACCCTGACCAGCTTCAAGACGCTGAAAGATGACCTGGTCAACGCGGGCGCAAAATGGGTCGATCAGGAAGTCGTCACCGACGGCAAGCTGATCAGCAGCCGCCAGCCCGACGACATCCCCGCCTTCAACAGCAAACTGATCGAAGCGCTGTCTGCCTGACAGATTCCGTCAGTTAATTGCAGTCATCCCGGCCCAGCGCCGGGATGACGCGCTATAATCCCGCTCTTTTTTCAGGAGCGACGTCATGTCCCTGCCTAGCTTGCGCCTCAAAGCCAACGCCGACCGCCGCCTGCGCGCCGGTCATCTGTGGGTCTACAGCAACGAGATCGATGTAGCCGCCACCCCACTGCATGGTTTTGCAGCCGGTGATCAGGCCATCCTCGAAGCTGCGGGCGGCAAGCCGCTGGGCATCGTCGCCATGAGCCCCAACAACCTGATCTGCGCACGCCTGCTGTCCCGCGACATCAAGCTGCCGCTCGACAAGTCTCTGCTCGTCCATCGCCTCAACGTTGCGCTGTCGCTGCGTGAACGTCTGTTCGACAAGCCCTTCTACCGCCTGGTCTACGGTGACTCCGACCTGCTGCCGGGTCTGGTGGTCGATCGTTTCGGTGACATTCTGGTCGTTCAACTGGCCTCGGCCACGATGGAAAACCACAAGGAAGACATCATCGCGGCGCTGGTTCAGGTCATCAAGCCAAGCGGCATCCTGTTCAAGAACGATTCGGCGGCTCGCGATGCGGAAGGCCTGAATCGTTACGTCGAAACCGTGTTCGGTCTGGTGCCGGAATGGGTTGCGCTGGAAGAGAACGGCGTGAAGTTCGAAGCACCGGTCATGGCCGGGCAAAAAACCGGCTGGTTCTATGACCACCGCATGAACCGCGCGCGCATCGCCCCTTACGTCAAAGGCAAGCGTGTGCTCGACCTGTACAGCTATATCGGCGGCTGGGGCATTCAGGCAGCGGCTTTCGGTGCCAGCGATGTCACCTGCGTCGACGCGTCGTCCTTCGCCCTCGACGGCGTGGAGCGCAACGCAGCCCTGAACGGTTTTGCCGAAAAGATGACCTGCATCGAAGGCGATGTCTTCGAAGCGCTCAAGGAACTGAAAGCCGCAGAGGAGCGTTTCGACGTAATCGTCGCCGACCCGCCTGCATTCATCAAACGCAAGAAAGACATGAAAAACGGTGAAGGCGCTTACCGCCGCCTGAACGAGCAAGCCATGCGCCTGCTCAGCAAGGACGGCATTCTGGTCAGCGCTTCGTGCTCGATGCACCTGCCGGAAGACGACCTGCAGAACATCCTCCTGACCAGCGCCCGCCATCTGGACCGCAACATCCAGCTGCTGGAACGCGGCGGCCAGGGCCCGGACCATCCGGTGCACCCGGCCATTGCCGAGACGCGCTACATCAAGAGCATCACCTGCCGGCTGCTGCCCAACAGCTGACACCGAAGCGCCCGGCGTCGTCGCGCCTACAAGCGCTCGCTGTTCCTGACTATGACTATCGTGCCAATGCTCCGCGTTGGCATGCCGTTCCGGATGCGCAGCGCCGCTAAAATAAGCGCTTTTTTATCACAGTGGCACTGACGACGCAGAGTGC
>NZ_WIBD01000033.1:0-34524 GCF_009495975.1 Pseudomonas sp. SZ57 | reverse complement strand
AGGGCGAAGGAACCCGACGAAGTCGGGCCGGAAACGGAGCTGCGGGCTTTGCTTACTTTGGCCCCATCAAAGTAAGTCGCCGAGGGGCGAAAAGGTGACCGGAGCCGAACACCAATCTACCTAACAAAGAAAAACCGCCGTGTGACGCAGAGCGTCACGAACTGCATTCCCAAGCGGAGCGTGAGGAACGAGAATCTCGTGACTATCGTGCCAATGCTCTGCGTTGGCATGCCGTTCCGGACGTTCTGCGTCCTCCCGATCAACCCCTGCCCACCACCATTCGCACGCCCAGCAACAGCAGAAAGTGCAGCGGATAGATCGCATAGGCCCAGCGCCGCATCGGGATCACTGCGAACCCGGGCTTTGCCCGCAGCAGCGCGATGCCCAGTACAGGCGCCAACACGCAAGCCACTATCGAACCGATGGAAATCGGATCGCCCCAGCTCGCACCGGCAAACATCTGCGACCACGCATTCCCCGCCAGACAAAAGACCGCCGGGAACACCGCATACCAAAGCCTTTTTTCCAGCACCAGCACAAAGACCAGCGGCAGCAGCACGCCGGCAAAGCCAAACATCAGGTATTTCTGGAAGATCGCCGTCAGCAGCAATGCGACAAGGGCCATCACTCGGGTTGTCGGATTGCGCTGCTGCCAGCCCTGAGCAATCACCAGCCCCAGCAGCAGGGTCGGCATCACATTCAGCACGCCCGCGTCAGCCATGAACAGCCGATACGGGATCTCCGACAGCCCGGCAAACACCAGCAGCCAGCCCAGATAACGCCATTGCACGCGCGGGGCCACAATCGCTGCGCTGCGCCGGGAAAGATTCACGGCGATTGCCAGGCAGAACCAGGGAAAGGCAAAACGCCCCGGCACGTAAAGAAAATCGACTGACCAGCCCACATAGCGAAGGTGGTCAAGCACCATACTCAACATCGCCAGCCACTTGAGCAGGTCCAGCGCCTTGTTGCGTCCGGGCAGAAAAGGCGGGTTGGAAAGATCCATAGTGCTCCTGAACGGGGAATTGCGTCATGCAGCCAACACATGACCGAACCTTATATTGTCGCTACAGTGCGCACCATAATCGCCCATAAGGAATCGGCCATGACAGACCAAAGCCAACAGTTCGCCAGCGACAACTATTCCGGTATCTGCCCTGAAGCCTGGGCAGCCATGGAACAGGCGAACAAGGGCCATCAACGCGCTTATGGTGACGATCAATGGACTGCACGCGCCTCGGATGATTTCCGCCGACTGTTCGAAACCGACTGCGAAGTATTCTTCGCCTTCAACGGCACGGCGGCCAACTCGCTGGCGCTGTCATCGTTGTGCCAGAGTTACCACAGTGTTATCTGTTCGGAAACGGCTCACGTCGAAACCGATGAATGCGGTGCGCCGGAGTTTTTCTCCAACGGCTCCAAACTGCTGACAGCGCGCAGCGCGGGCGGCAAGCTGACCCCGGAATCGATTCGTGAAGTGGCGCTCAAGCGTCAGGACATTCACTACCCCAAGCCGCGCGTCGTGACCCTCACCCAGGCCACCGAGGTGGGCGGCGTTTATCAGCCGGAAGAACTCAAGGCAATCAGCGCGACCTGCAAGGAACTGGGCCTGCATCTGCACATGGACGGCGCGCGTTTCTCCAATGCCTGCGCCTTTCTGGAGGCTTCCCCGGCTGAACTGACCTGGAAGTCCGGCGTTGACGTGTTGTGCTTCGGCGGCACCAAAAACGGTATGGCAGTGGGCGAAGCCATTCTGTTTTTCGACCATGATCTGGCTGAAGACTTCGATTATCGCTGTAAGCAGGCCGGGCAACTGGCGTCGAAGATGCGCTTCCTGTCTGCACCGTGGGTCGGCCTGCTGGAAAACGACGCCTGGCTCAAACACGCCCGTCACGCCAACCGCTGCGCGCAACTGCTCGCCGAACTGGTCAAGGACATTCCTGGCGTGGAGCTGATGTTCCCGGTACAGGCCAATGGCGTGTTCCTGCAGCTGTCGGAGCCGGCCATTGCTGCGTTGACCGGGCGGGGCTGGCGTTTCTACACCTTCATCGGCAACGGCGGCGCACGTTTCATGTGCTCGTGGGACACCGAAGAGGAGCGCGTGCGTGAACTGGCCGCCGATATCAGGCTGGTGATGCAGGGCTGAAGCGTCTAAATCAAGCTTGCAGGTGCAGCCCGACGAGCGACGGGTTAATCTCCTTCTCAACGGCAAACGGCCCACAAGGCCGTCCGGACTTTACCGACCGCCCTCAAGAAGGAGCTTGTCTGCATGTTCGATTTCTCCGCCCGGCTCAAGCAGCATTTCGCTGCCCTGCAGAGTGAAGCGCAATTCTTTTCCGTACGTTACGTGCACCGCACCGGCCAACGCCTGTGCGTGCGCAAGAATGTGGCCGAGCCGCCGTCACTGATCAGCGACGAGGGCGCCATGCTGACCGTGCGCCTGAATGGCGTTGAAGCCTACGCCGCTACCAACGACATCTCCCTGAAGGGTTTGCAGGCTGCCTTGCAGCAGGCCGAAACGCTGGCCCGCCGTCTGGCACCGCATGCGCTGCTGGACCTGAGTGATCAAGCTGTCTCGAGCGCTAAGGCTGACTACCTGTCGCCAAACATGGATCAAGCCTTCCCGCCACTTAGCGATTGCATCGGCCTGCTGATGGCCGAATCCAGCGCGGTCCCGGCAGACGAACGCCTGGTCAACTGGCAAGCCATACTGGACCTGGAAACCGTCGAGCAAATCTACCTCAACAGCGCGGGCGCGCAATTGCGTCAGGCGCAGCGCTTTGTGTTTCCCGGCATGAGCGTGACGGCCTATGACGGTCGCGACAGCCAGACGCGCACCCTCGGCGGGCATAACTTCGGCCAGCAGGGTGGCATCGAAGTGCTGAGCAGTTGTGGCCTGATCGGGTCTGCCGCCAACGTCGCCGACGAAGCGTTGCAGCTGATCCTCGCTCCCAACACGCCGTCAGGCCCACGCGACCTGCTGCTGATGCCCGATCAGATGGTCCTGCAGATTCACGAGTCCATCGGCCATCCCCTGGAGCTGGACCGGATTCTCGGTGACGAGCGCAATTACGCAGGCACCAGTTTCGTCAAAACGACTGACTTCGGCACCCTGCAATACGGTTCCAGCCTGCTGAACGTGACCTTCGACCCGGAGATTCCCGAGCAGCTGGCCAGCTACGCGCACGACGACGATGGCACGTCAGCCAGCAAGCAGTTCCTGATTCGTGACGGCCTGCTGCAACGCCCACTCGGCGGTGCCCTGTCGCAATACCGCAGCGGCCTGGCAGGCGTCGCCAACAGCCGCGCCTCCAGCTGGAACCGTGCCCCCATCGACCGCATGGCCAACCTGAATATCGAACCGGGTGACCAGTCGCTGGACAGTCTGGTCGGTAACATCGAGCACGGCATCCTGATGTCGAGCAATCGCTCCTGGTCCATCGATGACGCACGCAACAAATTCCAGTTCGGCTGCGAATGGGGCCAGTTGATCGAGAACGGTGAGCTCAAGGGCGTGGTGAAGAATCCCAATTACCGGGCAATCTCCGCGCAATTCTGGAAAAACCTCAGCGCAGTGGGTGATGCCAGCACGTTCAAAGTGCTGGGCACGCCGAACTGCGGCAAGGGCGAACCCAATCAGGTGATCCGCGTAGGTCATGCCTCTCCGGCGTGTGTGTTTGCCAATGTCGATGTGTTTGGAGGAGATGCCTGATGTCGCACCAACAGCAGTTCGAGGCGCTGGTCGCCGTGCTCAAGGCTGCCATCAGCCCGACAGAACACTTCACTCTGGCCTACGACGCCGAGGCGTCTGACTTCATCCGCTTCAACCACGGCCAGGTTCGACAGGCCGGGAGCGTCCAGCAGGTCATTGCGACGTTCAAACTGATTGATGACGGCCGGCATGCCAATCTGGAACTGACCTTGTCCGGCGACGCCGAGACCGACCAGCAGCGCCTTGTCGACGCCCTGCAACAATTACGCGAAACACTGCCGTCGCTGGCCAAGGATCCCTATCTGTTGCCAAACACCAATGCCTGGCAAAGCAGCAACGTTCAAGACTTGCCACTGCCGGACAGCGCACGGGTCGTCGAGCAGATCAGCGAACTGGCAGGTGATCTGGACCTGGTAGGTTTCTATGCGGCAGGCCCGCTTTACCGCGGCTTCGCCAGTTCGTGGGGCGCGCAGGGCTGGCACCAGGCCAACAGCTTCAATTTCGACTGGAGCCTGTTTCATGAAAACGGCCAGGCAGTGAAAGCCAACTACGCGGGTCATGACTGGAGCGACGAATCGTTCGTGCAGCGTTTTCAGCAGGCCCGCGAACAGCTGGAATTTCTCGGCCGCCCGCTGCATGCGCTCAAGCCCGGACAATACCGCGCTTACCTGGCGCCAGCGGCTCTGGACGAAGTCATCGGCATGCTCACTTGGGGCGGATTTTCCGCGCAGTCACTGGCCAGTAAACGCAGCCCGTTGCAAAGGCTGTATGACGGCGAGACGCCTTTCAGCCCATTGGTCAACTTCGACGAAAAAGTCAGCGGTTCGCTTTCACCCGCGTTTTCACGCGAAGGCTACCCGCGCAAGGACCTGAAACTGATCGTCGACGGGCAAGCCCGCGATCGACTGGTGGATTCGAGCAGCGCTGCCGAATACGACCTGCCTGCCAACGGCGCGGATTATGGCGAAGGCCCAAGCGCGTTGAGCATTGCCGGCGGTTCGCTGGAGCTGGATCAGATCCTCGCAAGGCTCGGCACCGGGCTTTACATCAGTAACCTCTGGTACCTGAACTTCTCCGACCGCGCCGCTGCGCGCCTCACCGGAATGACACGCTTCGCAACGTTCTGGGTCGAAGAGGGCAAGATCGTCGCGCCGGTGAGCACCATGCGCTTCGATGACAGCGCCTACAGCCTGCTGGGCAGCGCACTGGAGGACTTGACCAAAGAAAGGGAACTGATTCTCCAATCGAGCACCTACAGTCAGCGCCAGACCGGTTCAATCCAGTTGCCTGGCGCATTGATCAGCCGACTCACCCTCACGCTATAGCAGGAGCCTATGCAGAACTCAGCAGCGCCGATCATGGACGAAAAGACCCTGCGCTGGATGCCCTGGGTCATCGCCATCGCATTTTTCATGCAAAGCCTGGACGGCACGATTCTCAACACCGCCTTGCCGTCCATGGCCCGCTCACTGGAAGAAGACCCATTGCGCATGCAGTCGGTGGTCATCGCCTACATGCTGACCATTGCGCTGCTGATCCCGGCTTCGGGCTGGATCGCCGACCGGTTCGGGATCAAGCGCATCTTCTTCAGCGCCATCCTGCTGTTCAGCTTCGGATCATTGCTGTGCGCGCTGTCCTGGTCACTGAACGTGCTGGTGGCCGCCCGGGTGATTCAGGGGCTGGGGGGCGCGCTGATGCTGCCTATCGGGCGCCTGATCGTCTTGCGCGCCTATCCGCGATCGGAGCTGGTGCGGATCATGGGTTTTATCACCGTGCCGGGCCTTTTGGGCCCATTGCTGGGCCCGACGCTTGGCGGCTGGATGGTCGAGTATCTGAGCTGGCACTGGATTTTCCTGATCAACATTCCGGTCGGCATCCTCGGTTGCTATGCCGTCAAACACTTCATCCCTGATCTTCCGGGAGGCGGTCGAACGCGATTTGACGGCGTCGGCTTCATCCTGTTTGGCGCGGCGATGATACTGATCACCATTGCCCTGGAGGGCCTGGGCGAGCTGCACCTGCCGCACATGCGCGTGGTGCTGCTGCTGTTTGCCGGGATGGGCTGTCTGGCAGCGTATTGGCTGCGTGCCGGGCACATCGAATCGCCGTTGTTCGCCCCTTCATTGTTCCGTACCCGGACGTTTGCGGTCGGCATCATGGGCAACCTGTTCGCCCGCCTGGGCAGCGGTGCCCTGCCGTTTCTGGTGCCGTTGCTGCTGCAGGTGGCGCTGGGGTATTCGCCGTCTCAGGCGGGTATGAGCATGTTGCCGCTGGCGGCCGCGGGCATGTTCGCCAAGACCGTTGCCCGCTGGCTGATCGAGCGGCTGGGCTATCGCATGATTCTGACCGGCAACACACTGCTGCTGGGCATCCTTTTGGCCAGCCTGGCGCTGGTGGATGTGCAAACCCCATACTGGGTGTTGCTGGTGCATCTGGGGCTGCTCGGCGCGGTCAACTCCTTGCAGTTCACGGCCATGAATACGGTCACGCTGATCGATCTGGACGATGCCAGCGCAGCGAGCGGCAACAGCCTGCTTTCGGTGGTGGCGCAGCTGTCGCTGAGTCTTGGCGTGGCAAGCGCAGCAGCCTTGCTGGGTGGTTTCAGCGAAGAAGTTGCCACCGGCGAGGTCAGCAGCATGTTGGGGGCATTCCAGCTGACCTTCCTGAGTGTCGGGGTGCTGGCAATGTTTGCAGCAGGTATTTTCCTGCAATTGCCAGCGAAGGAACCCAGGATAGCCAAAGCCTGATTGACAACGGCACGTGACTGGAGCAAATCTGCAAAGCGAATTCCCCTGGAAAACAGGGGTTTTGCCCGAAAATTCAACGAATATGAGTATCCGACCAGATACATTGAAGAACCTGAACAAGCGGCCGACACTTTTATAGCACTAAGCCACTGTGGTCTCTTGTAAGCACGGGCCGCATGATGCAACCTTGCCATACGCGAAAGTGGGTTTTATCCCCGTCGCGACTAGTATTTCGGAAGCGAGTTTGTTCATGAAAAGCCAAACCGATGCTGCCGGTAGATCCGCAGCCGAGGTAGTGACGCAATTGCCAGTGCCTTCGCGCCTGGGCATGCTGCGTTTCGAGCGGCTGAATGAAGCCAATTGGGCGCTATTGTTTCTCGATCCGAATTGCGAAAGGCAGCTCGGACTGGCAGCTGTTGACCTTTGCGCCTTGATTGGATCCCCTTATGCCAGCCTCATGGAGCCGGAAGCACGTTATCAACTTCACGATGACATCCAGCTGCAACTGGCCTCTTCCACGAATTACCTGATCCGCTACACCCTTCACAGCCCCAAGGGCCCCCTTGGCCTGCTGGAAATCGGCGAAGCCTACAAACAGCACAACCGCCATCTGTTACGTGGTTATTTCCTGATCGTCGAAGGCCTTGTCACGACTGGCGAACCGGTCACGGACTCCGATCTGGAAACCCGCAACCTGCGCCTGCAGATAGCCCTGGAACTCAACCAGCGCGCCCAGCGCGACCAGTTTGCCCACCTGGAGCGTGTACGCGCCCAGCAGGATCTGATTCTGCGCCTGACCCGACATCGCTACACCACGGCCAATACCTTGCTCGAAGCGGCAGAGCTGATCACCAAAAGCGCCTGTGATATCTACGATGTCGACCATGTCAGTATCTGGAACCTCAACGACAAGCGCCTGGAGCCGATCACCGACTACAGCCGTGAAACCGGCGACTACCAGTCTCGCACGCCGGTGGATATCAGCCCCTACCCCACCTACCTGCAAGCGCTGAATACCAGCCGGGCGATCGACGCCAGCAATATCCAGACTGACCCGCGCACCTGCGAAATGGCCAAAAGCCTGAACCCGGGAGAAACCAGGGCGGTGCTCGATGCCAGTATTCGTATCGATGGGCAGGTGATCGGCGTGCTGTGTCTGGAGGAGTCCGGCTCGACGCGCGAATGGCAGTCCGACGAGATCGCCTTCGCTGGCGAGCTGGCCGACCAGTTTGCCCAGGTCATCAACAACCATAACCGACGCGCTGCGACCAACGCACTGCACCTGTTCCAGCGCGCGGTCGAACAAAGCGCCAACGCCTTTCTGCTGGTCAACTGCAACGGCGTGGTCGAATACGTAAACCCGAGTTTCACGGCGATCACCCAGTACAGCTCGGAGGAAGTCTCCGGGCACAAGCTGTCGGAATTGCCCGCGCTGGAAAACCTCAACCAGTTGCTGCTGGAAGCCAACTCCAGCCTGACCAACAGCAACAGCTGGCAGGGCGAGTTCAAAAGCCGGCGCAAGAACCTCGAACCCTACTGGGGCCAGCTGTCGATTTCCAAGGTGTATGGCGATAATCGCGAGCTGACCCACTATATCGGCATCTACGAAGACATCACCCAGAGCAAGCTGGCCCAGCAGCGCATCGAGCGCCTGGCGTACACCGACAACCTCACCAACCTGGGCAACCGTCCGGCCTTTATCCGCAATCTGGACGAACGCTTCGCCCGCGACACCGATACGCCGATGAGCCTGTTGCTGGTCGACATCGATAATTTCAAGCGCATCAACGACAGCCTCGGCCACCAGACCGGTGACAAACTGCTGATCAGTCTGGCGCGCCGCCTGCGCAACACCTTGAGCCCGTCCGATGTACTGGCGCGCTTTGCCAGTAACGAATTTGCCGTGCTGATCGACAACACCGATCAGGAAGCCGGACAGGCCACCGCCACTCAGGTGCTGGCCACGCTGGACAAGCCGATGTTCGTCGACAATCAGTTGATCAGCGTCACCGGTTCGGTGGGCCTCGCCTGCGCGCCGCTACACGGTCGTGACCCGCAGACCCTGATGAAAAACGCCGGTCTGGCCCTGCACAAGGCCAAAGCCAACGGCAAACATCAGGTTCAGGTGTTCACCGAAGCCTTGAATGCCGAGGCCAGCTACAAGCTGTTCGTGGAAAATAACCTGCGCCGCGCCCTGACCCAGAACGAGCTGGAGGTGTTCTATCAGCCCAAGCTGTGCCTGTTGACGGGTCGTCTGCTGGGCATGGAGGCGCTGTTGCGCTGGAATCATCCTGAAAAAGGCATGATCCGACCGGACCAGTTCATCAGCGTGGCCGAAGAGACCGGCCTGATTATCCCCATCGGTAAATGGGTCGCGCGTCAGTCCTGTCGCATGAGCAAGGACCTGACCGCCGCTGGGTTCGGCAACCTGCAAGTAGCCATCAATGTATCGCCCAAGCAGTTCTCCGACCCGGAACTGGTGTCGTCGATTGCCGCCATCCTCAAAGAAGAAGAGCTTGACCCCTCGCTGCTGGAACTGGAGCTGACCGAAGGCCTGCTGCTGGAAGCGACAGAAGACACCCGCCAGCAACTCGACTCGTTGAAGAAGCTCGGCCTGTCACTGGCCATGGATGACTTCGGCACCGGTTACTCGTCATTCAGTTACCTGAAGAAATTCCCCATCGATGTGATCAAGATCGATCGCAGTTTCATCCGCGATATTCCGGATGATGAAGACGACATGGAAATCACCTCTGCGGTCATCGCCATGGCTCACAACCTCAAGCTCAAAGTGGTCGCAGAAGGCATTGAAACCGCGGCACAGCTGGCCTTCCTGCGGCGCCATCGCTGCGATGTCGGCCAGGGCTATCTGTTCGACAGACCTATCCCCGGCGAAGAGTTGATCGAGAAACTGAAGCGTTACCCTCGTCGCCCGTCCGCCTGACAACCTTCCCTGCACCCCGCTCTCTCGGGCACACTGTCAGTCTGTTATTACACGGCAGCACTTGTTCTGCGTGTAACGGGACCTATGTATGTGTATTGATCATCCGTCCTGCCACCCGCTGCCTGTCTGCACACGAGAGGATATGGTTCATGACTTTGCGCTCGGAAATTCTAGTGAATAAAAACGTACTGCCTACTGCCGAACAAGCACTGCCGGGTCGTGAAATACCTATGGCGCTTCCGGAAACTCACTTCGTCAACGGCAATCCGCTGTTGGGACCGTTTTCGAGCAATGTCGAATTCGCCATCTTCGGCATGGGTTGCTTCTGGGGCGCAGAACGTCGTCTGTGGCAACAGGACGGTGTGGTGAGCACTGTCGCCGGCTACGCAGGCGGATTTACCCCGAACCCGACCTACGAAGAAGTCTGCTCCGGGCTGACCGGCCACACCGAAGTGGTGCTGGTGGTTTACGAGCCAGCAAAAATCAGCTACGAGGATCTGCTGAAGGTGTTCTGGGAAGTGCATAACCCGACTCAAGGCATGCGTCAGGGCAATGACATCGGCACGCAGTATCGCTCGGTGATCTACTGCACCACTCCCGAGCAGCTCGACGCCGCCAAAGCCAGTGCCGAAACGTTCCAGGCGGAACTGAACAAGGCCGGTAAGGGCACCATCACCACCGAAATCGAGCAGGCCCCGACGGTTTACTTTGCCGAAGCCTACCACCAGCAATACCTGGCCAAGAACCCACAGGGCTACTGCGGGCTGGGCGGCACGGGTGTGTGCATGCCGGCTTGATTCGCGCCTGGCGGCCCGAAAACAGCGTTTTTCAGGCTTCTGCCCGCAGGGCGTAGGAGCGAACTTGTTCGCGAAGATAGTAGTTCAGGTGACGCATTTTCGCCGAATATACTGGCCCTTTCGCGAACAAGTTCGCTCCTACGACCTACGGTCAGAATCAAAAGCGGGCTTATGTATAACGCTGAGCCCCGCGTGGGAATGCAGCTCTGGACGCTCTGCGTCCGCCCCTGACCGCGCAACACGGCCTGGATGCAGGCACGCCTACTCGGCAATCAACCAGTCCATCTTCCAGCCGCCCTGGGTCTGGCCCAGTTTCTGGGCGAGGTACGGCATCAGCTCGCGCAGTTCTTCTTCCAGACCCCATGGCGGATTGGCGATAGCCAGGCCTGAACCGTTGAGGCTGGCCGGTGTGTCCAGCGGGTGGACGAACAATTCAACGCGCAACAGCTTAGGCGCGCCGGTTTCCGCCAGGTCCTGATAGAAGCGGCGCAGCAGGCGGGTATCCTTGATCGGGTACCAGATCGCCGCCACTGTCTGACGCATGCGCCCGATGGTTTCCTTGAGCGCCACCGCGCAACGCTTCATTTCATCGAGTTGCTCGAACGGCGGGTCGATGAGCATCACAGCACGCTTTTCCGCCACGGGCAGCAAGGCGCGCGGGACATGCCAGCCTTCCCCAAGATGCACCGCCACGCGGCGGTCGCCCTTCATGTTCTCCTTGAGCAGACGCCCGTCTTCGGGGTGCTTCTCGTTGAGCAGCACCCGCTCGCGCTCGCGGGTCAGGCGGCGAGCCAGTTCCGGCGAACCGGGGTAGTAGCGCAGCTCGCCATCCGGGTTCATGTCGTGCAGCACTTGCAGATAGTCAGACGCCAGCGCTGGCAGGTCCGTGGCGTTCCACAGACGGCCGATACCTTCCAGCCATTCTCCGGTGCGCGAGGCCTGATCGCCTTTGAGGTCGTACAGGCCGAGCCCGGCGTGGGTGTCAAGGTAGGCGAACGGCTGCTCCTTGCGCGCCATGAGGGCGATCAGGCGAGTCAGGGTCAGGTGTTTGAAGACGTCGGCGTGGTTGCCGGCGTGGTAGGCGTGACGGTAATTCATGGCAGCTCCTGGCAAGCTGCGCAGTTTAGCAAACCTGAGCAATGAACAAGAATTTGTAACGAATTTGCGGGACTCGTCTCTTTCACTTGAAGGAAATTTCCGAGAAACTCCCGGCCCCTTGTGCCTGCCTGTTTCGATCTCTACTCTGCGCCTGTCGCTGCATATTCAGCGGTGAGGATTAGTAGCCCTCGTTATCCAGGCGCATTGCGCCACCTTGTGCAGGTGCCCTTTCACGGCCTGCGCTTTTATGGTGGTCGTGCGTGGGGCATCTTTGGATGCACCGGGGTTCCTGGACCGGGCTACTACCTGCGCATGATCACCACCCTCGATTAGTAGCCGACGGTGATGGTCTTCTAAAACTCCAGGAGATACATCACATGCTGAAAATCGTCCCCGATCCGCCCCTCTTCACCGCCAACCCCAACGTCAGCCATGAAGACGCCCTCATGCATGCCAGCGACCTGCTGCGCTGCGCTGCCACCAGCGCCTGTGAATTCAGCGACAGCATGACCGGCACCCAGCGCGACATGACGCTGTCGATCATGCACCTGGTGGAAATGGCCAAGGTCATGGTCGACAGAACCATAGACAACCTGCAAACCGAATGACTGCATGAACTGAAAACGACGCGCTTGTAGCCAATCCTGCCACTCTCGACAGGCAGGGGTTGCCCGCAGACGGTTGTCCTTCCAGAATCGGAACAAGCCCGATCAAAGGAACAGACGTCATGATGCACGCGGATTTGATTGACCAGGAAGACCTGCTCGGCCAGCTCAGAGCCCTGGGCTTCGAAGCACTCGGCGGCGCAACCGCTGAACAAGCCTGCGCAAACGCCGTCTGCGGCCTCAACGCCGAACGCGCGACCGCCTTGCGACGCCTGGTAGAACAACTCCTCACCGGCAGCGCCACCCTCCTCCCCGCCGTGCGCCAGGCCATCGACCAGCAACTGCTGCCCGCGCTGGCGGCTTATAAGCAGAGTCAGAGTGGATCTTAGCCGGTAGGCGCCCTCAAGAACGTCTATCGTACCCATGCTCCGCGTGGGTATGCCGTTCGTGACGCTCTGCGTCACAGGGTTTCAGGCGTGCTCAATACTCAATCCGCACATCGCCCTTCGGTACGCTGCAGCAGGACAGGATGTACCCCTCTGCAACATCCTCGTCGGTGATGCCGCCGTTGTGCTCCATCTCGACTTCACCGCTCAGCTTCATGACCTTGCAGGTCCCGCAGATGCCCATGCCGCAGGCTTTGGGGATCATCAGGCCGAGTTTTGCGGCGGCGGCATGCACGGTTTCGCCCGGTCCCACGCGGATGCTCTTGCCGGTGTCGGTGAACTCCACCTGATGCAGATCGGCGATGTCGACGTCGGGCGCGTCGGCAGCGATTTCGGCCTGCTCAACGGCATCGGCCCTGGCTTCTGGCGGTGTCGCACCAAACGATTCTTCATGGTACTGCGCCATGTTGAAGCCGTTTTCCTGCAGCAGTCGCTTGACCGCAGTCATGTACGGCGTCGGCCCGCAGCAGAACACCTCGCGCTCCATGAAGTCGGGCGCCATCAGCTCGAGCATTTTCTGGTTCAGGTAGCCGCGATAACCGGCCCATGGCTCGCCCAGCCCGTGTTTTTCACAGACCAGGTGCAAACTGAAATTGTCGATCCGCGAGGCCATGTGCTCCAGCTCGCGGTGGTAGATGATGTCTTTCGGTGAACGCGCACTGTGTACGAAAACCATGTCGACATTGGCGTTGGTGTCGTAGAACCAGCGCGCCATGGACATCACCGGCGTGATACCGACACCGCCGCTGAGGTAGAGAATCTTCGGGTTCGGGAAATCGATGGCGTTGAACAGCCCGACCGGCCCGTGTACCGCCAGCTCCTGCCCTTCAATCAGCGTGTCATGCAGGTAATTGGAAACCCTGCCGCCCGGCACGCGTTTGACGGTGATCGAAAAACTGTACGGCACCGATGGCGAACTGGAGATGGTGTAGGAGCGCATGATCGGCAGGCCGTCGATCTCCAGCTCCAGGGTCACGAACTGGCCCGGCTTGAAGAAGAACATGATCGGCTGGTCGGCCATGAAGCAGAACGTGCGCACGTCCCAGGTTTCCTGGATGACTTTGACGACACGTACCAAGTGACGCCCGTTGGCCCATGTCTGGGTCGTGACCGGGCTCAGGAAACTTTGGGACATACTCGATCTCCACGGCCGACTGTCGGCCTCTCATGCTGCGGATTCTGCGTAACGCCCGAGGCGGCCATTTATCTATCAACGACATTCACGTACTTACCGCGACCAGCCCCGTCCAACAAGGCCTGTCGCGTCGGGAACGGATGCGGCCATGTCGCCCATGGATAAGGTTCACAGCGCGCCCGGCTCCACACTCGCCACCAAGGGTCATAAGCATGATCGACTGATCTATCCTCATGCTTGAAACGCGATCACACCCGTATCAGCCACATTCGCAGGCCGCCCATGCCGCGGTCATGAGGGATTCAATCGATGGACGTCACCGCAACCTTGAGCCTGGGCGATCCGCTGGAACCTGCACGCAAGGCCACTGCCGAGATGCTGCAGAATCGCGAGCGCACGTACTCGCTGCCGCAGCCCTTCTACAGTGATGAGCGACTGTTTGAAATCGACATGCAGGAAATCTTTCACAAAGAGTGGCTGATTGCCGGGATGACGTGCGAAATCCCGACCAAGGGCAATTACCTGACGCTGCAGATCGGCAAGAACCCGATCCTGGTCGTGCGCGGCCCGGACGGCGCCGTCAACGCGTTCCACAACGTATGCCGCCATCGCGGCTCGCGCCTGTGCACGGCCGAAAAAGGCAAAGTCGCCAAGCTGGTTTGCCACTATCACCAGTGGACGTATGAGCTGGACGGTCGCCTGCTGTATGCGGGCACTGAAATGGGCGACGACTTCGACATGAAGCAGTTTGGCCTCAAGCCGGTCCACGTCAAGACCGCGGGCGGCTACATTTTCATCAGCCTGGCAGAGAACCCGCCTGCCATCGACGAGTTCCTGTCGACGCTGCGCCATTACATGGAACCCTATGACATGGAAAACACCAAGGTGGCGGTGCAAACCACCTTGATGGAAAAGGCCAACTGGAAGCTGGTGCTGGAAAACAACCGCGAGTGCTACCACTGCAGTGGCTCGCACCCGGAATTGCTCAAGACGCTGCTGGAATGGGACGACGTCACCGATCCCCGCGCCGATCAGACCTTCAAGGATCATGTGGCCGCGTCCGCCGCTGCCTGGGACGCAGAGAAAATTCCCTACGCCCACGCCAGCTTCGGCCTGCGCAACCGTATCGTGCGCATGCCACTGCTCAAAGGCACAGTGTCGATGACCATGGACGGCAAGGTCGGCTGCAAGAAACTGATGGGCCGCATCCAGAACCCTGACCTGGGCTCCATGCGCATTCTGCATTTGCCGCATTCCTGGAACCACTGCATGGGCGATCACATCATCGTCTTCACGGTGTGGCCGATCAGCGCACAGGAAACCATGGTCTCCACCAAATGGATTGTCCACAAGGATGCGGTCGAAGGCGTGGATTACGACGTCGAGCGTATGCGCCAGGTCTGGGACGCTACCAATGATCAGGACCGTCGTCTGGCCGAGGAAAACCAGCGCGGCATCAACTCCAGCGCCTATCAACCCGGCCCTTACTCGAAAACCTATGAGTTCGGTGTGGTCAACTTCGTCGACTGGTACAGCTCGCGCATGCTCGAAAACCTCGGCGCAGAGCCTGCACCGTATTTGAAAGGCGTAGCGGTCAATCACGAGTAGCGTCTACCCCGCCAACGCGATCCTCAAGGGCTGACTCACTTCATTCTGGAAGCGAGTCAGCCCGAGCCACGCCGACACAAAAGCCCTCCCGCCGATACCGTCATTTCTGACAGTTACGTGAAAAAAACTTTCGTGATCAACTCTCGTTGAAGTCAATCCAACGGACGGAGACACGAATCATGCTCAACCCAAAAATCATCAATCAATATAAAAACAAGAAGGTCGACGCCGCATCGACCATGACGGATATATCAGGGAAAAATATCCTCATGGGTTTCTGGCATAACTGGCCCTCCGAATCAGGTCAGGGTTACCAGCAAGGTATGTTCGAGGAAATGGCGCTGACCGAGATCGACAAAGCCTATAACGTCATCGCAGTGGCCTTCATGAAAGGCGCCGGCATACCGACCTTCAAGCCTTATAACATGAGTGATGAACAGTTCCGTGCGCAAGTGGCAGAACTCAATGCCCAAGGCCGTGCGGTGCTGATCTCGCTGGGCGGGGCCGATGCACATATTGAGCTGCATGCCGGTCAGGAAGAAGCGCTGGCGTACGAGATTATTCGGCTGGTCGAAGTCTATGGCTTTGACGGGCTGGACATTGATCTCGAACAGGCTGCCATCACTTTTGCCGATAACCGCACCGTATTACCCGCCGCACTGAGAATGGTCCGCGAACATTACGAGACCGAAGGCCAGCACTTCATTATCAGCATGGCCCCGGAATTTCCCTACCTGCGATCGGCTACCCGCGATACACCGCTGTTGAAGGAAATCACCACCCAGTTTCCGTTTCTGAAAGAATTCGTCGCCTTTCTGACGTCCTTCAAAAGTGGCGGCGCGTACCTCGCGTATATCGAAGCGCTTGAGGACCTCTATGACTTTATCGCGCCTCAATACTATAACCAGGGGGCCGACGGTATATGGGTCGATGAGGCCAGTCTGTGGGTGGCGCAAAACGATGATGCCCACAAGAAGGAATTTCTCTATTACCTGACCGACAGCTTGATCCACGGCACGCGTGGCTTTACCAAAATCCCGGCAAACAGGCTTGCGATCGGCTTGCCCACCAATAATGACGCCGCCGCAACAGGGTATGTGATCAATCCGGCCGACGTGACATACGCCCTGGACAGACTGCGGGACGAAGGCAACCCGATTCGCGGCCTGATGACCTGGTCGGTCAACTGGGACAATG
Organism: Pseudomonas sp. SZ57; assembly: GCF_009495975.1. Classification (NCBI taxonomy): domain Bacteria; kingdom Pseudomonadati; phylum Pseudomonadota; class Gammaproteobacteria; order Pseudomonadales; family Pseudomonadaceae; genus Pseudomonas; species Pseudomonas sp. SZ57. The sequence goes on along the minus strand of NZ_WIBD01000033.1, from coordinate 18,235 downwards.
GCAAGCCCAAGGTTGGCGACGCCTATGACTGGGAGTTTGCCAAACGCTACGGTTATCTCACCGGCGGCGAAACGCCCGTACCTGAGACGCCTTCAGTGCCCACTGACCTCAGGTCAACCGGACAAACCCCGGATTCGGTGAAGCTCGTCTGGTCGCTGTCGGTAGGCCAGAACCCGGTACTGCGCTATGAGCTGCGCCGCGACAACAGCGTATCGCTATTTGCGGACAGTCCTTCGTATGAAGACACCGGCCTTCAGCCCGGTACCACGTACAGTTATCAGGTACGTGCCATCGATGTCATGAACAACACCTCGGCATTCTCTCCAGCGATCAGCGTGAGTACCCAGGCAGGAAGCGGCGGTGGGGAGAAACCGACACCACCGTTCTTGAGCCGGACAGGCGTCACCGATACAAGTGTATCGCTGGAATGGACACAGTCCAGCAGCGAAGCTGGACTCCTCGAGTATCAAATTGCACGGGATCGCTGGCCTTTTATGAAGGTCCCTGCTGACCAACCGCGCGTCTATACCGATGAGAACCTCACAGCGGGCAGAACGTATACCTACTTCGTTGTCGCAAAAGATATACAGGGTCAGTGGTCGGAGATCAGCAACGAGGTGGAAGTCAAAACCGAGTCGGAACCCTATAGACCTTCATTGCCTGTCGACTTCAGGTCAACCGGGCGGACCACCACGTCGATAACGCTGGACTGGAGTGTTTCGACGGATGCCAGCGGTCCATTCAAGTATGAGCTCTTCCGGGATAAGCTCTCGTTGGGTAGCGACGCAACCCCTCCCTTCACCGACGGGGGTCTTTCGCACAGCAACCTTTATGGTTATCAGATCATAGCCACTGACAGCCAAGGGATCAGTTCCGAACTGTCTGAAGAAATCCTCGAAACGACAAAAACCGAGGCATCACCTGATCGACCTACGCCACCCGGCAACTTGCGTCAGACAGGCGCAACGACTACCAGTGTTTCGTTGGCCTGGGACAAGTCTGACAGTGTTCCAGGCATCAAATTTTACTCTGTATATAGAATTGGCGCGGCCAGGGTGCCTGTCGGACCAGAAATACTCGCGTGCACCCTTGAAGGTTTGACCCCTGGCACGGTGTATCAGTTTATCGTCGGCGCGTACGACACTGAGGACGCACTATCCGGCCCAAGCAACGTTGTGCAGGCCTCGACCAGCGCCGCATTGCCTGAATGGAAAACAGATACTGACTACGTGAAGGGGGATAAGGTGATGCATGATGGTGCCTCTTACATCTGCCTCAATACTCACACCTCACAAATAGACTGGTACCCAGGCGGTGCGCCGACACTATGGGCGCCCTGGACGCAGCAAGCAGCCGGCAGAGGTTTCCGCGACTGGCCGAAAGAATGGCAGTGAACCGCACGCGTACCTGCCCTGGCTCATAAACAGACGGTGACGATGTAATCACTGAACGACTTATCCACAGCGCCCAAAAAGCGTTTATGGGTAAGTCGTTTTTTCATCGGTCCGGAAATAGCCCTTACAACAACGGCTTACCGTGGAACACCTCATTCACACAGCCTGTATGTTTTTTAACCAAAGCTCTGTAGCACCTGGTTTCATTGGGCTACAGACGAGCACGAACACCTTATCTACAGAAGCGCCAACAGACTTTGGGTACAACTTTATCCAGGTCACCCATCCGCTGTGGACAATGTCTGAAATGGCTGAAAAAACCTCCCTTTCCAGAAGATTTCACGAGCAACATACCGCCCTGATCATTTTTTGAACAACAGCTCAAGACCCTCTGAATATAAGGCCTGCAGGCAACCACGAACAAGTTGTCCACAGTCACACCAACAGAGATTGTGGGCAAAATGAGTGACTGACAGATAGCGCCTGAAGGCTTATCCACAAAAAGCTCAATGGAAATAACCACTTAGATTGATCAATTTTTGATCGCTACGTCACAAGCCACGTGCCACAAGAGCTTCAGCGGTTAACGAACACTTTATCCACAGGCACACGCACAGGGATTGTGTGTAAGTCCGTCCCGGCGAGCTGCCACGTCAACCTATCAGGTTTGCGAGTACCTCGACGCGCGCCATGCGCATAGGCTTTTTTCAGCGCTCTTCGATTAATCAAAGACGCGATTCCGAGCCACTGTGAATGGACGCACCGGTGTCATGAAAAAATATCAAAGGACTGTATTGTCAGTGGCGTTCATCACAGGCCTGCTATTGGCCTGGCTCGTCAGTGCTGCGCCAGACGCCCCCTCTTCCATAGCATCACCCGCGGTGTCAGCTGCGCAGGTGCCGGGCGTCCGCGAGGAAGTGAATGCGGGCACGTTCGAACAACCACGACTGGCCGGAGAACCCGCTTTCGAGGGAGCCGTGTTCTCCGCCCACACGGGCCAGTCCGTCGCGTTCTACATCGCAGCCTTCGACAGCCAGCCTGATCAGCTCGATCCTGCCCTTCCCGACACACCACATTCGACGCAATTCTGGACCTATGCAGGCCAGCATTCAGGTCTGGGACCTGACCTTAAGCCGTTCGACGAGCCGACCCGCGAGGGCGCGCTGCACCTGGCGATGATCGAAGGCAAAAGCGCCTTGCTGAGCTCGAAAATCAGCGGAGTGCCCGGTCCGCAAACGCCTTATCCGGCGACAGCGCAGAGCAACGATTTCTGGGACTTCATCGGATTCTTCGATAAACCCGGCACGCCTCAAGCGATGAAGACTGATCAGGACCTGGTCTGGCCAGGCGTCTTCGTCTATTTCGAACAGAGCAAAACCGTTTATCTTGCGCAGCACACCGGACGCCCAGGCGTCGATGGATGGCCTGCACCCGGCACAGAGCAAGGCGCAGGGTACTGGAAGCTGGCGGGGACCGTGTCAAACATTCCGGCCGCCCTCCCCAAGCCCTGGACCGACATGAGCGTGTCGAAGGGCTCTTATTATCGCAGCCCGCTGAGCCCGCTACGCAGTCACTACTACGCCTCCACATTTATCGGGTTTGCGCCCCTTCTGAATGCAGAATTCCCAGGCGGCCCGCAGAGCAATCAGTACTGGGATTATCGTGGTGTACACGAAGGCTCGTACACAGACCAGAAGGCCTTCGGAGAAAACACGGCACTCGAAAAACTGCATCGAGCCAAAATGCAGGGCAAATGGGTGTCGTTCGCGACCCACTTCTCAGGGGCGGTTGAACAGCCTTACCCGACGTCGCCCACCAATACCACTTATTGGGGCGTGCGCAGCATCACCCAGAATGCCGGAACCTGGTGGGACCCCAGGACTGATCTGGACACCGAAACGTGGGTTGGCGCTATCCATTCAGCCCCGCAGGGCCAGGGAAAAGCGCTGTACCGTGCGCTGAAACCCTGGGCCGCGCCGCCAACCGGATGGGATTACAGCCAGACCGACGAGTTTCAGTTATTGGGGGTCTCGCTCCATGCAGGAACAGTAGCCGACCCCAAGACCCAACAAGAATTTACCTGGCCCGGCGCAGTGCATGAAACGCTGATCGACCACAACCCGGTCTATTTCGTCTCGCTGGCAGAAGGCTTGCCCTCCGAGCATGACTGGCCGCTGCCAGCCACACCAGAAAGCAACGAGCACTGGTCATATATTCCGGTGATACAACCGCTGGGCACTTTCGGAGCCCCGAGGCACTTCGATGACTACAGCCAGGCAGGTTCGGTCTACGTCGATGGCACTGTTCCGGGCAAGCGCACGTTCTTTGTTTCCAATTACGAGGGCTATCCCGCCAACGATCTCGACAGCTTCTCGACGGTGGGTATCGTCGATCCTTATTGGGTCTACGCAGGCCGGCATGCAGGCACATGGCGTGACTTCAAGCCTTTCGATGACATCACCCGGATCGGCGCACTGCATGAAGCCTCGATCAAGGGTCAGCGTGCAGTGCTGCGCTCACTGTTCGACGGCACGCCCTCTGCAGCGACGCCTTACCCAGGTGATCTTGCCAGTAACGCCCACTGGGAGTTCGTCACGGTGTTCAAACATGCTGGTACGGCAGACGACCTAAAAGGCCGTGATGAGGCCACATGGCCGGGCGCACTGCACCTGGATGAGAATCAACACTTGATTTTTGCAGCCCGGCAGCAGGCTCAACCGGTCGCAGGCGGGTGGATTTATCCGGTGGGCGAAACAAGCGATGATCAATGGAGCTACGTGTCCTCACTCAACGGCGGCAGCGCCGACACGCCACGCGAACGTAACGACATCAACACCCCCGGCGCAATCTTTGCCGACCAGCTTGGCCTGACCCGTCAAAAACTCTTTCGCACCAGGTTTTCCGGATTTGCCCAGGATGTAGGGGCGGTATATCCCTCAGGCGAAGAATCCAACGACTTCTATGAGTACGCCGGAGAACACGCAGGCACTTTCTCGGACCCCAAACCCTTCACCGATCCTACCTGGCCGGATGCGGTACACGTGGCCAACATCAATGGCCAACGGGCGTTTCTCAAATCGAAGATGACCGGAAAGCCCTCTTCGCAAACACCTTATCCCGAAGAGCCGGCAAGCACAGACTTCTGGGAGTTCATGTTTACCTCTGATCAGGCTGGCACTTACGCCGATCCCAAAACATTGAGCGGCCAGACCTGGGTTGGCGCTATTCACGAGTACAGCTCATCAGGCAGGAGCCAGCTTTACATCGCTCAGCAGTCGGGAAGCCCGATCGCCGACAATTGGCCTCTGCCGACTGCGGGCGACACACAGTATTGGAAAGTGATGGGCCTGGTGCGACACAAAGGCACTTTTGCCGATCCGAAAGGCTTCGATGAAATGACCAGCCAGGGGCTGATTCACGCCACGACCATTGAAGGCCAACACGTCTATTACCGCGCCCTCGCACGCGGCGTACCCCAGGCCAATGACTGGAGTTACCCCGCGCCCGGGACTGACAACGAGTACTGGGAGTCTCTGGGCGCGAACGTACCAGAAGGCACCTGGGCCGATCCGAAAGGCTCCTCCGGCTTTACCTCGCCCGGAAGAATTCATGCGGTGCAAGCCAGAGACCGTACGCTGTACCTGCTTTCCAAAGTCGATGGACTGCTTGCCGAAAACAACTGGCCGATTCCGCAAGACGGAGACAATGATTACTGGACGGTGGTCGGGGAATCCAGGCATTCGGGCGAGATTATCGATCCGAAGGATCAGCAGGAAGTGACTTGGACCGGCGCCATCCACATGAGGCAAGACGGAAACACCAGACGCTATTACAGCTCGAAAATTGTGGGCAACCTGGCAGTCATCGGCGCCGAACACCCCTTGCCTGTGACGGAAACCGACAATGCCTGGTGGACCTTCATAGGCCGGACTGCCCATGAAGGCACACAGAGCGACCCGGTACAGTCGGGTGAGGTGATCAGACCTGGAGACACCGTCAAGGTTATCCGCACAGCAGACGAATATTATCAAGCTCGTTTTGCCGGGATTTTCAACGCTGAACGCGCACTGCCTGACTCGCAGCAAGACAATGAAGACTGGTCGTATATCGGCAAAAGTGAGTTTGCAGGCACCTTGCAATCGCCCAAGGATGCTTACGAAATCACCTGGCCTGGCGCGATTCACCGCTTTGAAGTCGATGGAAAGGCTTACTTCGCAAGATCTCTCATTGACGGCGCGCCCGGCCAGGAAGGGTGGCACTACCCGACACCGCCTGACAGTAACGGGCAATGGTCTTATCTGGACATGGGCATTCACGCCGGCAGCTGGCTCGATCCGAAACCTGAATCCGATGCAACCTGGCCAGGCGCACTGCATGTGGTGAAGCGCCCCACCGGCATTGGCGAAAGCTTTACGCGATCGTTCTACAGATCGAAAATCTGGGGGCATGTCATGGATGATGAAGAGGGCTACGGGAACGAAAACAACTTCGAACACGTTGGCTACTCGATTTATCAAGGCACGCTGAACAGTCCCAAGTATTTCGACCAGCCCACCTGGGCGGGCGCCATCCATCAGGACCGGGAAACGAAGTTTCTGTTCGAGGCCAAAAAATCCGGCGAAATGGGTGTGGAGGTAGGCGAGCGGCCAATGACGCCGACGGATAACGAGTCCTGGCACTTCGTGGGCATCAGCAAGCACTTAGGCCTCCTGAGCGATCCCAAAGAGTGGGACGAATATACCTGGCCCGGCCGGCTGCACCGCTATGAGCATGGTGGCAAAACACTCTATTTCCGTGCACAGATGACAGGGACACCTTCAGACCATGGCTGGTACTACCCGACAGATGAAAGCAGCACCGAGCAGTGGGCCTATTACGGCACGACGTCGCATGCAGGCACTTTTGCCGAACCTCATGGACCTGATGAAGTCACCTGGAGGGGAGCGATTCATCGCGTAGAAAAAAACGGTATACGCTTCTATTTCAAAGCGAGGTTCGCCGGAATACCCAACCAGCAGAACTGGACCTACCCCACAGACGCCACGAGCAATGCCTATTACCTGTATGCAGCAACCGAAAGACACGCCGGTACTATCAGCGATCCCAAGGATGAGAAGGAGCCCGTCATACCGGGCGACTATGTAAAAACAACCCGAGTGGACGGTGATCATTATTTCATCGCGAAAAACAGCGGTGTTCCCTCTTTAAACCAATGGCCATTCCCCGCCAACCGAGGAGACACCGAAAACTGGATTTTCTATGGCATTTCGAGAAACGCGGGCACACTCAATGACCCCAAGGAATGGGACGAAGTCAGCTGGCGCGGTGCCGTTCATGTGCGTGAAGTCAGCGGGATGCGTTTATTGTTTAGCGTGAACTCCGACAAGGAAGGCATTCCAGAACAGGATAAATGGACTTCGCCACCCAGTGAGCCCCTCGATGCAGACGAAGAAAAGAAGCCTCCGGCTCCCGTCGAAAAGTCACCCGCCTGGAAATTTCTTCAGGTGACGCATCTCAACGGAACCAGCAGCGAGCCCAAAGGGATATCTGACTGGACGCAGGCCGGACTCTTACATGAGAAAGACATCGATTATCAGCCGATGCTGTTCAGGTCGAAATTTACAGGAAAAAAAGACTACCCCAAGAATCAGCCCGTAAAAGGCGACCCTGTTGCAGACGAGAGTTCTACATGGTGGGAGTTCTTCCGCAAGGGACGGGGGACCTTCGAGGTACCCAATACCTGGAACGACTACGCCTACGCGGATGATATCTACAGTTACGACTACAACGGCGAACGGTTGTTATTCCGCGCTGAAAAAGAAGGTCGCCCAGCCGACTATGGCCGGTACTTTCCAACCTCGGAATACAGCACGGCAGACTGGACATACCTCTACAAAAATGAGGGTAGTCCTGCCCATCCCAAAACGTGGAATGAGTTTACCCGCGTGGGGGAGGTTCATCGCTACGATCAAAATGGCCAAACGTGGTTCTTCAAGGCCTTGCAGGAAGGCAGTCCTGCACGGCACAACTGGTACTACCCTGTTGGTGAGACGAATAACGGTTTCTGGACCTATGCCGGGCATCATGCAGGGACATGGCAGGATCCGAAGGAATGGGACGAGCCTACTTACCCAGGCGCTATTCACGCTCTGAATAACATTACCTTTTACCGTTCGAAATTTTCCGGCAACGCGGCCGCGCATTTCTGGTATTACCCAACCTCCGGAACAGAAAACGCCTACTGGGTCATTGTCAACAAGGATGCCTATGCAGCACCGGGCATCAATGACTTTACCAAGACATTCGATAAGTACACATGGGCTACGGGGCACAATGCTTATCTGAACGACCTTACCCCGCAACTGGAGCGCGGTATGAGAGGGTTCATGCTGGATATCCACAGGGATTATGCTGGCAGAATTCGAGTATGCCACGCTGTATTCTCCGATAGGTGTTCGTCAAGTAACCCGTTGCTAAGCGACTTACTCAAAGAGTTTTTAGCCTATTTGAAGAAAGACCGAAACGCCGTCATTTCCCTGCTGTTCGAATCGACATTGACCTCAGACGAGCTGCGCCCGGTGCTGGAACGAGTCCCTGAAATAGCCGACTACAGTCATGTGTCCGATCACGTCAGTTGGCCAACCCTCCAGGAAATGATCAGCACGAATAAGCGCCTCGTCATGTTTTCGCAGGGAGAAGTGGCCAAGGTATATCTACTGAACGGCAAGAAGGCCGAGGTTCTTTGGGCCCCGAACACGCATGTCGAGAACACCTTTGACCTGGGCAACACAGCAGCGAGCCATGACTGGCGATGCGTGAGCCGCTTCGGTTCGATGGCCCTTTCGCTACGTACGGTTGACGGGAAATTACCGCGGACCTTTGTCCTCAATCAATTCCATTCCTTTGGCAGTAGCGCGGCTCATGCAGGGGACATGGATAACAACCTGACGCTGTTGCAGCGCCGAGTGGAGCACTATTGCGGCGAACCGACCGGTTGGCGCAACCCCAACTATCTCGCCGTTGATTTCAACCAGGTGGGCGACACGCGCCCCTATGCTGCAGCGCTGTCTCAAGGCGGTCTTTATTTCTACGAACGCAACTATGCCGATCGTGGAGGGGACACCTCCTGCGTATTGCCGGCTAATCAGAGCGGCGGCAACAGCGGCGTTCAATATGACATAAGGCTGCCATCGAACGGGTGTGAAAAGGATGAGGTCAGGTCCATGGAACTGGAGGGCGTCCGCGCAGGCACGCGTATCGAACTGTACGACAACCCCAACGGTGACCGGCAGGATGACTTCACGATCATAGACGTCAAACAATCGGTCCCCATGGGCAAAAGGGTGCGAATCGATTCATTCGAGGGCACGACCGATACGTTCTATTACCGTAAGCTCGCCTCTCGCAATAACGGGCTCGACGGTAAGGTGTCACGCATAAAAGTGCTTAACAAGCCAGACGATAACGACATCAGTGACGCAAGCATTGTGTTCTACGAAGCCAATGGGGCAACACAGAATATTGTCTGCACGGTCCCCTTCAACATCGACAGGCAATTCAAGATGGGCAGTGGCAATAACAGCTATGGCTGCGACAACGATGAAATACGCTCGGCGAAAATACTCAAGGCCGGCAAGGGATCGGTATTCTCGGTGACTGGCAGTCCAGAAGGTGGTTTTAGCGAAGGCCGTACAGGCGTAACGTTCAAACGAGCCATTTTGTTACCCATCACGATTTCGAGTTTCAACCGCAGCTACGAAAACGCGGATGTCAAAGTTGAAGTCAGCAACGGCGGTGGGCTGGACGGGAAAATTTCCTATGCCTACTTCCGGCCCGCCTCCCAACAGAAAGGCGAACCGCCCGTCGAAGAGGCCAGCACAGGACCCTAGCCTTACTTGACGACGCCCTCATCGATCAACAGCTTCAGAATCGCGGCTGCGCCCTCTTCAGGGCGCAGCCCCTTAAGCACCTGGCCCCCGCCGCCACTGGCCTTGGCAGTGGCGGCTTTCATGCGATCAGCGCCGCTCTTGGCCTTGATCACTTTCAGGCGTTTGGGCCGCGGCCTGGCTGGCTGCAGCGCTTGGGCGGTCAATAACTCATCCGCAACGACCTGAACCATTTCGGTGTCCAGCGTGCCACGCTGTGCAGGCCCGAACGCGCTCTGCCGGGGTTTGGGAGCTGCGTTATCCACAGTGGCCAGAAACGGCAGACGAACCTTCAGCCGACGACGCTGACCGCGAGGCAGAGCCTGCAACACCAGCGCGGTGCCGTTGTTCAGCGATTCGACTTCAGCCAGACCGGTCACCAGTGGCCAGCCCAGCCTCTCGGCCAACAAAAAGGGCAGCATGCCCGACCCTTCACCGGTTTCAGCCTGACTGCCGGCCAACACCACCTGTGCGGCAGAATCGCGGAGGTAGTCAGTCAACGCAACCAGCGCATCGGCGCCCTCGGGTTGCTCCAGCACATGCAGCTCGTTGAGCCCCATGCCAAGGTAAGCACGCAGCGCCGGTTCTTCGGCATTGCCGGCGTGCAGCACCTGCAAGTTATCCCCAGCCAGTTGCAAGCCAAGCTCGACGGCCCGCGCATCCTGTTCGGCGCGGCGCGCACGACCTGATGTCGGGTGCGCGCCGATGGACACCAGGCTGATGATCTGCACCGCATCCTTATCCACAGACACTTCAGGCTGCATCGCGCTTACCTCCGCTGCGCCAGGCTTCGACTGCGGCGATCAGCGCCGTGAGCACTTCGGCGCTCTCGCCGATAACCGATAGATCAGCGCGCTTGACCATGTCGCACCCCGCATCCAGATTGATCGCAATGACCTTGTCACAGGCGCCGATGCCCTGCAGATGCTGGATGGCTCCGGAAATACCGACGGCAACATACACCCTTGCGGTCACCCAGGTGCCACTCGCGCCGACCTGCCGCTCGCGGCCCATGAAACCATCGTCCACCGCCACCCGCGACGCCCCTTCGGTGGCCCCGAGTGCCGAAGCGGCCTGATGAAACAGGTCCCAGTCCCTGACGCCATTGCCGCCAGACAGAATGAATTCGGCTTCAGCCATGGGGATAACCCGGGGATCGACGGCTACAGCCCCCAGGTCTTCGATACGCGGCAGGCTGCGCGCCACGCCTGTGGACAACTCGACCGGTAATACCTCGTGACGGGTTTCGCTGACCGGTTCGGCGCACTCCACAGCGGCCAGAATCAAGCGCGCCAGAGGCCGGACCAGGTCTTCGCGCCCCGCTCCTGCCCGACTTGTGCACAGCTGGTCCTTGACCTGCCAGACCCGCGTTGCAGGTCGCTCGCCGATGCTGGCGGCAAAACGTCTACCCAGTTCGCCACCGCCGCTGCGGCTGTCCGGCAATAGCCAGTGGCGCGGGTTGAACTGGTTATCCACAGCCCGCAAACCCTGCACGCGCTGTTCCGGTGAGTAACCGTCGAACCCGGCACCGTCGATAAGCAACAGCCGATCCACGCCCGCAGTGTCGAATGCAGCTTCCTTGTGCTCGCCGAACACCACCGCCAGCACGGCACCGTCGGCCCCCGCCAACTGACGCGCCAGCCCCAGCAAGTCACGGTCGTGGCTGCTCAGGCGGCCGCCGACCATATCGGGCACCACCGTGATATAGAACGCTGGCTCGGCCACCGTATGCAGCGGCAACTGCACGTCGGCAGCAACCGAACGCTTGACCGCGCCGCCCTGCTGAGCGCCGCTGCGGTCAATACGCTTGATACCGTTGGGGCCGATAAACCCCTGACCATGCACGTTTTTGCGCATCAGGCCATTCGGCCCCATCCAGCTGCTCTGCGCAGGTTGCATGGCCGCGTGCAACGGATGCAGTCGATTGCGGGCGATCCACTCGGCGCGTGGATCACGGCGGATAATGTCGCTCATCAGAGCACCTCCGCAGGTTCGCGTTTGGCAGACGCTGGCGTGTTGGGGATAACGTCCTCAATCAGCGCATCGGCCACCAGTTCGGCAATGTCCTTGATCATGGGTCGCGGTTCGACAACGCCTTCGAGCATGGCCGTGCACTGTGGACAACCTACCGCGACCACTTCGGCAGCCGTTTCACGGATGTCGTCCATACGCATGTCAGGAATCCGCTGTCTGCCGGGAATGTCAGTGATCGGCGCGCCACCGCCGCCACCGCAGCAGCGGGAACGGAAGCCCGAGCGCTGCATTTCCCTGATCTCGATCCCCAGCGCACGCAGCACTTCACGCGGCGCCTCGTATTCGCCGTTGTAACGGCCCAGGTAACACGGATCGTGATAGGTCACGCTGGCGCCTTTGTGCTGGCCCAGCGTCAGGGCGCCGTTGCGTACCAGCTCGGCCATGAAGGTGCTGTGATGCTGCACCGGGTAGTCACCGCCAAAAGCGCCATATTCGTTTTTCAGCACATGAAAGCTGTGCGGGTCGCAGGTCACGATGCGTTGGAAACTGTACTGGGACAGGGTCTGAATGTTGCGTCGGGCGAGCGTCTGGAAGGTCGCTTCATCACCCAAACGTCGCGCCACATCGCCGCTGTCGCGTTCTTCGAGGCCCAGCACGGCGAAATCCACACCGGCCGCCTTGAGGACTTTGACGAACGCGCGCAGGGTACGCTGGTTACGCATATCGAACGCGCCATCACCCACCCAGAACAGCACATCCACGGTTTTTTTCTCGCTGAGCAGCGTCAGGTTCAGATCCGCCGCCCAGTTCATTCGCCCGCCCGGCGCAAACCCGCCGGGGTTGTCGGTGGCGATCAGGTTGTCCAGCACTTCGGCGCCCTTGTTCGGCGTAGCGCCCTTTTCGAGGGTCAGGTGGCGGCGCATATCGACGATGGCATCGACGTGCTCGATCATCATCGGGCACTCTTCGACGCAGGCCCGGCATGTGGTGCAGGACCACAGCGTTTCGGCATCCACCAGCCCGTTGACGATGGGCTGATGCGGATTACCGCCATGCTCGCCCAGCGGCTTGCCTTTGCCGTCCAGCGACGGATACGGACTGCCCGCAAATTTTGCGTCAGTGCCACCGGCAAGGCCGACCACCATGTCCTGAATCAGCTTTTTGGGGTTGAGTGGCTGGCCTGCCGCAAACGCCGGGCAGGCCGCTTCGCACTTGCCGCACTGCACGCAGGCGTCGAAGCCCAGCAGTTGATTCCAGGTGAAGTCCTGAGGTTTCTCCACGCCCAGCGGTGCGGTTCGATCGTTCAGGTCCAGCGGTTTCAGGCCCGTGGAACGTCCGCCACCAAAACGCTCGGCCCGGCGATGCCAGGCCAGGTGCAGCGCACCGGCGAAGGCGTGCTTCATCGGCCCGCCCCAGGTCATGCCCAGAAACAGTTCGCTCACACCCCACAGCACGCCCAGCCCGAGAACGACCACCAGCACCCAGCCGCCGAAGTGCTCGGGAAGAATGCCCGCCACCGGCAGGGTGACCAGAAAAAAGCTCGCGGAAAACGCCATGAGGCTTTTCGGCAGGCGCATCCACGGCCCTTTCGACAGACGCGCAGGCGGGTTGAGACGACGAAGATAGACAAACACCGCACCGACAAACATCACCGCCGTCATCAACAGCAGCGCATAGCCAAGCAGGCGATTATGCAGACCGAAACCGTGCACCAGAATCGCCAGCACAATCGAGGCCACCGCGCCGCCCGCGGTGGCCACGTGGGTGTTGGCGATGTATTTGTCACGCGCGACCACATGATGCAGATCGACCATGTAACGCTTGGGCATGGCCAGCAGCCCACCCAGCCAATCGACTTTCGAGGACCGGCCGTTGCGCCACAGGGTTACCCGCCGCCAGGCGCCCAGCGCCGCAAGGGCCAAGGCGCTGAACAGCAGGATCGGAAGAAGGGTGTCTAGCATCACGTTGACCTCAGGTGCGAGCTGCAAGCGTCAAGCTACAAGCTTCAAGAAAAAAGCACGGGGCAAACGCTTTTACTTGCCGCTTGCAGCTCACAGCTTGCAGCTGCCTTTAAAAATCCTTGCACAGCCGCAAGCCGTCATAGATCGCCGCGTGGGTATTACGCTGCGCCACGCAATCGCCGATACGAAACAGCAGGTAACCGTCACCCGGCTGGCTCAACGATGGCTGTGGCTGAATGGCGAACAGCGCGTCGATGTCGATCTGGCCCTTGTTGCGCGAACCCTCCTTGAGCGCGTAATAGATCGCTTCGTCCGGACGCACACCGTTTTCCACCACCACCTGATCGACAACCCGCTCTTCCTTGGCCCCGGTGTATTCGTTCTCCAGCACCGCCACCAGCTTGTCGCCCTCGCGATAGACCTTTTCCAGCATCATGTCGCCAGTCATGATCACTTCCTTGGGGTACATGCTGCGGTAGTAGGTCGGGAACGAGGTTCCGCCAATCGCCACGCCCGGCTTGATGTCATCGGTGACGATTTCGACCTGACAGCCCTTGTCGGCCAGGAAGTCGGCCACCGACATGCCGGTGAACTCGCAAATGGTGTCGTAGACCAGCACGTTCTTGCCCGGCGTCACCTTGCCGTCCAGCACATCCCAACTGCTGACCACCAGACCTTCAGCGGCCCCCCAGTGTTCGTTCTGCTCCAGAAACGGATGACCGCCGACCGCCAGCACCACGATGTCCGGGCGCAGGTCGAGAATGGTTGCCGCATCCGCGGCGGTCCCCAGACGCAGGTCGACTTTCAGGCGCGCCAGTTCCAGCTGGAACCAGCGCGTGATGCCGGCGATCTGGTCGCGTTGCGGTGCCTTCGATGCGGTGGTGATCTGCCCGCCGATGAAGTCCTTCTTCTCGAACAGGGTCACGTCATGGCCGCGTTCGGCAGAGACGCGTGCAGCTTCCATCCCGGCAGGACCGGCCCCGACCACCACGACCTTGCGCCTGGGTCCGGTGGATTTCTCGATGATGTGCGGCACGCCCATGTATTCGCGGGACGTCGCGGCGTTCTGGATGCACAGCACATCCAGCCCTTGATACTGGCGATCGATGCAGTAGTTGGCGCCGACGCACTGTTTGATCTGATCGATCTGGCCCATCTTGATCTTGGCGATCAGGTGCGGGTCGGCAATGTGCGCGCGGGTCATGCCGACCATGTCGACGTAGCCGCCTTCCAGAATTCGCGTTGCCTGGTTCGGGTCCTTGATGTTCTGCGCGTGCAGCACCGGGGCCTTGACCACTTCCTTGATCCCGGCCGCCAGGTGCAGGAACGGCTCCGGTGGATAACTCATGTTCGGAATGACGTTGGCCAGGGTGTTGTGGGTGTCACACCCCGAGCCCACCACGCCGATGAAGTCGATCATGCCGGTATCGTCGTAATACTTGGCGATCTGTTTCATGTCCTCGTGGCTGAGGCCATCGGGATGAAACTCGTCGCCGCAGATACGCAGCCCCACACAAAAGTCGGGGCCAACTTCCTGGCGCACCGCCTTGATCACCTCCAGACCGAAGCGCATGCGGTTTTCGAAACTGCCGCCCCATTCATCGGTACGCTTGTTGACCCGCGGGCTCCAGAACTGGTCGATCATGTGCTGATGCACCGCCGACAACTCGACGCCGTCCAGACCACCGGCCTTGGCACGCGCCGCAGCGCTGGCGTAATTGCCGATCACCCGCCAGATTTCTTCGGGCTCGATGGTTTTGCAGGTTGCCCGGTGTACCGGCTCGCGGATGCCCGACGGCGACAGCAGGGTCGGCCAGTGATCGCCATCCCAGCGCGAGCGACGGCCCATGTGGGTAATCTGGATCATGATCTTGGCGCCATGCTTGTGCATGGCGTCGGCGAGGTTCTGGAAGTGCGGGATGATCCTGTCGGTTGCCAGGTTGACCGACTTCCACCAGCTTTGCGGGCTGTCGATGGCCACGCTTGAAGAGCCGCCACAAATGGCCAGACCGATGCCGCCCTTGGCTTTCTCCTCGTAGTACTTCACGTAACGATCCGTGGTCATGCCGCCATCGGTGGCGTAGACCTCGGCGTGCGCAGTGCTCAGCACGCGATTGCGGATGGTGAGTTTGCCGATCTGGATCGGCTGGAACATCGCTTCGAAAGCCATAACCCGATCCTCGATTTACAGCGGCTTGACGACGAACAGACCGTCGTCATGACCTTCTTCGGAACCACCGTAAACCTGCTCGGCAACCGTGCGCACAGCGCTGCCGCTGGCAGCGAGGATCTGATCCATGGCCCCGGCGAACCAGCCGGTGAACATGTAATCGACCTTGCGCCCGACCTTGCCGTAGACGTACACGAAACAGGAGTGCTCCAGCTTCACACTGGCAGTGCCTTTCTCGACGTCGATGTCCTGGATCTTGAACAGGCCCCAGCCACGCTGCGACAGGCGCTTCATGTAGTGCTCGAACACCGCAACGCCTTCCAGGCCATGGCATTCGGCTTCTTTTTCGCACCAGTGCCAGGCGGATTTGTAACCCGCCTTGTAGAGGATGTCGGCGTAGGCATCGGCGCCCAGCACTTCTTCGATGCCCATGTGGTTATTGACGAAAAAGTGCCGGGGCACGTAGAGCATCGGCAACGCATCGGAGGTCCAGACGCCGGTTTCGCTGTCGACTTCGATGGGCAGTTGCGGGGCGATTTTAGCCATGGCGGTCAAACTCCAGATGATTCGGGCTACACCCACCGCTCGAAGGGCCGTGGGGGTTCAATTCGATAAGGTATGGCGGGCGGGTTACTCGCCCCAGACGTCGGCCAGAACGTTGACCCAGTTCTCGCCCATGATCTTGCGCACCACGCGTTCGGAGTGACCGCGCTTGAGCAACGTTTCAGTCAGATTGGGAAACTCCCCCACGGTGCGGATGCCCAGCGGGTTGATGATCTTGCCGAAGTTGGTCAGGCGGCGGGCGTAGCCCTTGTCGTGGGTCAGGTACTCGAAAAATTCCTGGCCGTGACCCTGGGTAAAGTCAGTACCAATGCCGATGGCGTCTTCGCCGACGATGTTCATCACGTATTCGATGGCTTCGGCGTAATCGTCGATGGTCGACTCGATGCCCTTGGCCAGGAACGGCGCGAACATGGTCACGCCGACAAAACCGCCGTGCTCGGCGATGAACTTCAACTCGGCGTCGGACTTGTTGCGCGGGTGTTCCTTGAGGCCGGACGGCAGGCAGTGGGAATAGCAGACCGGCTTTTTCGATTCGAGAATGACTTCTTCCGAGGTTTTCGAGCCGACGTGGGACAGGTCGCACATCACCCCGACGCGGTTCATTTCAGCGACGATCTCACGACCGAAACCCGACAGCCCGCCGTCGCGCTCGTAGCAGCCCGTGCCCACCAGATTCTGGGTGTTGTAGCACATCTGCACGATGCCCACGCCGAGCTTCTTGAAGATCTCGACGTAGCCGATCTGGTCTTCATAGGCGTGCGCGTTCTGGAAGCCGAACAGGATACCGGTCTTGCCCAGTTCCTTGGCCTTGCGGATGTCGGCAGTGGTATGAACGGGCATAACCAGATCGCTGTTTTCGCGCATCAGTTTCTGGCTGGTGCAGATGCTGTTGATGGTCGCCTGAAAGCCCTCCCACACCGACACGGTGCAGTTGGCCATGGTCAGGCCGCCCTTGCGCATGTCTTCAAACAGCTCGCGGTTCCATTTGGCGATGATCAGCCCGTCAATAACGATGCTGTCGGCGTGCAATTCGGCTGGGCTCATCAGGCTGTCCCCTTTTTTGATTCCGGTGCGCCGAATCGGCTGTCGGCGCTAATGGGGTCAGCATATGCCGGAGGGTCAGGGGAACCGGGTGCAAAAACGACAGGGGGTTTGCCGAAAGCGTCAAGATGCGACAAAGGGGGACGGCGAGTCGTCGTGCGATGTCGTAAACCTGTTCAATGTCTCGCGCTTGAGACAGAATCGAGCCTATCAATGGATCGGAGCGACTCGATGAAAACGTTTTTGCTGACCCTGGCCCTTATGACGACGGCTGTAACAGGCGTACACGCCGCTCAGAATCCGGACGCGTCGCCCTGCGACGGTGTCGAGGACGACAAGCAGACCCTGGAATGCTCGGCCTACAGCCGCACCACTGCCGAACAGTTGCTCAAGGAGAACTTCGACAACCTGCTTAAGCGCGTTCAGTCGCAGTTCGTTGCCAACAAGACGCAGTTCAACGACTTTACCAGCAAACTCAAGACTGCCCAGCAAGCCTGGGAAAAGCTGCGTGATGCTGACTGCGCGGTTGAAGTCTTCCCTTCTGCAGCTGGCAGCAAGGCCTTCACCATCAGCGAAAACGACTGCATTGCGCGCATGAGTGACGAGCGTTCGGAGTATCTGGAGTCGATAGCTCAGGAATAACGTCTACGATGAGATAACCTGCCTCTTTATATGAACGAGCTCATCAGGTTTTCTCATGATTATTTGCGGTGTAGAAATCAAAGGCAGCGAAGCCATCTTCGCCCTCGCCACTCGACGTAATGGCGACATCGAGCACCTGCCGCTCGCCACGAAGAAGCTTGCACTGGAGGACGATGACGAGGCCGCCAACGTCAAAGCCTTCTCCACGCAACTTGCCGGTTTCGTGCGTGAAAACGGCATCAGCCATGTGGTTATCAAGAAGCGCAGCAAGAAAGGCGAATTCGCTGGCGGCCCGACCACTTTCAAGATCGAAACCATCTTTCAACTGATGTCCGATTGCAACGTGGTGCTGATCTCACCGCAGACCGTCAATGCGCAGAACAAGAAACACACCTTCGCCCTGCCCGACACCCTGAACAAGTATCAGCACGAAGCGTACAAGGCGGCATGTGCGGGAGTGATGAAGAGCGTTTAAGCCTTTCGAGAGAGGACGCAGAGCGTCCAGAACGGCATGCGACGCAGAGCGTCGCACGATAGCGGGGATTATCGTTCCTCACGCTCTGG
>NZ_WIBD01000032.1:0-61528 GCF_009495975.1 Pseudomonas sp. SZ57 | reverse complement strand
CCGCCCAGCGGCTGCCCTTGAGTAGCGGTTTCAGCTTCTCGGGCGCGGCATCGTAGCGGGAGCGGTCCAGCGCATAGCGCACGGGTACGATGGCGACTTCAGGTTTTCGGAAGGGGCACAGACTGGTAGCCGTGGCGGGTATCTTGGCGAACGTTGCAGCACGTCGTTGAGTATGGGTGCCGGATTTGTCGGTCATGCATGGAATCTCTGCGAAGAAACGGGCGATATCGCCCGCTGTATGCAGAAGTGCATTCCAAGATATGTGCCGACTGTCTATTTATCCATAAAAAACAAATAGATAGGGATTTAAAGCAAAGACATCGAGCAAAAAAACGTGAAATAGTGCGCAAATGTCTGCGCACATGCACCGACTCATTCCTGTGTGCTGCAGCGCTTTAAATACGAGCCTTGGTCAGTTTTATGCGGGTATCGGGTGCGCAAAAATCTGCGCATCCCGCTTCACGCCAGCTGCGCAGGATCACACTGTCTTCGGCCAGTGCATTCAGGCGGGCCCTGCCACCTTGACTGCTGACGAACGACTGACCCGCAATGCCACCAGACTGCCGACGATGGTCAGCGCGGCCAGTGAATACAGCGCCAGGGTAGTCGAGCCGGTCTGATCCTTGATCCAGCCCACCAGGTAAGGGCTGAGAAAGCCTGCCATCTGCCCAATCGAGTTGATCAGCGCAAGCCCGCCTGCGGCAACGCTGGCGCTCAGCAGGGCGGTCGGCAATGGCCAGAACATCGGCAGGCTGGTCAGCGCACCCATGGTCGCGATAGTCAGCCCGATGATGGCTACGATGGGCAGCGTCGCGAAGTTGGCGGCAATGATCAGGCCGGTCGCGCCCATCAGCATCGGGACCACCAGATGCCAGCGCCGCTCATTACGCAGGTCGGCAGAGCGGCCGACCAGCAGCATGAACACGCCCGCCATCAGGTACGGCACGGCGCTGATCCAGCCGATCACCAGTGCATCGCTGAAACCGAGGTTCTTGATGATCGACGGCAGCCAGAAATTGATCGCGTAGACGCCGCTTTGAATGCAGAAGTAGATAAAGCCCAGAATCCATATGAACGGCATGCTCAGCACTGAAGCCACCGAGCTTTTGCCGTGCACCGGACGGCTCAGTTCATCGTTGGTGATATCGGTCTTGACCCGCTGACGCTGCTCGTGCGTCAGCCAGCGGGCATCCTCGACCTTGTCGCACAGCAGAACGAAGGCCAGCACACCCAGCGCCACGGTCGGCACGCCCTGAATCAGAAACATCCATTGCCAGCCGGCCATGCCGCCCTGGCCCGTAGCGAAATGATTGAGAATCCATCCGGAAAACGGACCGCCCAGCAGGCCGGAGACCGGAATGGCCGACATGAACAGTGCCATGATCCGCCCGCGACGCTGATTCGGATACCAGCGCGAGAGGTACAGCACGATGCCGGGGAAGAAGCCGGCCTCTGCCATACCGGTCAGAAAGCGCAGCACGTAGAACTCGACCGGCGTGGTGACGAACAGCAGGCAGGTCGAGAAGATTCCCCAGGTAATCATCATCAGACCGATCCAGCGACGCGGCCCGAAGCGGTTCAGCGCCAGATTGCTGGGCAGGCCACACAGCACGTAGCCAATGAAGAAGATACCGGCACCGAGGCCATAAACCGTCTCACTGAAATTCAGGGCATCGAGCATCTGCAGCTTGGCGAAGCCGACGTTCACGCGGTCGAGGTAATTGAACAGGTAGCAAATGAAGATAAACGGGATAAGGCGCAGGGTGATGCGACGGTAGACAAGATTGCCTTCAGCGTCGCCCACCTCGTGGGTCGAAACGGGTGTCATGGCGGGTGTTCCTCTGTGCTTGTTGTTTTTATATAGCCGGATAGCTATTGGATGCACGCTTGATCATAGGTGGCCGTTGACGAAAACGCTTTGGGGCTTTGCACGGCGGCAGGGGGCATGCGTTGTGTGATTGCACAACGCAGGTACGCGGGGGAGGTTATGGCTTGTCGCCAACGTCAGTACGCAACGAACATTACAGCGCCGGGGCCGACGCTTTACTCGACAGCCTCATACGGCAAGCCCACATAATTCTCGGCAATGGTCCTGCGCCCGGCTTCCGAGCCGACGTAGTAGTCCAGTTCGGTCTGCTGAATGCGCTGGCTGAAGGCGTCGGTATCGGGGAAGTTATGCAGCACCGACGTCATCCACCAGGAGAAACGCTCGGCTTTCCACACCCGGCGCAGGCAGATTTGTGAATACTTTTCCAGCAAGTCAGTGCGGCCTTCCTGATACACCTTGAGCAGGATGCGGTACAGCGTGCTGACATCGCTCGCGGCCAGGTTCAGCCCCTTGGCACCGGTTGGAGGGACGATGTGCGCGGCATCGCCGAGCAGGAACAGGCGGCCGTACTGCATGGGTTCAACCACAAAGCTGCGCAGCGGTGCGATGCTTTTCTCGATGGACGGCCCGGTGACCAGACGCTCTGCCAGATGCTCGGGCAGGCGGGATTTGAGTTCCTCCCAGAAGCGCTCGTCCGACCAGTCTTCGACCTTCTCGTCGGCACTGACCTGCACGTAATAGCGGGTGCGAATGGCCGAGCGCATGCTGCACAAGGCAAAGCCGCGCGGGTGATTGGCGTAGACCAGCTCTTCGTTGACCGGTGGCGTATCGGCCAGTACGCCGAGCCAGCCGAACGGATAGACGCGTTCGAATACCTTGAGGGCGTCAGCGGGAATCGATTGCCGTGACACCCCGTGAAAACCGTCACAGCCAGCAATGTAATCGCAGTCCAGGCGCACGGTCTCGCCGTCTTTCACAAACGTCAGGTACGGACTATCGCTCTTGAGGTCGTGCGCTTTGACGTCCGCGGCGTCATAGATCGTCATTGCACCGGTCGCGGCGCGCGCGGCCATCAGATCGCGAGTGACCTCGGTCTGGCCGTAGACCATCACCGTCCTGCCATCGGCAAGACTCTTCAGGTCGATGCGCTCGCAACGACCGGCGAACGCCAGCTCGAAACCGTCATGGATCAGGCCCTCTGCGTCCATGCGTTCACTGACGCCCGCTTCACGCAACAGGTCGGTCATGCCTTGTTCCAGAACGCCGGCGCGGATGCGCGAAAGGATGTAGTCGGGGTCCTTGCGCTCGACGATGACGTTGTCGATGCCGGCACGCTGCAGCAGTTGGCCCAGCAGCAGCCCGGAAGGGCCTGAACCGATAATGGCAACCTTGGTCTTCATGGCGATAGTCCTGTCTTTTGATCCCTGCCAGGTTTAGTCAGCGGGAAGTGTTTGTTTTTGTCTCCTGTATTTTTAATGGATGCCGTCGAGATAAGAAGGCAATATCCGCTGCATTATCTGGATTTTTCGAGGGTCCGGACGGGAGAAGACGATATGCCCAGACCTGCCACGGCAGCGGTACCGGTGTTCAAGCTCTACGGAGAAACCACGGCCTGGCCGACCCCGGATCTGATTCATTGCGAGTCGATCCCCGAGCGCAGCAGGATTCACGAATGGGAGATCAAGCCGCATAGGCATGGCGATCTGGTCCAGCTGCTTTACGTGCAGTCGGGCAAGGCCATGCTCAAGGTCGAGGACCGGGTCAGCGAGGTCGAGATGCCTTCGTTGCAGGTCGTTCCCGCACTGAGCGTGCACACCTTCAGGTTTTCCAGAGATATTCAGGGCCATATTCTCAGCCTGGCCAGACCCTTGGTGGAGCAACTCGAGGCTGCGCTCGACGTCTCAGCCCTCAGCACGGCACGGTGTTATGCGCTCGGGGCGGACAGCGATTATGTGGACACGCTGTTCGATGCCATTGCCAATGAATACCGGCAGCCCAGAGCGGGCCGCGATCTGATGCTGCACTCGCTGGTCAATGTGCTGGCGGTGTGGCTCAGTCGGCGCAGCAGTGAGCATGCCGGCGAAGAGACTCATGCGATGGATCGCGGCCGCGAGCATTTGCAGGTGTTCATGCATCAACTGGAGGCGAGTTTTCGCGAGCACTGGTCGATTGACCAGCATGCTCGGGCGATGGGTATCAGCGCCGCGCACTTGAATGCACTGTGTCGGCGGCTGTGCAACCAGTCGGCCTTGCAGATCATCAGTGAGCGCTTGTTGCTGGAGGCCAAGCGCAACCTGATCTACACCACCCTGACCATCAATCAGGTCTCAGACAGCCTGGGTTTTTCCGAGCCGGCGTATTTTTCGCGCTTCTTCAAACGCTCTACCGGGCAGTCGCCCAAGGCCTTTCGCCAGCAGAAATAGAAACGGGGTGCTCAAGAGCACCCCGTCGGCTTGCAGCATGCCGTTATGCGGTCAGGTCACGACCTGGTAGCACGGCACATACGCCGCGCCGCCTGGCAGCTTCATGCGGTGCTGATCGACGAAGGCCTGCAACAGCTTGTCCAGCGGGCCCATGATCGATGGGTCGCCGTGGATCTGATAAGGACCATGCTGCTCGATCAGACGAATGCCCTTGTCCTTGACGTTGCCGGCGACGATGCCGGAAAACGCCCGGCGCAGGTTGGCGGCCAGTTCGTGAGTCGGCACATCGTGGTTCAGTTGCAGTCTGGACATGTTCTCGTGGGTCGGATCGAAAGGGTGCTGGAAGCTTTCCTCGATCTTCAGCAGCCAGTTGAAGTGAAACGCGTCGTTACGCTCGCGGCGGAACTGCTTCACTTCCTTCAGGCCCTGCGTCATCTGCCGGGCAACGTCCGCCGGGTTGTCGATGATGATCTGGTAGTGACGCTGCGCCTCTTCACCCAGCGTGGCACCGACAAACGCGTGCAGTTGCTGCAGGTAGGGTTCGGTGTTTTTCGGGCCGGTCAGGATTACCGGGAATGGCACATCCTTATTGTCCGGATGCATCAGAATGCCCAGCAGATACAGGAACTCTTCGGCCGTGCCTGCGCCACCGGGGAAGATGATGATGCCGTGGCCGACGCGGACGAACGCTTCGAGGCGTTTTTCGATGTCCGGCAGGATGACCAGCTCATTGACGATCGGGTTGGGCGCTTCGGCGGCGATGATGCCCGGTTCGGTCAGGCCCAGGTAGCGACCGCCAACGATGCGCTGCTTGGCGTGCGCGATGGTCGCGCCTTTCATCGGGCCTTTCATCACGCCGGGGCCGCAGCCGGTGCAGATGTCCAGGCTGCGCAGGCCCAGTTCATGGCCGACTTTCTTGGTGTATTTGTATTCTTCGGTATTGATCGAATGGCCGCCCCAGCACACCACCATCTTCGGCTCGACACCGGCGCGCAGGGTACGAGCGTTGCGCAGCAGGTGGAACACGTAGTCGGTGATGCCCTGGGAATTGCTCAGGTCGATGCGCTGGCTGTCCAGCTCGCTTTCGGTATAAACGATGTCGCGCAAGGCGCTGAACAGCATTTCGCGGGTGCTGGCGATCATTTCGCCGTCGACGAATGCATCGGCCGGAGCGTTGAGCAGCTCCAGGCGAACGCCGCGGTCCTGTTGATGGATGCGGACTTCAAAACTCTCGTACGCTTCAAGAATGGTCTTGGCGTTATCGACGTGGGCGCCGGTATTGAGAATGGCCAGGGCGCACTGGCGAAACAGGGTATAGGTGCTGCCTGAACCGGCCGCGCTGAGCTGCTGCACTTCACGTTGGGACAGGGTTTCAAGGCTGCCTTTCGGGCTTACGGTGGCGTTAATCACTTGTCTTGGGATCATTCTATTTTCCATTAGAGCGATGCAGTCGAGCATCAGGATGGCGAATATCGAGAACATTCGCCCCTGTGGAGCCTTTTCTACAGCACTTGGCCGGGAAAGCAAACGTCGGACCGCAGACGTCCCCTGTTTGAGCCGTTGTGCGTCATCGCAGATTGAATCGGCAGGCGAATTCTTTTGAAAGCAGGCACTTGCTTCGCTGACCGTGCGGCTGAATTTTGACGCGGACAACGGGCAATAGTGAACCTGACCCCTTTAACGGAGTCTGTTAGCTGATGGACTTTCTGGACGGCCTGCATGAAAGGGATCATCAGGTGCTTTTTCAACGCGCCTGATAGGCAGACATTCCGTCCGGGCAGGAGTTGCAAAACCGTTGATCACTTGCCGCTCCCATCCTTAGCCGGCCCGTTAAACGAGGCTTTATTTTCATTTCAGATAAAGATAATTATCGCCATGTCTCGTCATTTTTCCGCACTTCTTTCCCGAGCCCCTGGCCTGTTCGCCGTTTCGCGTCGCTTGCTCGGCGCAGGCCTGGTTGGCGCTGCATTGACCGTTGTCATGCCTGGCAGCGCACAGGCCGCAGGCAGCGATCGCTGGGTCAGCGACAGCCTCACCACCTATGTACGCAGCGGACCAACCGATGATCACCGGATCGTGGGGACGCTGAAATCCGGGCAGAAGGTCGAGCTGCTCAGCGCTTCGGGCAAGTTCAGCCAGGTGCGTGGCGAAGGCGGTTCCACGGTGTGGATTCCGAGCAGCGACTTGCAGGAAGTCCCTGGGCAGGCCGAGCGTGTGCCACAGCTGACTCAGCAGGTCGCCGATCTGACCGAGCAACTGGCGGGCATCGACAATACCTGGAAGACCCGCGTGCAAGGCATGCAGGAAACGCTGGACGCGCGTAAGAAACTGGTCGATGAACTGGAGGCGCGCACCAAGACCCTCAACGATCAACTGGCCGACTCTCAGGCTGAATTGCGTGCCACTCAGGCGCGACTTGGCGATGAGAACAAGCAGGTGATGATGCGTTACATGGTCTACGGCGGCAGCATTGCCGGTGCCGGCTTGCTGGTCGGCCTGATCCTTCCGGCGTTGACCAAGGGCCGCAAGAAGAACGACGGCTGGGTGTAAACCGCCTGCACCACCTCACATGCCAGCGCCCCGCGCTGGCATGTTGTCCGCCGCGCTGTGCGTTGCCGATGTGTGACAGACCTCTCCGAAAATGCCTTTCCCCTGCCGCAATTACGACCCAGCCCACACTCTTTATGCCTGCCTGACACCGGGTTCGTGCGCGAAGTTGATGTTCGTTCTACAGTTTCTGCGTGGATGGTCGAAAAACTGAGTGTTGCCCTCAACCTCGCGCTCTGACGCATAGGGGGAGGGTGACGGCAAGTTGTATTGTGGCTCTTTGCCATCAGTTATTATGTGCGTCCTGAAAAATGGGCTGCCGAGTCGGGCCTGAATGATTTTCAGGCCGCGGGTCTCATATTTCACCCTCTCCTGTGCAGGAATCCGGATGCTGGCGTACAACCAAAAAAGCTTTCTTATCGTTGATGATTTCTCTGACTTTCGCAGTTCAGTGAGATCGATGCTGCGTGAGCTGGGCGTCAAGGAAGTGGACACCGCCGACACCGGCGAGCAGGCTCTGCGCATGTGCTCGCAAAAGCGTTATGACTTCGTGCTGCACGATTTCAACCTGGGTGATGGCCGCAAGAACGGCCAGCAGGTGCTGGAAGACCTGATGATCGAGCGCCTGCTGAGTTACGAAAGCGTATTCATCATGGTCACTGCCGAAAACAGTCAAGCGATGGTCATGAGTGCGCTTGAGTGGGAGCCGGATGGTTACCTGACCAAGCCGTTCAACCGCGCCGGGCTGGCCCAGCGGCTGGAAAAGCTGGTGCAGCGCAAGACCTTGCTCAAGCCGATTCTGCAGGCCCTCGACCGTCGCAAACCGGCCGAGGTGCTGGCCGCGTGTGACAAGCTGATCGAGCAGGACCCGCGTTATGCGCCGTTGTGCCTGCGCTACAAGGCCGATGCCTTGCGTGACCTGAAGCAGAACGAGCCCCTGGAAGCGTTCCTCAAGACCATTCTGGCTGATCGGGCCACGCCGTGGGCCTATGGTGCATTGGGCAGCCTGCTGCTCAAGCGCGGCAAGACCGCTGATGCACTGGCTGTCTACGAACAGGCAATCAAGGCATTTCCAACCATGCCTGTGCTGTTCGACGGCCTGGCTGATGTGCTGGTGGCACTTGGCGATGGCAAGCGCGCGCAGTCTGTGCTGGAAAGCGCAGTGCGCCTGTCGCCGCTGGCGGTGCGTCGACAGAAGCTGCTGGGCAAGCTGGCATTGGGCAACGATGACTTCGAAAGTGCCTCCAAGGCCTATCGCCAGGCCGTCTCCCAAGGTCAGCATTCGCGTTTCAAGGATCCGGAAACCAACCTCGGGTTGGCGCATGCCTTGATCAGCAAGGGTGGCGATCAGGGGCTCGATGCGCGTACCCGTGTCGAGATCAACAACGCCCTCGTCGATGTCGCCAAGGAGCATGGCGATGACGAGGGGCTGCAAGTACGTACCCGGCTAATGAAGGCGGCCAGCCTGCAGCATTCGGACCCGGAAGCCGCAGCAAAGCTCACCGAGCAGGCAATGGCCAGGCTGGATGGCATGGAGCAGGTGCTCAGTGCCGACGCCGCACTGATGGTGGCTGCGCAACTGAAGAAGCTCGGTCAGGAAGAGGCCGGTGCCGGCGTCTTGAAGAGTTGTGCCGGGGCCTACGGCGACGATCCAGCGGTGATGAAAAGCATTGCCAGCATGACCGATGATCCGGCGATTCTGGGGGCCAGCAAGGCGGCTGTCGATTTCAACCTGCAAGGCGTGCGCAGCTACAAGGCCGGCAACCTCACCGAAGCACAGGCGTTTTTCCGCAGTGCGCTTGGCTTGCAGCCAAAGAACATCAGTATTGCGCTGAACATGGTGCAGTCGCTGCTTCACCCTGGCCAGAACCTGGGCCAGGCCGGAATTGACGAGTGTCGTGCCAGCCTGACCACGCTTGGCAAGATTCCGGAAAGCGATCCACGCTATGAGCGCTACCATAAACTCAGGGAGAGGGCGTTTAGCGCATGAGTGAAGAGACAGAGCAGGGCCTCGACTTTTCCATGGTGATCGCCTCCACGGTGCACGACATGAAGAACTCGCTGGCGACCCTGACCCAGGCACATAGCCAGTGGCAGGCGAAGCTTTCGGTCCAGCAGCGCGACACCTCGGAGCATGGCGTCATCGACTATGAGTTTGCCAACCTCAACGGCATGCTCGTGCAGTTGCTCGGCCTCTACAAACTGGGTGTCAACCAGATGCCGTTGCGTCCTGACTACCACGAACTGGACGATTTCATCGAAGCGCAACTGGCCCATCACCAGGACGTGCTGGCCAGCCGCGGGATTGCCGCGCGTCATGCGATCGATGTGGCAAGCCCCTTGGGCTTTTTCGACCGCGAACTGATCGGCTCGGTGGTGGGCAATATCATCGTCAACGCCATCGGCTTTGCCCGCGAGCAGATTTCTGTGAGTGTCGGTGATGAAGGCGGGCAGTTGAAGATCACCATCAATGACGACGGTCCGGGCTACCCGGCGTATCTGATCGAGCGCCAGACCGACTATGTGCAGGGCATCAACCAGGGCAGCGGCAGTACCGGCCTGGGCTTGTACTTCGCTGCACACATTGCCCGGCTGCATGTACGCAACGGCATGCGCGGGCGCATTGAAATCGCCAACGGCGGCGTGCTGGGCGGGGCGATGTTCAGTATGACCCTGCCCTGAGGCAGCGGTCTTTCAACGAGTACCCCGCAACGCCTTGTCAGGATTGCGGGGCGGGCTCGGCGCTTAGATATTCAATCCGAAGTTCTGTTTGATGCTGTTCAGGCTGTCCATCAGTTCCTGATCAGACGCCAACGGATGTCTGACCGGTTCGCAGCCGTGCTTGAGCGTGAAGTGTTCAATGGCTGCGAGGGCGTTTTTGCGGTGCAGGGTGTCGGACGAAATCGTTGAGCCCTCGAGCGTCCAGGGCTCGTCCCCCAGATACAGCTGTGAATTATCGATGTCGGCAAAAAACCAGAAAGGCGGGTGCATGTTCTGGTTGATGATGGCCAGGGTGTGATCGACGTGTTCAAAGGCGTTGTGATACGTCTCGTCCATCAGGCCGGCGGCTTCCAGGCTGCGTCTGGAATAGTAGGAAAACGCGCCGACGCAATGGCGGTACAAGGGCAGGTTGATGCCATTGCCGTAGTCAATCCTGTACACCGCGTTGGCCTCGCCGGACGGCGTCTTGTTCATCAGACCATGCTGGCTGTAATTGAGGTGCTGAATGCCGGTCAGCGTCGAGGTCAGAATATAAAGCTCGAATACTTCCGGACTTTTTATATAGATGTCGTCTTCGATCAGGAACAGGTGTTCACACCCCGCATCCATCAGTCGCGACAAGGCTCTGTTCTTGGATTTTCCAACGCCGAGGTTGGTTTCGTTGTTGAAGAAGACCTCGCTGTCATACGCGGAAAACTCCGGGTACACCTCGCCGTCATTGATGATGACAACGCAGTCGATGATCTCGGCAGGCAGGGAATCGTAAAGCTTTTTCAGCAGCGCAGGACGGTTGTAGGTGATGATTCCGCAGCCAACCTTTTGACCATTGATCATGGTGATCCTCTGTTCTCTCGGGCGTTAGCGTGATTGTTGTTGATTGGCGTCGCAGCGTGGCGGGCAGTTCAAGCCCGCGCTGACGTAAATCGATGTATGTACGCGGTGGATTGCAATATTTGCGCCAATTGCTGGCACGCCAAAGGCCTGGGGCGGTGCTGGTTAAAGTTTTAGCGGACACCGCCGAAATCGTTGAAAGGCTGTATTCGATATCACGATGAGCGGTGGGTGGGTGATGCTGTTAGCTAAAAAGTACTGCCAGGGGCACGGTATAGAGTTGGGCGCAGCGGCTCACAACGCGTTCAATCTTGCCCATTGCCTGAACGTTGCGCCGTGCAACGGCGTCGATTTTCTGCACCCTCGTGACATGGAAGACTATCAGCAGTACTTCGTCGAGCAGATGAAAGTGTCGGGCGATGTTTCGAAGGTCGACATGCTGGGCGATTTTCAATGCATCCATACGGCAGACTCGTCGGTTGACTATCTGATCAGCTCGCACGTCATCGAGCACGTCCCCAACCTGCTTTCTGCCTACGTCGAATCCTTCCGAGTGCTGAAGAACGGCGGGGTGTTCTTCTGCATCTTTCCCAAGCGCACCGCAGCCAAGACTGATCGGGCGCGTCGTTTGACGACGCTGGCGCAGATGATCGAGGACTATGAAAACAAGGTCGACATGACCACCGTCACTGAAGGCGAGTGGCGCGGTCACTATCAGGTCTTTTCCCTGCAAAG
Organism: Pseudomonas sp. SZ57; assembly: GCF_009495975.1. Taxonomy (NCBI): domain Bacteria; kingdom Pseudomonadati; phylum Pseudomonadota; class Gammaproteobacteria; order Pseudomonadales; family Pseudomonadaceae; genus Pseudomonas; species Pseudomonas sp. SZ57. The sequence goes on along the minus strand of NZ_WIBD01000032.1, from coordinate 50,443 downwards.
CATGCTCCGTGCGGTCAATTACGTTAACTCGTCAGGCCTGGGGTGCTGGTACATCGAGTGCGTGGAAGAAACCGATTCGAAAGTAGGCAACGGCCACACCGTCGTGCTGCGCAAAGTGGAGGGCCTGTCTGCCGAAAAGTGGCAGGACGTCGGCGACTTCAACACCCAGTTCAACCAATTGTTGATGGTAGGCAAGCTTGAGAACGCGCTGACGCTGACCAAGATCATGCTGTCATTCAATTTTTTCGATGCCACCAGGCTGCATCTCGCCGGCGCCCTGAGTCGTCAATTGGGCAATGTGGCCGAAGGCGTCGAATTCCTGCGTCAGGCCCTTGTGGTCGACCCGGAAAACGAAGACTACCGAAAAGAGTTCATCGAAGTGACCGGGACGCCTTTCCATAACCCGGTTCTCTGACGCGGCAGGCCGACAGCCTGAAGCGGGATGCTTGAAGATTGCAGTCTGAAGGTTGAAGCTTGGCGTTTGCAGCTCAACTGAAAAGGACTGACCCATGACAGGCAATGACCCCCATTCGCAGCAAGAGATGCTGATGGGCATTGATGAAGTGGAGTGTGTAACCCCGGATTTGAATGGTGTGCCGCGCGGCAAGGTGATGACGGCTGAAGGTTTTCTCGAGGGCCGCCGTTTGCAGCTGGCGCGCGGCGTGTTGTTGCAATGCATCATGGGCGGCTATCCGCCGGCGCGCTTTTACGGCAGTGATGACGGCGATCTGGCGCTGATCAGTGATCCACAGCAGCTCCACCGTCTGCCCTGGAGCACGTCGCCGCGTGCCCTGGCCATCTGTGATGCGCAGGACCTTGATGGCCAGCCCTGCATGCTCTCTACCCGTAATCAGCTCAAGGCGGTTATCGCCCGTTACGCTGCGCAGGACCTGGTGCCAGTGGTGGCCACCGAACTCGAGTTTTTTGTCTTCGCGCCCAATCCCGAGCCGCTTTATCCGTTTGAGCCGCCGACAGGGCTGGACGGGCGATGCGAACAGGGGCACTCGGCATTCAGCGTCAGTTCCAACAACGGTTTGCGACCTTTCTTCGCCGAGGTGTACGCCTGCATGGCAGCGTTGGGGCTGCCGCGTGACACCGTGATGCACGAGATGGGGGTCAGCCAGTTCGAGATCAACCTGCTGCATGGCGATCCGCTGCTACTGGCCGATCAGACTTTTCTGTTCAAGCACCTGCTCAAGGAGGTTGCGCTCAAGCACGGGCTCATCGTGGTGTGCATGGCCAAACCGCTCGCGCATACGGCGGGCAGTTCGATGCATATTCATCAGAGCGTGGTGGCAGCAGAGACCGCAATGAACGTCTTCAGTGATGCGCAGGGTGAGCCGACCGACACGTTTCGTCATTTCATTGCTGGCCAGCAAGCCTGCATGGCGGACTTCACCGCGCTGTTCGCGCCCAATGTGAATTCCTACCAGCGCCTGTGCCATCCGTATGCGTCGCCCAATAACGCCTGCTGGTCCTACGACAATCGCGCTGCCGGATTACGTATTCCGTCGAGTGCAGCGGCGGCCAGAAGGGTGGAGAATCGCCTGCCGGGCGCTGACGCCAATCCTTATCTGGCCATCGCTGCAAGTTTGGCGGCCGGGCTGCATGGCATCGAGCAACGACTGGAACCGACGCCGCCGTTGCAGGGCGAACTGGAGGTGCCGGAAGAATTGTCGTTGCCGTGTACCTTGCACGCTGCTCTGGAGCGTCTGAAAAGCAGTCAGTTGGCCAAGGAACTGTTTGGTCATGAATTCATCGAAGGCTACATCGCGTCGAAGGCCCTGGAACTGACCAGTTTTCTTGACGAGATAACCCCCTGGGAACGGCGCGTGCTGGCTGCTCAGGTTTAAGAATCGCAGTGTCGGGCTCGCCCAGTCGGGCGACTCCCTATTTTTGGAAAGTTGATGCGCCAAATCTGGAAGTCCTTTCGAGCGCTTTATTTTGCCTCGTTGATGATGTTGATCGGCTCGGGTCTGCTGAGCACTTATCTGGCCCTGCGCCTGGCCGCCGATCAGGTTGACAGCCTGTGGGTTGGTGCGTTGATGGCTGCCAACTATTTCGGTCTGGTACTGGGCGGCAAGATCGGTCACCGCCTGATCGGCCGTGTCGGGCATATTCGCGCCTACGCCACCTGTGCCGGCATCGTCGGTGCGGCAGTGCTCGGGCATGGCCTGATCAGCTGGTTACCCGCCTGGCTGGTGCTGAGGGTGATCGTCGGTCTGGGCATGATGTGCCAATACATGGTCATCGAGAGCTGGCTGAACGAGCAGGCGGCCGCCAAACAGCGCGGCATGGTCTTCAGCGGTTACATGATTGCATCCTATCTGGGGCTAGTGCTGGGTCAGCTAGTGCTGGTGGTGCACCCGCAACTGGGGCCTGAGCTGCTGATGCTGGTAGCGCTGTGTTTCGCACTGTGCCTGGTGCCGGTCGCCATGACCCGCGCGATTCACCCGGCACCGCTGCATCCGGCGCCACTGGAGCCGCGCTTCTTCATGAAGCGTGTGCCGCAGTCGCTGACGGCGGTACTGGGCGCCGGTCTGATCATCGGTTCGTTCTATGGTCTGGCACCGGTCTACGCCGCCGAGCAGGGGCTGTCCACCGAGCAGGTCGGTCTGTTCATGGGCTGCTGCATTCTGGCCGGGTTTCTGGTGCAGTGGCCGTTGGGCCTGCTGTCCGACCGCTATGACCGTTCCGTGCTGATGCGCATCTTTGCCGCGGCACTGGTGGTGGCGTCATTACCGCTGGCGGTGTTTCCCAGCGTGCCCGTCGAGGTGCTATTCGGTGTCGGTTTTCTGGCTTCGCTGATGCAATTCTGCCTCTATCCGCTGGCAGTGGCCTTCGCCAATGACCACGTCGAGGCCGAGCGCCGAGTGTCGCTGACGGCCATGTTGCTCATGACCTACGGCATCGGCGCCAGTATCGGTCCGCTGGCTGCGGGTGTGGTGATGAAGCTGTTTGGCGGGCACATGCTGTATGCGTTCGTGTGTGGCGCTGGTGTGATTCTGGTACTGCTGATCAGGCCAAAGGCGGTCACTCACCTGCACCAGGTCGAAAACGCACCGCTGCACCACGTTGCGATGCCGGACAGTATGTCCAGTTCGCCACTGGTGGTTGCACTTGACCCGCGTGTCGACGAGCAGGTGGTTCAGGAACAGATGCAGGCAACCGTTGAGCCAGAGCCGGATTCCGAGGTCGTGTCCGAAGCAGAGGTCGATACGGAAAGCGAGGTTCTGGTTCAGGCCGAGCCGGCTGCCGAGGCGGAAACGGCTGAAGCCGATGAGCATGAACGCGAGCGTGAAAGCGAGACCTGGAAGGCCTGACGAGTAGCGCAGGGCAGTGCACGATTGCGGCAGCAATGCCGCAATCGTTGGGCGATTCAGCTGAATGTCAGAAGTCGTCGTCTTTGTCGAAGCGTCGTGCTTCGCGCTGTAACTGATAGACGAAACGTTCGACCTGACGCTGCACCAGCCCACTCATGTTGTGGAAGCGCACGCCGGCAAAGGTAGTGTTGATTCTTTCTTCGAAATGCAGATGGCGTAACTCGACGGGCGCTGTCATGGCGCCGAAAGGCAGCTTGGCAACGAAACGCTCGTATACCTGGCCCAATTGCATGCGATCAGACACGTCGCCCTCGAAGCGCAATTTGCAACCGGTGGCAGAAATGTCCAGCAGCTTGCCGGCCAGCGTGAATTTCAGGCGGTCACCGCCAATTTCGACATCGACCAGCTGCGCCAGCTTCAGCGCGGCGCGGAAGGCGTTGCGGCGCTGGTGATAAACCACTTCCTCAGGCATCGGGCCACGGTACATGCGTTGACCGTCGGTGCTGAGGATGTCCATCTGCGCAGTACTTTCCCAGGCAATCCGCACGCCGTCGTGAAAGCCTTCGACACGGAAGGACTCGCCGTTGCTCAGAAAGCGTTCACCATCGCGGGGGATCATTTCGTCGAGAGCCATGACATTGTTGTCACGGTCGACTTCAAGCAGATAACTCTGAAAGCGCTGGGGACGCTCATGAAAGGTAATGATCAGAGGATCATGACTCTCGAGTAGCAGCCGCAGGTTAGCGGCAATTTCCAAAGGTGTATTGAGAACCTTCGGGGGCTGCGGAGCATCGTCCGCGCTTGAGCCATTCACGTTCTTGAATCTCCAGGCAAAATACTACGGCAACGCAACAGCAGGCATTCTGCCACTATGCACGATACCTTGATACAGGAAGTTACGCCTGACTCAGAGGGCGTGGTTTTGCTCTAAGCGCAGTCGACCCGCGACTGTCATAGAGTGTAGGCGTATCGCCACCGTTCAAGATGCGAAGCTGGTGAGCGGTACTGACCTGTTGCATCTGGATCAGACTACCATTGCGCTCGTTGAGCGTCTGGCATTCATTGATCAACGTATTCAGTTCGTCGGCGGCCAGCAGCAATTGCTCACCGATATCCGACTGGCTGGCCAGTTGCTGGAGACCACTGCGATTGGCTGGCAGCCCCATGCCCGCAAGCACCTGGCTACGTTTGCGACCATGCTGGTCGAGAAGAATGACCAGCGCCTGTTTCTGCGCCAGCACCTGCTCCATCTCGCCCATGTCGCGGCCGTGAAGAATCAGTGATTCGGCCTGCAACAACTCTAGAAGCTGTCGGGCCGAAACCATGTCGTCAGTGATCATCTGCAGCAAAGTAGTGTCTTGCATCGCATGCTCTGGTTTTTAAGCGTCCAGAATATCCAGCGCCAGCCTTCGCTTAGCGTTGGGTTTCGAAATTCAACAGTTTGCTGGCGACACGGTTGCTGTCCACTGTGTAACTACCGTCGGCGATGGCCTGTTTGAGCTCGGCAACGCGAGCACTGTTGACGGTTGGCAGATCGGTCAGCTTGTCCGTGATTTTCTGCAACTGTTGAGCCTCACTGCTCAAGGAAAAAGTTTCCCCGGTGCTTTTGACACCTGCGGTGACGGCAGGGGCTGGGGCATCGGTTTTGGCGGTGTCTTTACTGGCGCTGGTGCGTGAAGCACCGGCAACAGACTGTGAGTTGTTAAGGCGACTGAAATCTATGACCATGATTGAAAAAACCTCTGGGTGTTTGGACGCTTGCCTTGTTTTCGGCCAACCCCCATCAAACTTTAGGCTGATTGTGAGAAAGCTTCCCAATAGACGACATTTGCCGTCGGGCATTCCCCGCAGTCTAAAAAAAACACACCCTTCGCGCCACCATCAATGCACTACATAGCGACTTCCACCTGCCCTGGGCCGGTGACACTTGCTTTGATCACCCGCTGGGAATTGAGGTTTTTCACCCGTATCTGTTCGTTGAAGCCTCCATCGGACATCGCTTCGCCGGGCATGCGCACCGCCAGCGAGCCGCTGCGGGCGATGATCACCACCTGATCGCCCTTGTGAACCATTTGTGGCTGCTCAAGCGCCACCGGGGTAATGACCTGGTCGATGACCATCTGTCGGACAACCTTCTGACCGACCGCCTGATCCAGCGACGCCAGGAAACCCTGACCCAGGCTGCTGACATCCCGCTCGCGCATCGCGACGTCTTCTTCGGTGACGATCGCGTCACGCTTGAGCGGGCGCATCACGGTAACGACGTTGCGATACAGCAGCACCTGGGCGGGCACAAACACCGTCCAGGGCGAAGAACCTTCGCAGCGTACCCGCACGGTAACCCGGCCAACCGGGCGCGGGCTTTCCAGTGTGGCTGTCAAATCCTTGTCGCAGGCACCCATCCTTAAACGCGGGTCGAGTTGCTTGACCTGTATCTCATGACGCCCGTCAATCTGGTTGGTTGCCAAATAGTCTTCTACTGTGAACTCAAGAAACCCTTGGGTGACGCCGATAAGCTGCTCAGGCAGTGTGAAATTCTCGGCACGAGCGAGGGTCACCGTGCTGGAAAGGCACAGCAGGGCGATTGCGCACAGAAGCCTGCGGGTTTCTAATGCGAGGTGTCGAGAAATTGTCGTCTTTGCGTTCATGAAGTAATAAATAGCAAAGCCCGTGCCGCTTGTTGATCTGGTGTCTGGGCGGCGGTCATTTTGTAAGGGGGTTCGGCATGGCAGGTGTAATGGATTCGGTAAACCAGCGAACTCAGCTGGTGGGTCAGAATCGCCTGGAGCTGCTCTTGTTCCGTCTCGACGGCAAGCAGCTCTATGGGATCAACGTCTTCAAGGTAAAAGAAGTACTGCAATGCCCGAAACTCACCATCATGCCCAAATCGAGCAAGATCGTTCGGGGCGTGGCCAATATTCGTGGCGGCACGATCCCGATCATGGATCTGGCAATGGCGACAGGTTCCACGGGGATGATTTCGCTGGTTAACTCCTTCGTCATCATTACCGAGTACAACACCAAGGTTCAGGGCTTTCTGGTGCATTCTGTCGAACGCATCGTCAACATGAACTGGGAAGAGATTCATCCACCACCCAAGGGCACCGGGCGCGATCATTACCTGACCGCCGTTACCCGGGTTGATAACCAGCTGGTGGAAATCATCGACGTCGAGAAAATTCTCGCCGAAGTGGCGCCAGTGTCCGAAGAGATCTCGGTCGGTGTCATTGACGCCGAGGTTCAGCACAAGGCTGTCTCCCTGCGCGTGCTGACGGTCGACGACTCGTCGGTGGCCCGCAAGCAGGTGAGCCGCTGCCTGGAAACCGTCGGGGTGGAAGTCGTAGCGCTCAACGATGGTCGTCAGGCGCTGGATTACCTGCTCAAGATGGTCGCAGAAGGCAAAAAACCTGAAGAAGAGTTCCTGATGATGATCTCCGACATTGAAATGCCGGAGATGGATGGCTATACCCTTACCGCAGCAATACGTAATGATCCACGCATGCAGAAGATGCACATCACTTTGCATACCTCGCTGTCAGGGGTATTCAACCAGGCGATGGTCAAGAAAGTCGGCGCGGATGATTTTCTCGCGAAATTCCGGCCTGATGATCTGGCGGCCAGGGTCGTTGCGCGGATCAAGGCAGCAGAATAACCAGCCGGGGGCGTCGTCCCCGGTGATTCACATGATTTGAGAGGCGGCACTTTGTCTACGGGTAATTTGGATTTTGATCAGTTCCGGGTATTTCTGGAAAAAGCCTGTGGCATCCTGCTTGGGGAAAACAAGCAGTACCTGGTGTCCAGCCGCCTCAACAAATTGATGGAGCAGCAAAGCATCAAGTCGCTTGGCGAGTTGGTCCAGCGCATTCAGACCCAGCCGCGCAGTGGTTTGCGCGAGCAGGTGGTCGATGCGATGACCACCAACGAAACCCTGTGGTTTCGCGATACCTATCCGTTCGAAGTGCTGAAGAACAAGGTGCTGCCCGAGCAGATCAAGGCCAGCCCTGGTCAGCGACTGCGCATCTGGTCGGCCGCCTGTTCGTCGGGTCAGGAACCGTATTCGCTGTCGATGTCCATCGATGAGTTCGAGCGAGCCAATCAGGGGCAGCTCAAATCGGGCGTACAGATCGTCGCAACCGATCTGTCGGGCTTGATGCTCAATAACTGCAAGACCGGCGAGTACGACAGTCTGGCCATCGGCCGCGGCCTGTCGCCGGATCGTCTGCAGCGCTTTTTTGACGTAAAAAGCCCGGGCCGCTGGGTGGTCAAGGCGCCGATCAAGAGTCGCGTGGAGTTCCGCTCGTTCAACCTGCTCGACAGCTACGCCTCGCTGGGCAAGTTCGACATCGTTTTCTGCCGTAACGTATTGATCTACTTCTCGGCCGAAGTGAAGAAAGACATCCTGCTGCGTATCCACGGCACGCTCAAGCCAGGCGGCTATCTGTTTCTGGGGGCTTCCGAAGCGCTCAATGGTTTGCCGGATCACTACCAGATGGTTCAGTGCAGCCCCGGGATCATCTATAAGGCCAAGTGACGACCTGTCAGTTGCCTGTCATGAAAAAAGAGACCTTCGGGTCTCTTTTTTTGTGCGCGGCCGAAAACAGCTCTGATCGTCTGCCCATCGGTTTCATGTTTGCGTACTGCTGCCGCTCACCAGTTTTGCAAAAGCGTTGGCGGCGGCGCTCTGGTAGCCGTTTTTACGCCGCAGCAGTGCGACAGTCCGCCCAGGCAGGGCAGGGATGGTCTGAACTTCGCGCAATCCAGGCTGCTCGCGAACGATGGCATCGGGAAGAATGGTCGCCATGCGACCCTGGGCGACGACCTTGAGCAAAATGGCAATTGAGTTCGCTTCCAAGCCGACCGTCGGCTTGAAGTTGTGCATCTGGCACCAGGCATCCAGCAACTGGCGAGTGGCGAATCCGGGGGCGAGCAAGGCAAAGCGAAGTGTTTGCAGGTCCTCAAGTGTCAATGCGGCCTGCTTTTCGGGGCCAGGCTTGGCCATGACCAGGCACAGTTGTTCATCGAACAGAGCCTGGCTGTCTATCTCGACAGCATGACTGCCGGCAAAACCGATGGCCAGATCGAGCGCGTCACTGATCAATGCCTCGGTAATCTGCTCCAGAGGCAGCTCCGTGAGGATGATTGCCACTCCCGGATACAGCGCACTGAAGCGGTCGATCAGCGGTGCTATCAGGTATTCACTGAAGGTGGGCGTGACGCCGAGGCGCAATTGTCCGCGTGACAGATCGCTGACATCGTTGAGCGCACGCTTCCCGGCCTCCAGCTCAAGCAGGCAGCGACGCGCGTGGTCCAGATACACGCGGCCGGCATCGGTCGGCACGACACTGCGGCGGGTGCGGTCGAACAGCTGCACACCCAGACTGCTTTCCAGTTGCCTGATCTGCTGCGACAACGCCGGTTGCGAGACATGCAGGGCCTCGGCTGCCCGGGTGAAATTGCCATGGTCGGCGACTGCCAGCAAATAACGTATATGGCGTAACAGCACAGCATCACCATAAGTCAGGATTATGGTGATGATCATAAATCAGTCTTGGATCTTATGGTGATAGTCGTCGATGCTGTGATTGACGTGAATTCATTCCGGAGGGTTACCTATGCCGCACAGCAATATTTCCAGAGCGCCGCGCCAGCATCTGACTGAACGTGTGTTGCAGGCCAAGACTGCAAAGAACCTGACCTGGGCGGGGCTCGCAGAAGGTACGGGGTTGAGCGTAGTGTATGTCACCGCTGCGTTGCTCGGTCAGCACCCTTTGCCGGAAGCGGTGGCCGAGGTAGTCGCCGAGCGTCTCGGGCTGGACCGGGACGCAGTCGCCGAACTGCAAACCATCCCGATGCGCGGCAATGTCGAAGACGTCTCAAGCGACCCGACGATCTACCGCTTCCATGAAATGGTTCAGGTCTACGGCACAACGCTGAAAGCACTGGTGCATGAGCAGTTCGGCGACGGCATCATCAGCGCAATCAATTTCAAGCTCGACATCAAGAAAGTCGACGATCCGGAAGGGGGCGAGCGAGCCGTGATCACCCTCGATGGAAAATTCCTGCCCTACAAACCGTTCTGAGGACGCCGAGATGAGTGATAAAGGAAGACCGCCATTGCCACCCTTCACCCTGGAGACTGCAGTCCAGAAAGTCCGTGGCGCCGAGGATGGCTGGAATTCGCGCGATGCGGCGAAAGTCGCGCTGGCCTACACCGAAGACACCTACTGGCGTAACCGCAGCGAGTTCATCAATGGCCGCGCAGAGGCTCAGGCCTTTCTGGAACGCAAGTGGCGCAAGGAACTGGACTACCGGCTGATCAAGGAGCTCTGGGCATTCACGGATAACCGCATCGCCGTGCGTTATGCCTATGAATGGCATGACGACTCCGGCAACTGGTTCCGTTCGTATGGCAATGAAAACTGGGAGTTCGCTGCAAACGGCCTCATGCAACGGCGCTTTGCCTGCATCAACGATTTGCCGATCGCCGAGTCCGAGCGCAAATACCATTGGCCATTGGGGCGCCGACCGGATGATCACCCGGGTTTGAGTGAGCTGGGTCTCTGATCAATCGTCAAAGGGACCTTCGGGTCTCTTTTTATTGGGTGTCTGATTGAGGCAATGATTAAGGGCCGCCATTGCGAAGCGGCAATCCGGTACTGGCAAAAAAACGGCACCCACCTTGCCGCTTTACCCCTCCACAGCGGAAATGCCTTGCCGCTTTTCTGGCATTGCCGCCTCGCCGCCGCCTGCAGACCCTGCAAACATTGGCTTTTACAACATGGCACGCCGATTGCTTTGTCAGTAACAACAGAATCAGGTCAACCGGCAAAGGTTTCCCGAAATGAGCATCAGCTTCGATAAAGCGCTAGGCATACATGAAAAGGCCCTCAACTTCCGGGCTCAGCGGGCAGAGGTGTTGGCCAACAACATTTCCAACGCCGACACCCCGAACTTCAAGGCCCGTGATCTGGAGTTTTCTTCGGTGCTGGCTGCCGAAACCGACAAGGCCCAGAACGGTCACTTCGCGCTGAACAAGACCAACAGCCGCCATATCGAAGCCGAGGGCATGGGCAATGACGACGGGACGCTGATGTATCGCACGCCGTCGCAGCCTTCGCTGGACCAGAACACCGTTGATTCCCAGGTCGAGCAGGCCAGCTACACCGAGAACGCCATGGGCTTTCAGGCCAGCTTCACACTGCTCAACAGCAAGTTCAAGGGGCTGGTTGCAGCCCTTCGCGGAGAATAATTCATGTCACTAGCCAATGTGTTCAACATTGCCGGTAGCGCCATGAGTGCCCAGACCACGCGTCTGAACACCACGGCCAGTAACATCGCCAACGCCGAGACCGTGTCTTCGAGCATGGACCAGACCTATCGCGCCCGTCACCCGGTGTTCGCCACCGTGATGCAGGGCCAGCAGTCCACAGGTGGTTCGCTGTTCCAGGACCAGGGCGAAGCCGGGCAGGGCGTTCAGGTCAACGGCATCATCGAAGACAGCTCGAACCTGGAAGCACGTTACGAGCCCAATCATCCTTCCGCTGACAAGGACGGGTATGTCTATTACCCCAACGTCAATGTCGTGGAAGAAATGGCCGACATGATTTCTGCCAGCCGGTCTTTCCAGACCAACGCAGAAATCATGAACACCGCTAAATCCATGATGCAGAAGGTTCTGACCCTCGGTCAGTGATAGAAGGCGAAAGTTATGGCCGTTGATAACACCTCAGCAACCAGCGTCTCATCGACGTTTCTGAATACGCTGCAGAACCCGACACCGACCAAGACGGACTCTACCGGCACGCTGGGCAAGGATTCGTTCCTGCAACTGCTGGTCACGCAGATGAAGAACCAGAATCCTCTGGACCCGCAGGACAACACGCAGTTCGTGGCGCAACTGGCGCAGTTCAGCAGCCTTGAAAGCATGCAGAACCTGACGTCGACGGTGGACACGATCGCCAGCAGCTACAAGTCGTCGCAGGCCTTGCAGGCCTCGTCACTGGTCGGTCGCTCGGTGATCATCGATGCGAGCAGTACCTCGGTCGATACCACCAAAGGCCTGACCGGGTCGATCGTGGTGCCGAGCGAGAGCTCGCTAACGACTGTCAAGGTGTACGACGCGCAATCGAATCTGGTCGACAGTGTCGACCTGGGCACGCAAAAAGCCGGTACTACCAGCTTTGCCTGGGACGGTACGGACTCAAGCGGTACCCAGCTGCCATCGGGCACTTACAGCTTCAAGGCTGAAGGCTCGGTCGAAGGCAAGAACACACAGTTTTCAACTTACCTGCCCGCCACGGTCAACAGTGTCACGTTGGGTGTCAATGGCGCAGAAACAACGCTTAACCTGGCCAGCGGCAGTGTTGCCCTGTCCAAAGTTCAAACTATCGGATTGTAGAGCCGCTACGGCGCAGGAGTGAAACATGTCTTTCAATATCGGCCTTAGTGGGCTCTATGCTGCAAACAAAAGTCTCGACGTTACCGGTAACAACATTGCCAACGTCGCGACAACCGGTTTCAAATCGTCACGTGCCGAGTTCGCTGATCAATATGCTCAGTCGATTCGCGGTACTTCCGGCAATACCAGTGTCGGCAGTGGCGTGACAACCGCTGCGGTTTCCCAGCAGTTCTCTCAGGGCAGCCTGACCACCGGAACAGCCAACAGTCTGGACCTTGCCATCAATGGCGACGGGTTCTTCATGATGAGCAATAACGGCGAGAAGCTGTATACCCGTGCCGGTGCATTCCACACCGACAAGGAAGGCTACGTCGTCAATAGCAGCAACATGAAGCTGCAGGGTTACAACGTTGACGCCAATGGCGCTGTGGTGACCGGCGCGCTCAGCGATCTGCGTGTGAACGCGTCCAACCTGGACCCCAAGGCGACGACCACGATCACCAACTCCGCCAACCTGAACTCGACGACTGCGTTGCCGACCGTTGCGACGTTCGATGCGACCGATACCAATAGCTACAACGTCAAATACAGCACCCCGACTTACGACACTCAGGGTAATGCTCACACCCTGGATCAGTATTTCGTCAAGACCGGCACCAATACCTGGTCGATGTATTCCCTGATGGACGGGCGCAGCATTTCCGATCCGACGTCCACCGCGCCGGACAAGAATGACCTGACATTCGATTCTTCGGGCAACCTGGTGACCACCGCCGGCGGCGCCGTTCCTACTGACAGTGCCAACATCAAGTTCAACGCTGACGGTACATTCGCCGTGAGCAACTGGGTACCTGGCGTGCAGGTCGGTACTGGCACAACAGCCACCTGGGCAGCCAACGGCGCGACGGGCGCAGCTTCGATCAAGCTGGACATGTCGACCACTACCCAGACCGCTTCGGTATCCGGTCTGCTCAAGCAGGATCAGAATGGCTACGCCACTGGCCAGCTGAGCGGCATGAACGTTGACTCGAGCGGCAATCTGTTCGCCACCTACACCAACGGCAAGTCGCAGGTGATCGGTCAGACTTCGCTGACCAGCTTTGCCAACGTGCAGGGTCTGGCGCAGGCCGGCGGCACCAACTGGCGTGAAACGTTCGCTTCCGGCGTACCGGTGAGCGGCGCTCCACAGTCGGGTACCTTGGGTTACATCACCGGTCAGGCGCTGGAAGAATCCAACGTCGACCTGACCATGGAGCTGGTTAACCTGATCAAGGCGCAGAGCAACTATCAGGCTAACGCCAAGACCATTTCCACCCAAAGCACTATCATGCAGACCACTATTCAGATGACGTAACACGCGTTGTTTGATACGTGTTGAAAGAGCCCCTGTAAAAAGGGGCTTTTTTATGGGTGTCTGCAAAGTATTTTGTTATGTTTTTTTTAGTACTGAAAGTTACGGATGACTCCCGCATCCTACTTGGAAACTTCCTACGCACGATGATGTGAGAATAAAACTCCTCTATGAATTGCCTTTACGGCAAGGGAGTTCTCATGTCATTCAATACAGCGATCAGCGGTATTCATGCTGCCAATAAACGACTGGAAGTAGCGGGTAACAATATTGCCAACGTCGGCACCCTGGGGTTCAAGTCGTCTCGTGCGCAGTTTTCTGCTTTATATGCGTCCGCACAGTTGGGGGCCGGGCAGCACGCTGTTGGGGATGGCGTACGACTTGCTTCGGTGCAGCAGAATTTCAATCAGGGTGAAACGGTGATCAGTTCCGGCAATGCGCTGGATATGCGTATTCAGGGCAACGGTTTTTTCGTGGTCAGTGATCAGGGTTCACTGGCCTATACGCGGGCCGGCGCCTTTTTGAAGGACGCTGCCAACTTTGTCGTCGACAGCGATGGCGGGCGCTTGCAGGGTTACGCCGCAAACGACAAGGGCGAGATTGCCAGTGGTATCCGCACGGACTTGCAGATCGATACGTCCAACGTCGGTGCCAGGGCTACGACCACGGTGGCTGAAACCATCAATCTGGATGCCTCGCTGCCTTCGCTCGCTCGCTTGCCGACCTTTGACCCGGACGACCCCTCGACCTACACACGGGTTGCTACCCGGACCATCCAGGATGTGGGCATCACTCCGGTGCCCGCAGCCAATCATGAGCTCAAGCAGTATTTCGTCAAGACCGAGGCTAATCAGTGGTCGATGTATGTACTGGTGGACGGGCGCAATCCGGTGGATCCCGACAGCGTAACGCCGTTGCAGGTAAGCCTCGAGCTGAAGCCTGACGGTTCTTTGTCGTACAGCGGCAATGATCAGCATCTGCGCAAAGTTTCGGACACCGAGTTTGCCTTGCAGGGTTGGGTGCCTGCCGCGCAGATCAATGGCGCCTGGGCGGCGAATGGCTCCCTGAATGGCGGAGCTGTTTCGTTGCCGTTGAACGACGCCGGGGCCAGTCTGCTCGACCCGGGCGATACGGTCATGCATCGGCCGGTTCCGGACTTCAATCCCGCAGATCTGAACACTTACAGCAGGATGTTTGGTAACCAGATCTTTGACAGTCAGGGCAACACCCATGAGCTGAAACAGTATTTCGTGAAAGACGGCACCAACAGCTGGCGCCTGCACGTGCTGATCGACGATCGAAATCCGCAGAACCCCGGTTCCAGGGCGCCGCTGACGGCGAACATTGTTTTCGATTCCCATGGCGCTGTCGCGTCGTTGACCGGCAGTCCGGGCCTGAGCAGCAACGGCGATCAGCTGAAACTCACGGGCTGGTCGCCGGTGATGGCGGTTGATCCTGGCACCAGTCGCGAGCGCTGGATACCCAACGGGGCGGCTGGCAGTGCTGACGGCATCACCATCGACTTCACCCATCTGCTTCAGCACAACGCTGCCAGTTCGCGCTCCGCCGCATACGTGGATGGCCATTCGGCAGGGGAGTTGAAAAGCCTCGACGTCGGCCGGGACGGCATTCTGCGTGCCGGGTTTACCAATGGCATGACCAAGCCCATCGGTCAGGTGATGCTCGCCAGTTTCGCCAATCCGCATGGCTTGCAGCCGCGTAGCGATACACGCTGGACCGCCACCGCCGATTCCGGAGTGGCTGAATATGATGTGCCGGGCGTCGGTACGCTGGGCAGCATCGTCAGTGGCGCGCTGGAGGGGTCGAACGTCGTGCTGGCCGATGAGCTGATTGCGCTGATCCAGGCCCAGACTGCCTATCAGGCCAACTCCAAGGCGATATCCACCGAAGTGACGCTGATGCAGACGCTGATTCAATCGACCTGATCAGATCGAGCAGTCGGCTTTGATGAAGTGGCCTTTCAAGCGTTTCCAGCCTGGGCCCGGGCTGGCCTGGGCGCAGACGATCCGGCTGTCGCCCTGCCATTTGTAATAGCGGGCGGGAGCGGCCTGGGAGAGCAGGGCAAAGGTCATCAGGCTCGCGCTCGCGATACCGATGATGCACGCACGAAAAGGCATGACGGTTCCCGGTCAGGGTTGCGGTGTCGGCAAGATTATCACTGTCGATCCGGTTCTCGGCGCAGTTCGATGAAGTTTTTTTGGCGGTGTTTCCTGCCTGGCAGGCGGCAGGCGGCAGTCCACCGCCGCTATTGGCTGGCGCTCTGTCCCAAGGCGATCGGCGATCGCCAGTTTTTACTGGCTAATCAGGCATTTGTATCGAGCCTGACAAGTTGGTTCAAAAATTGCTTTAACCCTTTCAGAACAGCTACAGGCGGCAAGCGTCTGTCGGAGGAGGAAGACTGTGGACAAGTTGCTTTACGTCGCAATGAGCGGTGCATCCGAAAACGCGATCGCGCAAAAGGCTCATGCCAACAACCTGGCAAACGTCTCGACCAGCGGTTTCATGCGTGACCTTGAACAGGCCCGCTCGATGCCGGTGTTTGGCGAGGTGATGCCATCGCGCGCCTATGCCATGAGCGAGCGTCCCGGGACCGACTTTTCCGCCGGTGCCATGGTGCAGACCGGTCGTGAGCTGGACATCGCCGTCAAGGGTGATGGCTGGATCGCCGTGCAGACGCCCGACGGCGGTGAAGCCTACACCCGCAGTTCCGGCATGAACATCGACGCCCTAGGCGTGTTGCGCGACGGCAGTGGTTTGCCGGTTATGGGCAACGGCGGTCCTATTGCCGTGCCGCCTCAGCAGCAGATCGAGATCGGCGCCGACGGCACGATCAGCATTCGTTCGCTGGGCGAGAGTCCGCAGGTGATGGCGCAGGTTGACCGCATCAAGCTGGTCAGGCCTGACCTGAAGACCATGGAGAAGGGCCCTGACGGCCTGATCCACACCAAGACCGGCCGGCCTGCCGACGCAGACGCCACCGTTCAGGTCGAGTCCGGCTTTCTGCAGGCGAGCAACGTCAACGCGGTCGAGGAAATGACCTCGGTACTGGCCTTGTCCCGTCAATTCGAATTGCACGTCAAGATGATGAAGACCGCCGAAGAAGACGATCAGTCTATGGCTCGCGTCTTGCAACTTGGCTAATCAATGACAGCTTGCGCCGACAAACCGGCGCTCGAGGAGAACACACATGCTTCCTGCACTATACGTCGCCAAAACCGGCCTTGCCGCTCAGGACACCAACCTGACCACCATCTCCAACAACCTGGCGAACGTCTCGACCACCGGTTTCAAGAGTGACCGTGCCGAGTTCCAGGACCTGCTGTATCAGATCAAACGCCAGCCGGGTGCCCAGTCCACTCAGGACAGCGAACTGCCTTCCGGCCTGCAACTGGGTACCGGTGTGCGCATTGTCGGCACGCAGAAGAACTTCACTGCCGGTAGCCTGCAGACCACCAACAACCCGCTGGACCTGGCGGTCAACGGTCGTGGTTTCTTTCAGGTGACCCAGCCGGACGGCACCATTGCCTACAGCCGTGACGGTACGTTCCACCTCGACGCCAACGGCCAGATCGTGACCGCCAATGGTTATGCCCTCGAGCCTGCGATTGTCGTTCCGCAGAACGCCCAGACCTTCACGGTCGGCCAGGATGGTACTGTTTCCGTCACGCTGGCAGGTGCAACCGCTACGCCGCAGATCATCGGCAACATACAGACTGCAGACTTCATCAACCCGGCCGGTCTGCAGGCTATGGGTGGCAACCTGTACCTGGAAACCGGTTCGAGCGGCGCGCCGCAGATCGGCACTCCTGGCCTTAACGGCCTGGGCCCGACCCTGCAGAACACCCTGGAAAACTCCAACGTCAGCACCGTTGAGGAACTGGTCAACATGATCACTACCCAGCGCGCTTACGAGATGAACTCCAAAGTGATCTCGACCGCTGACCAGATGCTGCAAAACCTGACGCAGAACCTGTAAGTCCTTGATGTCGCTGCTCGTAGAACCGCTCAATCCGATGGGGCGCCTGATAAGCGCCTGTTACACCGCGAGGTTTCAAGTGTCATGAACCGCCTTAGTGTTCCGCGTTTTTCAGTGTTGATCGCTTCATTGTGCGGGATCACCCTGCTGTCCGGCTGTGTTGCGCCGACGGCCAAGCCCAATGACCCTTATTACGCTCCGGTGTTGCCGCGTACGCCCATGTCGGCGGCTGCCAACAATGGCGCCATCTATCAGGCCGGTTTCGAGCAGAATCTGTACGGCGACCGCAAGGCCTTCCGTATTGGCGACATCATCACCATCACGCTTTCCGAGCGTATGGCGGCGAGCAAGGCGGCCACTTCGGCCATGACCAAGGACAGCACCAACAGCATTGGTCTGACCTCGCTGTTCGGTTCGGGTCTGACCACCAACAACCCGATAGGCGGCAACGACCTGAGCCTGAACGCCGGTTACAACGGCGCGCGCACCACCAAGGGTGATGGCAAGGCCGCACAGAGCAACAGTCTGACCGGTTCGGTCACCGTGACGGTTGCGGATGTGCTGCCCAACGGCATTCTGGCGGTGCGTGGCGAAAAGTGGATGACCCTCAACACCGGTGACGAACTGGTGCGGATTGCCGGTCTGGTCCGGGCTGACGACATCGCGACCGACAACACCGTGTCGTCCACCCGTATCGCTGATGCACGTATTACCTATTCGGGGACCGGAGCCTTTGCCGATACCAGCCAGCCAGGCTGGTTCGACCGGTTCTTCCTCAGCCCGTTGTTCCCTTTCTGATAGCGGGATAGACATGATCAAGCTCAAGCAACTGATAGCGGCGACCTTGTTGTTGTCCACAGCGTTCGGCGTCCACGCCGAGCGTCTGAAGGACATCGCGAGCATCTCCGGCGTACGGGCCAACCAGTTGATCGGTTACGGTCTGGTCGTGGGTCTCAACGGTACAGGGGACCAGACCACCCAGACCCCGTTCACCCTGCAGACCTTCAATAACATGCTGTCGCAGTTCGGCATCAAGGTTCCATCCGGTTCGGGCACCGTGCAGTTGAAGAACGTCGCGGCAGTTGCCGTTTATGCAGATCTGCCAGCGTTTGCCAAGCCGGGCCAGACGGTCGATATCACCGTTTCTTCGATCGGTAACTCTAAAAGCCTGCGCGGTGGTGCGTTGTTGATGACACCGATGAAAGGTGTCGACGGCAACGTTTACGCCATCGCTCAGGGCAACCTGGTGGTCGGCGGTTTCGACGCGGAAGGCCGTGACGGTTCGAAGATTACCGTCAACGTCCCGTCGTCGGGACGCATTCCTGGCGGAGCTTCGGTCGAGCGCTCGGTGCCGAGCGGCTTCAATCAGGGCAATACCCTGACCCTGAACCTGAACCGTTCCGACTTCACCACTGCCAAGCGGATTGTCGACAAGATCAACGAATTGCTGGGCCCGGGCGTCGCTCAGGCGTTGGACGGTGGTTCGGTGCGTGTGACCGCGCCGCTTGATCCGGGCCAGCGTGTTGACTACCTGTCGATTCTGGAAAACCTGGAAGTCGATCCGGGCCAGACCGCTGCCAAGGTCATCATCAATTCGCGGACCGGCACCATCGTCATCGGCCAGAACGTCAAGGTGTCGCCTGCTGCCGTTACCCACGGCAGCCTGACCGTGACCATCACCGAAGACCCGATCGTCAGCCAGCCGGGCGCATTGTCCGGTGGTCAGACTGCGGTAGTGCCTCGCTCGCGGGTCAATGCCCAGCAGGAGCTGCACCCGATGTTCAAGTTCGGTCCAGGCACTACGCTGGATGAGATCGTTCGCGCGGTCAATCAGGTGGGCGCTGCGCCCGGTGACCTGATGGCCATTCTCGAAGCCCTTAAGCAGGCCGGCGCGTTGCAAGCCGACCTGATCGTGATCTGAGGATTCGAGCATGGATATGCCCAAGAGCGGAATTTCGTCGGCGGTCGATTCGGGTGCCTATACCGACGTCAACCGTCTGGCGTCGCTGAAGCATGGCGACAAGGACAGTGTGGAAAACCAGAAGAAGGTGGCCCGCGAGTTCGAATCGCTGTTCGTCAGTCAGATGCTCAAGGCCATGCGCTCGGCCAACGAAGTGCTGGCCAAGGACAATCCGATGAACACCCCGGCCACCCGGCAGTATCAGGACATGTATGACCAGCAACTGGCGGTCACGCTGTCCACCCGTGGCAACGGTATCGGCTTGCAGGACGTGCTGATGCGCCAATTGTCGAAAGACAAGGGGATAAACCACGCCGCGCCGGTCAATACGACCGACGCTGCAGCGGCCGCTACTGACGCTGCGCCGGCCAAGACCGGCCTGGCGACCAGTGTCTACCAGCGTCCGTTGTGGGCCACGCGCTCGGCGGCTGCCGATCAGGCGGCGGCTGCGGCATCGGCGTCCGGAGAAGGGCGCAATGACATGGCGATGCTCAACTCGCGCCGTCTGTCCTTGCCCGCCAAGCTCACCGATCGTCTGCTGGCTGGCATCGTGCCGTCCGCCACAACGGCGGTCAGCAACAGTCCGGTACCCGCTCGCGCGACAGCCGGCACTACAGGCAACAACGGCGACTGGACACTCGATCCGAACCTGGCACCCGCGCCGGAGTACGTGCGCTCCATGGCTCAGCCACCGCTGGCACCGGCCAAGCGTGCGTTCAGCAACGCCGATCAGTTCGTCGAAACCATGCTGCCACTGGCCAAGGAAGCCGCAGCGCGTATCGGCGTCGACCCGGTCATGCTGGTGGCGCAGGCGGCACTGGAAACCGGTTGGGGCAAATCGATCATGCGTCAGCAGGACGGCAGCAGCAGTCACAACCTGTTCGGCATCAAGGCGGCAGGCAGCTGGAAGGGTGCCGAAGCGCGCGCGATCACCAGCGAGTTCCGCGACGGCAAGATGGTCAAGGAAACGGCGGATTTCCGTTCCTACGATTCCTACGCCGACAGCTTCCACGACCTGGTCAGTCTGTTGCAGAACAACAGCCGGTATAAAGAAGTGGTCAATTCGGCCGATAAACCGGAACAGTTTGTAAAAGAATTGCAGAAGGCCGGCTACGCCACTGACCCGGACTATGCCAGCAAGATTTCGCAGATTGCGAAGCAGATGAAGAGTTACCAGACTTACGCCGCTGCAGCGGGCTCTTCCACGACTTTATAAGGTTTGACTCATGTCGCTGATTTCAATTGGGCTCTCAGGTATCAATGCCAGCAGTGCCGCGATCAACACCATCGGTAACAACACGGCCAACGTGGACACCGCTGGTTACTCGCGTCAGCAGGTGCTGACCACGGCTTCGGCGCAGATCGCTCTTGGTCAGGGTGTAGGTTACATCGGTACCGGCACCACGCTGTCCGACGTACGTCGCATCTACAACAGCTATCTGGACACCCAATTGCAATCGAGCACCGCCCTCAGCGCGGATGCAGTGGCTTATTCCGGTCAGGCCAGCAAGACCGACACATTGCTGTCCGACAGTGCGACGGGGATCTCCGTGCAGCTGGCGGATTTCTTCACCAAGATGCAGGGCATCGCCACCAGCGCCACGCAGTCGGCAGAACGCTCGTCGTTCCTGACCCAGGCTGGCGCGTTGAGCGCACGCTTCAACTCGGTGTCGTCGCAGTTGTCCACGCAGAACGATAACGTCAACACGCAGCTCAACACCTTCACCAAACAGGTCAACGAGCTGACCACCACGCTGGCGAGCCTGAACAAGCAGATCACACAAGCGTCGGCGGGCAATGCCACACCGAACACCCTGCTTGACTCGCGCAGTGAAGCGGTTCGTCAGCTCAACGAGCTGGTTGGCGTGAAAGTGGTCGAGAACAACGGCAACTTCGACATTTATACCGGCACCGGACAATCGCTGGTCAGTGGCGGCACGTCCTACAAGATGTCGGCCAGCCCGAGCCCGTCCGATCCGTTGCAGTACAACGTGCAGATTGCCTACGGCCAGACCCAGACCGATGTGACCTCGGTGCTTACTGGCGGCTCGATCGGTGGTCTGTTGCGTTATCGCAACGAAGTGCTGGTGCCCGCGACCAATGAACTGGGCCGTACCGCGATGGTGCTGTCCGATCAGGTCAACAGCCAGATGAGCCAGGGTATCGACAGCAAGGGCAACTTCGGTTCGAACCTGTTCTCCAGCATCAACAGTGCGGATGCCATCACCCAGCGCAGCGTCGGCAAAACCACCAACAGTGTCGGCTCCGGCAACCTCAACGTGACGATCGGCGACACCAGCAAGCTGACCGCCAACGATTATGAAGTGACGTTCAGCGACTCATCGAATTTCAGCGTGCGCCGTCTGCCTAATGGCGAGAGCGTGGGTGCCGGTTCGCTGGCTGACAATCCGCCCAAGCAGTTCGATGGCTTCAGTGTGAGCCTCAACGGCAATACGCTGGCAGCCGGTGACAGTTTCAAGGTCATCCCTACCCGTACTGGCGCCTCGGGGATTTCGGTGGTGCTGACCGATGCCAAGGACATTGCAGCTGCCGCGCCGTTGACGGCAACCGCGGGTAGCAGCAACTCCGGCACCGGCGGCTTCACTCAGCCGGTGCTGAACACCAAGTCCGATATCTACGACAGCACCCAGACCGCTGACCTGCGCAATGCGCTCAAAGACTCCACCCCGATGAAACTGGTAATGGGTGCGGTCAGCAGCACCGGCGTGCAGAGTTATACCCTGATCAATGCGAGTGGCGGGGCGGTGCTTGACCAGAATGGCAACGCTGTCAGTGGTTCGATCATTCAAGGTCAGGCCAACACCGTCAAATTGAACGTTGGCTATACCGACACCACGACAACGCCAAGCAGCAAAACCGCTTTTGAACTGCAAATGACCATTTCCGGCTCGCCGGTTGCCAATGACACGTTCAGCATCGGCATGACCGGCGGCGGCTCGTCCGATAACCGCAATGCGTTGGCGGTGGTCGGCCTGCAGACCGCCAAGACTGTCGGCGTCGTCAACGGTGGTGTGGGTACCAGCCTGTCCGGTTCGTATGCAGATACGGTGTCAGTTGTGGGTACGCTGGCGAGCCAGAGCAAGAACGATGTGACCGCCACAGCGGCCGTTGTCAGCCAGGCGAAGTCGTCACGCGATTCGGTCTCGGGTGTATCGCTCGATGAAGAAGCGTCCAACCTGATCAAGTACCAGCAGTACTACACCGCCTCTTCGCAGATCATCAAGGCGGCACAAACCATTTTCAGCACGCTGATCAACAGTCTTTAAGGAATCGTGAGCCATGCGTATCTCGACTACCCAGTTCTTCGAATCCACGAACACCAATTATCAGCGTAACTATTCGAACCTGAACAAGACCAGCGAAGAGGTTTCCAGCGGCATCAAGCTTAATACTGCGGGCGATGATCCGGTGGGTGCGGCGCGCGTACTGCAACTGACCCAGCAGAACTCCATGCTGACCCAGTACGAAACCAATATCGGCACGATCAATACCAACGTTGTGACTACCGAAACGACGCTGACCAGCATCATCGACACGATGCAGGCAGCGCGCGATCAGATCGTCTCGGCGGGCAGTGGCGCCTTTACCGACTCCGACCGTCTCGCCAAGGCGTCGGCGCTCAAGCAGTACCAGAGCCAGATTCTGGGCTTGATGAACAGCCAGGACCCGAATGGTCAGTACATATTTTCCGGTTCCAAAGCTTCGACGCCACCTTATGCGCAGAACGCTGACGGCTCCTACAGCTACAAGGGCGACCAGACCAGCGTCAATCTGGCGGTAGGCGACGGCCTGGTAATGGCCAGCAATACCACAGGTTTCGAGGCCTTCGAGCAGTCGGTCAACACCACCCGAACGTCTGCCACACTGCTTTCGCCTGCAACCGATGACGGCAAGATCGGCCTGAGCAGTGGTCTGGTGACGTCCACTCCGACCTATAACGCCAGCTACCAGGGCGGCGAGCCGTATACGCTGACCTTTCTCAGCGGCACGCAGTTCAAGATCACTGACGCCAGTGGTACTGACGTGAGTTCCGATACCTCGTCTGGCGGCAAGTTTTCCCACGGCTCGTTCGATGCCCAGACGTTTACCTTCCGTGGCGTGGAAATGACCCTCAACGTCAACCTGCCAGCCGCTGACCGGGTCTCGGACGCTACCGCAGATGCGGCGCTGGCCAATCGCAGCTACCAGCTGGCGTCGACACCGGACAGTGTTTCCACCTCGCGCAGCGCCGGCAATACCTCGACGGCGACCGTCAGCAGCTCTGCCGTGGGCAATACCGCTGCGGACCGTACCGCGTTCAACAATACCTTCCCCACAGAAGGCGCAATCCTCAAGTTCACCAGCCCGACCGATTACGACCTGTATGCTGCGCCCTTGACCAGTAGCAGCAAGCCAGTGTCCAGCGGCACCATGAGCGGCTCGACGGCCAACGCCTCCGGGGTGAACTTCAATATCAGCGGCACACCGGCTGCCGGCGATCAGTTCATCGTCGAGTCTGGCACGCATCAGACCGAGAACATTCTCAATACGCTGACAGCGGCGATCAAAGCCCTGTCGACGCCCACCGATGGCAACCTGGTGGCCTCGCAGAATATGACGGCGGCGCTGAACAAGGCGCTGGGCAACATGAGCAGCTCCATCGAACAAGCTTCTACAGCACGTTCCAGTGGCGGTGCGCGTCAGCTGGCGGCAACCGCCCAAGGTACGACCAACGATCTGCTCAAAGGCAACAACACCACTGAGCAAGGCACTTACGTAAACGCCGACATCGTCGAGGCGACCACGCGCCTGACATTGCAGAAAACCATGCTGGACGCTTCTCAGCAGGTGTTTACCATGCTATCCAAGTTGAACCTGTTCAGTCAGCTTTGAGTTCTGACGTTGAGCATCCGCCGTCTTTTTTCAGCGGTGAGGGGGGCCACTCGACTGAAGGGCCCCCAGCCGCTCGCGAGTCAGTCATAGTGAATTCAGTCCCCCTCGTCAGTATCGTCATTCCCGCCTTCAATCCGCGCTTCTTCCGCGCAGCGCTGCAAAGTGCGCTCGACCAGGTCTACGACAATCTCGAAATCATCGTCTGTGACGATTGCCGTAGCGACGAGATCAAGGCGATTTTCGACGAACTGGTGGCTCCCGACAGCGACCGGGCCCGTTACCTGCGCAATCCTCAGCGCCTGGGGTTTCAGGGTAATCTGCTCAAGTGTCTGGAGCAGGCGAGCGGCGAGTACATCAAGTTTCTCTGCGATGACGACCGCCTCTATAACTATTGCGTTGCGCATCAGGCGCAAACCCTCGATACCTATAAGGATGTCCAGCTCGTCGTCAGCAAACGCCATCTGGTGGACGTCGATGATTATGTCCTGCCGGCCCGCATGGAAAACGTTGGTCTGGTGCCCTACGACGCTGTGTTCAAGGGCGAGGACATGCTGGCGATTTTCGAGCGCACGCCACGCAATTATCTGGGCGGCTTCAGTGGCGCGCTGATGCGTCGCGCCGATGTCCAAGAATACCTGCCGTCCATTGCGCTGCCGCAGGGTTTCGTCGCGCTGCTGGATTTCACGCTGTTCATCTGCCTGCTGCGACGCGGCAATCTGGTTGTGCTGCACAGTATCCAGAGCACCGAACGCCTGCACCCGGGGCGCTTGAGCAGTCAGGGCGATATGTACCAGAAAGCCACCACCGAATGGGGCTGGCTGAACGAAATGCTCAAGGCGCGTAGCGGCGAAGACGCACCGGCCCAGGGCTGGGTGCGTTTTCTGCCTCTGCGCCGCGCGCACGAAGAACCGCGCGAGTGGGATGAGGTCGGCCTCTACGGGGTGATGGCTGGTCGCCAGGGCATCATGATGAGCCGCGTCGGCAGCAGCAGTGACAGCTACGCAGAGCTTTACACCGAGTGGCTGTCCTGCCGCCGGTTTTCCGAGCCGCAAAAAAAGTTGCTGGAACAGCGCATCGTCAGTTGGGCCTGGCAGCCACGTATCGTGCCGGTGATCATCGATGCGGATGGCGATGCCGAGGCCCTCGATATCACCTTGCGCAGTCTGGCCGAACAGGACTATGCCGCAGACTCTGTGGTGGTGCTGACCAATGCCAGTGTCGACGATCCGCAGGTGCTGCGTTTTTCTCTGCAGCCGGACTGGGCTCGGCAACTGAACGAAGTATTGCCACTGCTGGACAGTGCCGACTGGGTCTACCTGTTGCGCTCCGGTGACCGGCTGACGCAGCCAGCGCTGCTGATTCTGGCGGAGCGTATCGCTCAGACTCCCGGGCTGCTGTGTGTCTACAGCGACGAAGGCGCGCTGGTCGAGGACGAGTCCAGAGAGCCGATTTTCAAACCCGGATTCAACCTGGACCTGCTGCGTGCCTATCCCTATGTCGGGCGCACGCTGGCGTTCGAACGTCGAAATCTGCTGGACATGGGCGGTTTCGATCCGGCCTTCGATGAGCTCGCCCCGCACGATGTGATCTGGCGCCTGGTCGAGGGGGCAGGGCCGCAGAGTATCGAGCACATCGCCGAAGTGCAGGTCGAGTCGCGTCTGGCATTCGCTGACTGGCTGTCACTGCCTGGTGTCATCAAGCACAGCGAGCCTCTGGTTGCAGCCCACCTGTCACGGATCGGCAGAGAACACGTGATTCATCACGATCAGTTGCCGTTGCTCAATCGCATCGAGTACGTTCACCCGTCGCTGCCTCTGGTGTCGATCATCATCACCGCCAGGGATCAACTGGGCGCCCTGGAGCGCTGCATAGACAGTCTGCTCAGCAACACCACCTACCCGAATTACGAAGTCCTGATCGTCGACAACGCCAGCGAAAGCGCCGAAGCCCGGGCATGGTTCACGGCGATGAGTGAGCTGGGCAGCGACAAGCTGCGGATTTTTTCCCTGTCCGAGGCTGGCAGCGAAGCAACCGCCCAGAATCATGCCGCCGGTCAGGCGCGTGGCGATTATCTGCTGATGCTCAGCGCCTATGCCCTGATTCATCAGGCGGACTGGCTGCAGGGGCTGATCCACCATGCCCAGCGCCCCGAGGTCGGGATCGTCGGCCCACGTATTCTCAATCCGCAAGGCAATATTCTGTACGCCGGCATGGTCATGGGCATGGATGGCCTGGCCGGTCGGCCGTTCATCAATTTCCCCGCAGGGGCCAGCGGCTACATGCAGCGTCTGCAATTGACCCAGAACTGGAGCGCGGTCAGCGGCAATTGCCTGATGGTGCGCAAGGACGTGTTCGACGCTGTTGGCGCACTGGAGGCGGCGACCTTCACCCAGGGTCTGCAGGACCTGGACCTGTGCATGCGCGTCGGGCGCGAGGGTTACCTGATCGTCGGTACCCCGGATTCATCGCTGGTACTGGCTGAGCCTGCTGCCGCCGAACGTAACGAGACGTCTCGTCAGGTACTCGACAACGAGCAGAAATCGTTCTTCCAGAAGTGGCTGCCGAAGATGGCCAGGGATCAGGCCTACAACCCCAACCTGTACCTCAACGAGGCGCTGTCGTTCACCCTGGACCCTGGTCTGCTGACGGGCTGGAGCCCGTTTTGCACCCGCCATCTGCCTTTCATTTTCGGTATGGCGGTCAACTCCTCGGCGGTGGGTCACTACCGGGTCAGCCAGCCCCTGCTGGAGTTGATGGCGGCCGGGCGGGTGGTTGGCCGGATGACTTACGAGACCGCAACGCCCGTCGAAATAGAGCGCCAGTCGCCAGATGTCATCGTTTTCCAGGGGCGTTACACAGAAGCCAAGGTCCCGGACATCGAGCTGGCGAAGAACTACTCCAATGCCATGCGTATTTTCGAGCTTGATGACTACATCGCCGATGTCCCCGAGCGCAACGAGCACAAGCGCAACATGCCGGACAACATCGGCGCCATGCTGCGCAAGGGTATAGGCCTGTGTGACCGTGTGGTCGTGTCGACTCACCCGCTGGCCGAGGCGCTGTCGAGTATGCACAGCGACATTCGCGTCGTGCCGAACATGCTGGCGACCCACTTGTGGAGCAACCTCAGGACTCAGCGTCGCAGCTCGGACAAGCCGCGTATCGGCTGGGGCGGCGGAACCAGCCATCGCGGGGATCTGGAGCTGATTGCCGATGTGGTGCGCGAACTGGCTGATGAAGTCGAGTGGGTGTTCTTCGGCATGTGCCCGGATCTGCTCAAGCCCTACATCCATGAGTTCCATCCGGGGGTCAGCCTGAAAACCTACCCGGCCAAGCTCGCCAGCCTGAACCTTGATCTGGCGTTGGCACCGCTGGAATTCCATATTTTCAATGACTGCAAAAGCAACCTCAGGTTGCTTGAGTACGGCGCGTGCGGCTACCCGGTGATCTGTTCCGACACCGAGGCGTATCGCGGCCATCTGCCGGCAACCCGGGTGTACACCAACAGCTCCGAAGAGTGGTTGCAGGCGATCCGCATGCACTTGTCCGACCCCAATGCCAGTTACCGCATGGGCGACGAGTTGCGCGAGACAGTACTGCGTGACTTCATGTTGCGCGGCGAAAACCTGCAATATTGGGCCAACGGCTGGTTGCCGGACTGATCCGATCCGTTTGAACACGCACCAGCGGTTGCCCGCTGGCGCGGCCACGCTACGCTCTTGCTTCAACGCCCGCTGCGGTTGAAGGCGCAATCGATTCGTTATAAGGAAAGATCATGCAAAGCCATTCGGGAAATGAACACACCGCTTTGAATCAGCGTCTGACCCTGCTGTTGATGGCCAGGGACCAGCCAGACTTTCTGCGCCGCGCCTTGAAGTATTACAGCGAGTTTCCTTGCAACCTGATAGTGGTCGATGCGTCGGCCCGGCCTGATGCGGAAATTGCCGCAAGCGCTGGCTTGCATTACCTGCACAGTGACGCGCTGGCCAGTGCCAGCCTTGGCGTCAGGGTGGCAGAGGGGCTCAAGCAGGTGACCACGCCCTTCGTGGTTCAGGCTCCGGTCGACAGTTTTTTACTGCCTGATGCACTGCGCGCAGCGCTGAGCTTTCTTGAGGCCAACCCGACCTACGGTGCCTGTCAGGGCTACAGCCTGAGCTATCAGGCGCAGGTCGGTCAGGTAGATTATTTCCGCCGCGATCGCAAAACCTGCGAAGACTATGCCTCGGAGGACGCGGGCGAGCGGGTTCTGGGTTTCATGAGCGAAAGTCTGTCGCTGCTCAGCGCAGTGACGCGCACGGAACTGGCGCAGCAGTGGTTCACCTCGGTTAACGATGACACCGAGCTGCACTGGCAGGAAATCGGCCACATGAACTATCTGGTTGCGGCGGCCCGCCTGCGCATCCTGCCAATCCCTTATGCACTGCACTTCACCTCGGGCAAGCAGGCCGAGCTACGCCATGGCTTGGCCATTGCCGCCGCCGTCAGGCACACCGATCCCAAGGCCAGAGCATCCCGCGATGCGTTCGCCAAGAAACTGGTCGCGCTGCTCGGCGTAGGCTCGGGCTTCGAAGGCGCACAGGGCGAGCAGAAGATTCAGGCCGGCCTTGCCGCCATGGGCGAATGCCTCAAGACTCAGGGCTTCCAGGGCGATGAGAAAATCATCAGCGCGGTGTGGAATGTCGGCCTTGAGCAATCGGACGCGCTGTTCGAGCCTCGTCAGTTTGTCGAAATGCCGTTCTACAACCAGGCGTTGTTCGATGAGCTGGCCAGAATCGAATTCCTGATCCACCTCATGCCAGCGGGTCGTTTGCAGCTTGAAGGGCTGGAAGCGGTGCTGCTCAAGCAGGCTGAATTGTTGCGCGAGCAGAGCAACCCGGATGCTGAAGCGCGCATCAGCCGCCTGTGGTACGCCTACGAAACCTACGCCTTCAACCAGGGTGTTGTGCAGAGCCTGATCGCGGAGTTGATCAGCGGCAAAGGCAAGGACAGTGAAAAGCAGATCGAAATGGTTTCGGCCTGGAGCCAGCGTCTGCAGGCGGCATCCGCTTTCGACAACGGTCGGCTGCTCGATGGCATGGCTTCCGGTCAACTGCTCAACTGGCTCGATTCGCGTGATCCGGCGCCTGAGGCCCTCAAGCAGATCAGCGACAAGCTCGCCAGCAAACCGGCCGGGTCGCAGATCGGTATCCTGTTGCTGGACCTGGACGCGGACGTATTCAAGCTGCAGGCCACGTTCGACAGCCTGATCAACAGTCATTACAAGGCCTTCAGGGTGGTGGTGTTCACCACCGGGGAATTGCCAGCCGTGACCACGCTGCACAATACCCTGCACTTTGTGAAAGTCACCGAAAGCAACTACGTCGACAAGATCAATCAGGTCGTCAAACAGTCGCCCAGCGACTGGCTGATGCTGGCACAGGCCGGCGAAGAGTTCACCCGCAGCGGTCTGCTGCTGGCCAGCGCTGAGCTGATCGATGCGGCGCAGTGCCGGGCTGTTGCCGTGGACGAGATTCAGCGTCAAGCCAATGGCACGCTGACCTCGGTGTTCCGTCCCGGCTTCAATCTTGATCTGCTGCAAAGCCTGCCGGCACTGATGGCCCGTCACTGGCTGGTGCGTCGCGAATTGCTGGTCGAGGCGGGTGGTTACTCGCGCGAGTTTCCCGAGGCGCTGGAATTCGATCTGTTGCTGCGTCTGATCGAGCAGGGCGGCATGAGCGGCCTGGCCCATCTCAGCGAACCGCTGCTGATCTGTGATGCGCCCGAGCTGAAAGACAATCCGGACGAACAGAAAGCGCTCAAGCGCCACCTTGGCAAGCGCGGTTATCAGGCGGAAGTCAGCTCGGCGCAGCCTGGCACCTACAAGATCGATTATCG
Source organism: Pseudomonas sp. SZ57 (assembly GCF_009495975.1). Taxonomy (NCBI): domain Bacteria; kingdom Pseudomonadati; phylum Pseudomonadota; class Gammaproteobacteria; order Pseudomonadales; family Pseudomonadaceae; genus Pseudomonas; species Pseudomonas sp. SZ57. Next base: position 20,647 of record NZ_WIBD01000032.1, on the reverse strand, counting down.
CCACGCTCATCGGCCGGTAGTTTCGATCCTGCTGCACAGCCAGGACAACCTGCCCGAATTGCAGCGCTGTCTGCAAAGCATTCTGCAACGCACCCGCTATCAGCGTTATGAAGTGCTGATCGGTGACAACGCCAGCACCTCTGCCGAACTGTCGACCTGGCTTGACCGGCAGGAGCAAGTGTCGGGTCGCGTGCGGGTGTTCCGTGCCGAACAGCGCATGAGTCCTGCAGCGCTGCATAATCTGATCAGCCAGGAAGCCGGTGGCGAATACCTGATCCTGCTGGATGCCGAAAGTCAGATCGTCAATGTCGGCTGGATCGAGTCACTGCTCAACCAGGCGCAGCGCCCGGAAGTGGGCGTGGTAGGCGCCAAGCTGGTGGATGGCGAAGGTGCAGTGACTCAGGCTGGTCTGGTGCTGGGACTGAATGGCGGCGTGGGTTCGGGGTTTGTCGGCGAGCCGAAGACCGCCACCGGCTACATGCAGCGCCTGGTGGTCGAGCAGAACTACTCTGCCGTGTCATCGGCCTGCCTGATGATTGCCAAGGAGCTGTACAACGCCGTGGGCGGCCTGGATGAAGAGGCATTCGCCGAAGCGCTGGGCGATGTCGACCTGTGCCTCAAGGCTGCGCAAGCCGGCTACCTGACCGTATGGACGCCGCATGTGCAGGTGGTGCATTCCGGTGTGCTGCATGGCCCGCAGCAGGCGCGCGAAGCATTGATGGACAAGTGGTCAGCGCAGTTCGCGCAGGATGAAGCCTACAACGTCAATCTGGATCTCCACGGCAAGGGCTTCACTCTGGCCGTTTGAGTCGTTTACCCTCGTAAAACCGGCTGCCTCGCGGCCGGTTCGCTGCCTTGAAGGCTTCCTCGTAGTAAGCTTCAGGCCAGGATCCAGTGCATGTCCCCTCGACGCAAATTATCCTAAAGCATGCAGACGGGAGTGACCTGCAGGTCATAAAGTGCATCTCCACTGTATTGTTTTACAGGGAGCGACATGCGCCTGACTTGCTTTAACCTGCCAAGCGCCCTGAAAATGTCCGTAAATCACCCCTATTCGGTAGCGCCCCGATTTCGTCGGGACGAAAAATGACCTGTTTACTCATCGGGAAGCCATGATGATTGGCATTAAAAGCATAGCGAGTTACGTGCCTGTTGCAGGTGTTGATAACTACGCTCAAGGCGCCAAATTCGGCAAGGATGAAGAATTCATCCTTGGGAAAATCGGCTCCACCTTCCTGCCGCGCAAAGACGCCGGCCAGGAAACCTCGGATCTGTGCGTTGAGGCAGCCAACACACTGTTTGCCAATAATCCGCAGCTCAAGCGCGAAAGCATCGATGTGCTGATCGTCGTCACCCAGAATGGCGACGAGGAAGGGCTGCCGCATACCGCAGCCATCGTTCAGGACAAGCTGGGGCTGTCGACCAACGTCGCTGCATTCGATATATCGCTGGGCTGTTCCGGCTATGTGTACGGCATTTATGCGATCAAGGGCTTCATGGAAGCGGCAGGCTTGAAAAACGGCTTGTTGATCACTGCCGACCCGTATTCGAAAATTGTCGACCCGGAAGACCGCAACACCACCATGCTGTTCGGTGACGCGGCGACGGCCACCTGGATGGGCGAGGGGGCCGAATGGCAGCTGGGCAAGGCGAAATTCGGTACCGATGGTTCCGGCGCGCCACATCTCAAGGTCAGCAACGGCATTTTCTTCATGAACGGTCGCCAGGTGTTCAACTTCGCACTGTTGAAAGTGCCAGCGCATCTGCATGAGCTATTGGCCGAGTCGGATCTGACGCCTGACGATATCGATGCCTTCTGTATTCACCAGGGCAGTGCCGCGATCGTCGATGCGGTCGCGCGGCGCTTCGAAGACAAGCCCGAGAAGTTTCTCAAGGACATGGTCGAAACCGGCAACACCGTGTCATCGAGCATTCCGCTGCTGATCGAAAAGCACGTGCTCGGCTCTTCATGGAAGCGGGTCGCCTTGAGTGGTTTTGGTGTGGGGCTGTCCTGGGGCTCTGCAATTATCTATAAAGACTGAGTTCGCCTCGTCTTACAAAGAACGCCTGCGGATAACTCCCCGGGCGTTTTTAAATTAAATAGTGATCCACGTCACACTTTTAACTTCGTGGCACAACGCGCTCGCCTGTCGCCACTTCTGACTGTCATGAATTTCTCTCTGTTGCGTCGCGGGTTTATGCCCCCAAACCCTTGTTTTATAAGGGGTGTCACGATGATGGCAAAATATTAAAAAAAAACACTCAAGCAACCTGCCATCGCGACGATAACTATTACGAAGGTTCTCTAGGCACACCCGGCGCTTGCAGGGGCCGGAAGCCACGTAGTACCAAACCAACGAGGAATTCATCATGGCTTTAACAGTAAACACCAACGTAGCATCGTTGAACGTCCAGAAGAACCTGGGTCGCGCTTCCGACGCGCTTTCGACCTCGATGACTCGTCTGTCTTCCGGTCTGAAAATCAACAGCGCCAAAGACGACGCTGCTGGCCTGAACATCGCCACCAAGATCAACTCGCAGATCAAAGGTCAGACCATGGCGATCAAAAACGCCAACGACGGTATGTCCATTGCTCAGACCGCTGAAGGCGCGCTGCAAGAGTCGACCAACATTCTGCAACGTATGCGTGAACTGGCTGTTCAGTCGCGAAACGACAGCAACAGCGACACTGACCGCGTTGCGCTGAACAAAGAATTCACTCAGATGAGTTCGGAACTGACCCGTATCGCTCAGAGCACCAACCTGAACGGCAAAAACCTGATCGACGGTTCTGCCAGCACCATGACTTTCCAGGTTGGCTCCAACTCCGGCGCCTCGAACCAGATCACTCTGACTCTGAGCGCCAGCTTTGACGCAAACACCCTGGGTGTCGGTTCGGCCATCACCATCGTCGGTTCCGACAGTGCTGCTGCAGAGACCAACTTCTCTGCTGCAATGGCCGCTATCGACTCGGCTCTGCAGACCATCAACAGCACGCGTTCTGATCTCGGTGCTGCACAAAACCGTCTGACCAGCACCATCTCCAACCTGCAGAACATCAACGAAAACGCCAGTGCTGCACTGGGTCGTATCCAGGATACCGACTTCGCTGCTGAAACTGCACAGCTGACCAAGCAACAGACCCTGCAACAGGCTTCCACCTCTGTTCTGGCTCAGGCTAACCAGCTGCCATCCGCTGTACTGAAACTGCTTCAGTAATATCGGCGTGAGTTTTAGCGGGGGAGTACTTAACAGTGCTCTCTCGCTTTTTTGCTTTCTGAGGTGATGGTCATGGATATGAGTGTGAAGTTGAACGTGACTTATCCGGCCGTTCAACCGGCGAGTCAGGCCCTTGTGCCGGACGCGTCCGTTGACAAGCCTGCCGATAAGGCGTCCGTCGAGCGCGTTGCCGCCACGGCCGAAAGTAAAGGCTCCGGTCTGCACAAGGATGATTCCAAGGACGATGCCAAAGTCAAGGCAGCCGCTGAGGACATCCAGAAATTCTTTCACGAGGTCAAGCGCAATCTTGAGTTTTCGATCGACGAAGATTCTGGCAAAGTCATTGTCAAAGTGATTGCAAGTGATTCCGGTGAAGTAGTACGACAGATTCCCAATGCAGAAATCCTGAAGCTGGCCGATAGCCTGAGTGATGCGAACAGTTTGTTGTTCCGCGCCAAGGCCTGATCGCCGGTACGGTATGTGTTGTCGGGTCACTCGCCTTTTGAAAGGGCAGCGAACCCCGCAGCATTCTTGAAGGGAGAAGCACCATGGCAAGTCCGATTACCTCTACAACAGGCCTGGGTTCGGGTCTGGCAATTTCCGCCATCGTCGAAGGCCTTGTCGGTGCTGAAAAAGCGCCCAAGCAAAACCAGATCGACAAGCAGAGCGCCTCCACGACCGCATCGCTGTCGGGTGTCAGTCAGCTGACGTCGGCCTTGGCTGCGTTTCAGAAAACACTGGATACCCTGGCCAGTTCCACCACGCCTGCCTTTCAGGGTTTCGCTGCCACATCGGCCAACGAGTCAGTGGTCAAGGCGACCGCCGGTAATACGGCAGTCAACGGCACTTATGCGATTAATATAAGCCAGCTGGCAACGCCTTCGAAGGTGGCTACCGCCGCGCTGAGCTCGTCGCAGTCGAGTGCTATTCCGAGTGGTACTCTGAAAATCACTCAAAATGGCACTGATTACAACGTGGCGATCGACAAGACCTCGACGCTGCAGGAAGTGCGCGACAAGATCAACTCGACGCTGCAGGGTAAGGGCATCACCGCCAACATCATCAACGACGACAGCGGTTCCAGGCTGGTGTTCAGTTCGACCACGACCGGCAAGGGCAGTGATATTTCGGTGACGGGTGCTTCCGGCCAGGAAGCACTCAACATCGATGGCACCAAGTTGATGAGTGAATCCAGTACCGGCGCTGGTGCGATTACCGATGTCGCCAAGGACGCCGCATTCACGGTCGATGGCCTGAGTCTGACCAGCAAGACCAACACCGTGAGCACGGCGATTTCCGGTCTGACATTCGAGCTGGTCGCGCCTAGCGCTTCTTCTGCTGCTTCGGCATCGACCACGGTCACGGTAGCCACCAACACCGATGGTCTGAAAACCTCATTGCAGTCATTCGTCGACTCCTACAACACGCTGGTTTCACTGGTGTCGTCGTTGACCAAGGGTACTGTCGACAGTCAGGGTAAATACACGGCCGCTGCGCTGACCGGCGACTCCACGCCGCGTGCGCTGCTGGCAACGATACGTGATCAGATTTCCACGGCTACGTCGAATGCCGGCTTGAGTTCCCTGGCGCAGTTGGGGATCAAGACTCAACAGTCTGACGGCAAGTTGACGTTGAACACCACCGAATTGACTACAGCGTTGAGTGACAAGAAGCTGGGCAGTCAGATTCAGGCGATGTTCACCGGCGTGACCAATGCTGACGGCACGAGCTCGGGTGGCTTGATCGCACGCATGAACACTGCGCTTGAGCCGTATACCAAAGCTGATGGCGTTCTGGCTGGCAAGACCACCAGCCTGAATAAAGTGCAGACGCGACTGGCCAGTGATCAGGAAGCGCTCAACCGTCGTATAACTACGCTGACGGAAACCCTCACCAAGAAATACAACGCAATGGACCTCGTGGTCGGTCAGTTGAAGGCAACGGCTTCAAGCATTACTTCGATTTTCGATGCGATGAACGCCCAGAAAAACGCCTCGTAAAAAATGAGTGCAGAAGTACCAGGAACCCGACTCTGTGTCGGGTTTCTGCTTTTGGGCTAAAGTTTCTGCGCACTGCGTCGATAGCTTGAGTATCAGTATTCTGGATTTGTTACGAGGCCCATTATGAATCCGATGTTAGCGTTGCGGCAGTATCAGAAGATCGGCTCCCAGGCTCAGACCTCGGAGGCCAGTCCTCATCGTCTGGTTCAAATGTTGATGGAAGGTGGCCTCGACCGCATTGCTCAGGCCAAGGGCGCCATGGCGCGCAAGGATATCGCCAGCAAGGGCGTGCTCATCAGCAAGGCCATCGACATCGTTGGCGGCCTGCGCGAGGGGCTGGATCTGGAGAACTCACCCAGTGACACGCTGCTCAGACAGGACAGTCTCTATCACTACATGATGACGCGCCTGGCGGAAGCCAACGCTCGCAATGATCAGAAGATACTCGATGAAGTCGCCGGCCTGTTGATCACCGTCAAGGAAGGCTGGGACGCTATCGGCACCTTGCAATAATCTGCTGGTCTGAGGAGAACAATAATGAGTGCTGCGCTCAAGCGTATCGAAGAAACCCGCGAAGCCTTGGTAGGTGCGCTGGCAGATCGTGACTGGGAGGCTATCGTCAAGCTGGACCTGGCGTGCCGCGAATGCGTCGACGCGGTGGTCAGCGAAGCGCCTGACGACGAACCTGCATTGCGCAGCAACCTTGAGGAGTTATTGGGTGTCTACAGGCAGCTGATTGATGTTGCAACCGGCGAGCGTCAAGCGGTTGTCGAAGAAATGACTCAAATCCAGAATGCGAAGAGCGCGACGAAGGTATACCATCTGTTTGGTTAATGTTTAATTGTCATTTTTATTGTTCGACAAGAATTTCGCCATAAATTTGACTGTGTCCGTTTTTTTGACTTAACTAGTGATGTTTACTATTTTCTGGCGTCTCAAGGTTTATACAGCTGAGAAAGCCAAGCTGCCCCCCAATCATGGGCATTGAGTTGACTAGGGAAGTTGCTATTGCATGTGGCGTGAAATCAAGATTCTGCTAATCGATGACGATAGCCAGCGCCGCCGGGATCTGGCGGTGATCCTGAATTTTCTTGGCGAAGAAAATCTCTCCTGTTCCAGTCAGGACTGGCAGCAGGTGGTCGGCTCTCTGGCGTCTCCACGAGAAGTACTCTGCGTACTGGTCGGTAGCGTAAACGCGCCGGGTAGTTTGCAAGGGCTCCTTAAGACCATCGCGGCATGGGATGAGTTCCTTCCTGTGCTGCTGATGAGCGAAAATTCTTCTGTCGAATTGCCCGAGGATTTGCGCAGACGAGTCCTTTCCGCACTCGAAATGCCACCCAGCTACAGCAAGCTGCTCGATTCGCTGCACCGTGCCCAGGTCTATCGCGAGATGTACGACCAGGCTCGCGAGCGCGGCCGTCATCGTGAACCGAACCTGTTCCGCAGTCTGGTAGGTACCAGCCGCGCGATTCAGCACGTGCGGCAGATGATGCAGCAGGTCGCCGACACCGATGCCAGCGTACTGATTCTGGGCGAGTCGGGCACTGGCAAGGAAGTGGTTGCGCGTAATCTGCACTATCACTCCAAGCGTCGTGATGCGCCGTTCGTGCCGGTCAACTGCGGTGCCATTCCGGCCGAACTGCTCGAAAGCGAGCTGTTCGGACACGAGAAGGGCGCGTTTACCGGCGCGATCACCAGCCGTGCCGGCCGTTTCGAGCTGGCTAACGGCGGTACCTTGTTCCTCGACGAAATCGGCGACATGCCGCTGCCGATGCAGGTCAAGCTGTTGCGCGTCCTGCAGGAACGCACCTTTGAGCGTGTGGGCAGCAACAAGACGCAAAGTATCGATGTGCGCATCATCGCCGCGACGCACAAGAACCTCGAGACCATGATCGAGCTGGGCAGCTTCCGCGAAGATCTTTACTACCGTCTCAATGTGTTCCCGATCGAAATGGCGCCGTTGCGCGAGCGTGTCGAAGACATCCCGCTGCTCATGAACGAATTGATTTCGCGCATGGAACACGAGAAGCGCGGTTCGATTCGCTTCAACTCCGCCGCCATCATGTCGCTGTGTCGCCATGCCTGGCCGGGCAACGTTCGTGAGCTGGCCAATCTGGTCGAGCGCATGGCGATCATGCACCCGTACGGCGTGATCGGCGTGGCCGAACTGCCAAAGAAGTTTCGCTACGTCGACGACGAAGACGAGCAGATGGTCGACAGCATGCGCAGCGAGATCGAAGAGCGTGTGGCGATCAACAGCAATACGCCGAACTTCGCTTCCGGCGCGATGCTGCCGCCTGAAGGGCTCGATCTGAAAGACTACCTCGGTGGTCTGGAGCAGGGCCTTATCCAGCAGGCGCTCGACGACGCCAACGGTATCGTTGCCCGCGCTGCGGAGCGCTTGCGTATTCGTCGTACCACGCTGGTCGAGAAGATGCGCAAGTACGGTATGAGCCGTCGTGAGGGCGATGAACAGGCAGATGATTGACGCCGGTTTTTTGTGCCAAAAACCAAGCCCCTGATTTTTCAGGGGTTTTTTTTAGGCACGGGGATTGCTAAGTCTCTCTTAACACACCGTTTACTGACGGTTAGCCACGAGAGAGATGAATCATGTCCCAGGCCGCCCAGCTGACTTCCGCCCTATCTGTTCAGGCTCAGTACTCCCCGGAGCTGGAAAGTCGTCAGGGGCTTGAGCAGGCATTCTCGCTGTTCAATCAAATGTCGGCGCAACTGACCGATTCCTACGGCTTGCTCGAAGCGCGCGTCACCGAACTCAAGGGCGAACTGGCTCATGCCGGCGCCCAGCGCCTTCAGGAGCTGGCGGAAAAAGAACGCCTGGCCAACCGTCTGCAGAATCTGCTTGATCTGTTGCCTGGCGGGGTGATCGTCATTGATGGCATGGGCGTCGTGCGCGAAGCCAACCCTGCTGCCATCGATCTGCTCGGGCAGCCGCTGCTGGGCATGCTCTGGCGTCATGTGATCAGCCGTTGCTTTGCCCCCCGAGAGGACGACGGTCACGAAGTCTCCCTCAAGGACGGTCGCAGGCTCTCCATTGCCACGCGCTCACTGGATGCCGAGCCGGGTCAGTTGGTATTGCTCAATGACCTGACCGAAACCCGTCATCTTCAGGAACAGCTGGCCCGTCACGAGCGTCTGTCTTCACTGGGGCGTATGGTCGCTTCTCTGGCGCATCAGATTCGTACACCGTTGTCCGCTGCGATGATCTACGCCAGCCATTTGACCGAGCAGGAACTGCCGGTCGAAACCCAGCAGCGTTTCGCCGCGCGGCTCAAGGATCGTTTGCATGAGCTGGAGCATCAGGTTCGCGACATGCTGGTGTTCGCCCGGGGCGAGCTGCCGCTGACGGATCGCCTGACGCCCGGTGCTCTGTTTCAGGCGCTGCAAAATGCTGCTGCGACGCATGTTCAGGGCGTGTCGGTGCGCTGGCAGTGCGACAGCATCGATGGCGAGTTGCTGTGCAATCGCGACACACTGGTCGGCGCACTGCTCAATCTGATTGAAAACGCTGTCCAGGCCAGCGCTGGCCGGACGCTGCTGAAAGTCCACGCCTACAGCCGCGGCAATGAGCTGCGGATCTGCTTCAGCGATAACGGCAGCGGCATTGACAAGGCAGCGCTGGCGCGCATCGGTGAACCGTTCTTTACCACCAAGACCACCGGCACAGGGCTTGGTCTGGCCGTAGTGACGGCAGTGTCGCGTGCGCATCAGGGACGCGTGCATTATTTGTCGCGGGTCGGCCGTGGTACCTGCGCCATTATCAGCCTGCCGTTGATCCCGGCTTGCAGTTCGACAGGTAATAACTGATGCCGATCAATGTGCTGCTGGTCGAGGATGACCGTTCGCTCCGGGAAGCGCTTGGGGAAACCCTCGAGCTGGCTGGTTATGACTATCAGGCGGTTGGTTCCGCCGAAGAGGCGCTGGTGGCCGCTGAGGCGCAGCCATTCAGTCTGGTCATCAGTGACGTCAACATGCCGGGCATGGACGGTCACCAGCTGCTGAGTCTGTTGCGCAGCCGGCATCCGCAATTGCCGGTGCTGCTGATGACCGCACATGGCGCGGTCGAGCGTGCGGTCGACGCCATGCGCCAGGGCGCAGCGGATTACCTGGTCAAACCCTTCGAGCCCAAGGCGCTGATCGCGCTGGTTGCGCGGCATGCACTGGGACGTCTGGAGCCTGCCGAGCGCGACGGGCCGATTGCCGTCGAGCCTGCCAGTATCCAGTTGCTGAACCTGGCCAGCCGCGTAGCAAAAAGCGACTCCACCGTGCTGATCTCCGGCGAGTCCGGGACCGGTAAAGAGGTCTTGGCGCGTTTCATTCATCAAAACTCGCCCCGTGCCGATAAGCCTTTTATTGCGATCAACTGTGCGGCGATTCCGGACAATATGCTGGAAGCCACGTTATTCGGTCATGAAAAGGGTTCGTTTACCGGCGCGATTGCGGCCCAGGCTGGCAAGTTCGAGCAGGCGGACGGCGGGACGATACTGCTGGACGAGATTTCCGAGATGCCTCTGGGGCTGCAAGCCAAGTTGCTGCGTGTGTTGCAGGAACGCGAAGTCGAGCGCGTGGGCGCGCGCAAGCCGATCGTTCTGGACATTCGCGTCGTGGCGACCACCAACCGCGATCTGGCGGGTGAGGTGGCGGCGGGGCGCTTTCGTGAGGATCTGTTTTATCGCCTGTCGGTATTTCCATTGGCATGGCAGGCGTTGCGTCAAAGGACTGCCGATATTCTGCCGTTGGCCGAGCGGCTTCTGGCCAAGCACGTCAATAAAATGAAGCACGCGCCGGTTCGCCTTTCCGCCGAAGCGCAGCAGTGTCTGGTGAGCTATCCATGGCCCGGAAATGTGCGGGAGCTGGATAACGCCGTGCAGCGAGCCTTGATTCTGCAGCAGGGCGGGGTGATTCAGGCGCAGGATTTCTGTCTGTCCGGGCCGGTCACCAGCCTGCCTGTTGCCGCACCGGTCGAGGCTGCCGCGGCTGTGACCGTCATTACTGCGGCGGAGAATGCAGGTGCCGTTGTCAGTCCGGAATCTGCCGGCGCGCTGGGCGATGACCTCAGGCGTCACGAGTTTCAAATGATCATCGACACCCTGCGTTCTGAACGGGGACGTCGCAAGGAGGCTGCGGAACGCCTGGGTATCAGCCCGCGTACATTGCGTTACAAGCTGGCGCAGATGCGTGACGCCGGAATGGACGTGGAAGCCTATCTGTTTGCCACATGAACGAAGCACACTGATTGCCGCTCCCGATCGGCGGTCACTGAATATTTTTGCTGTGATACAAGCCTGAAATAATCCCGGCGGCCCATGAATACGGGCGGTGCGGCGCGAACTCGTGTCAAGCGACATGATGCACTCATCTGGTGTGGCAAATAGCCGCCATCTAGCTGGCATCGTTGTTGCTATACCTTCTGTACCCGCTGAATCAGTGTCAAAAATTTGCGGGCCTTACGAGAGATATGTCCATGAGCCAAGGTGTTGAATTTAATCGCTTGATGTTGGATATGCGGGCCATGCAGATGGATGCGATGTCTGCGCCCAAGCCCGTATCCGGTGCGCAGGAAGCCGGTGCCAGCAGCTTCGCTGACATGCTTGGCCAGGCCGTCAACAAAGTCGCGCAGACCCAGCAGGCTTCCAGCCAGTTGGCCAATGCATTCGAAGTCGGCAAGAGCGGCGTGGATCTGACCGACGTCATGATTTCGTCGCAAAAAGCCAGCGTGTCTTTTCAGGCGTTGACCCAGGTGCGTAACAAGCTGGTTCAAGCTTACCAAGACATCATGCAGATGCCGGTTTAAGGGACGTACTGAGTCATGGCCGAAGCAGCTGCCGATACCGTTCCTGCAAGAGCGGACGCTTCCGAAAGAAAACCGTTGTTCGGTATGTCTTTTCTGGAAAATCTTTCCGAAATGACCATGCTGCGTCAGATCGGCCTCATGGTCGGTCTTGCCGCGAGCGTGGCCATCGGCTTCGCCGTGGTGCTCTGGTCCCAGCAGCCTGACTATCGTCCGCTTTATGGCAGTCTGGCGGGCATGGACAGCAAGCAGATCATGGACACCCTGACTGCAGCGAACATCAACTACACCGTCGAGCCGAACTCCGGTGCGCTGCTGGTCAAGTCCGATGATGTGCAGCGTGCGCGCATCCAGCTGGCTCAGGCCGGCGTGGTACAGAACGACGCCAACATCGGTTTCGAAATCCTCGACAAGGATCAGGGGCTGGGCACCAGCCAGTTCATGGAGGCCACGCGTTATCGTCGCGGGCTGGAAGGCGAACTGGCACGGACCATTTCGGCACTGAACAACGTCAAGGGTGCCCGTGTGCACCTGGCAATTCCGAAAAGCTCGGTATTCGTCCGTGATGACCGCAAGCCAAGCGCTTCGGTACTGGTCGAGCTGTACGCCGGTCGTTCGCTGGAGCCGAGTCAGGTCATGGCTATCATCAACCTGGTGGCCACCAGTGTTCCCGAGTTGAGCAAGTCGCAAATTACCGTCGTCGACCAGAAGGGCGCTCTGCTTTCCGATCAGGCGGAAAACTCCGAGCTGACCATGGCCGGCAAGCAATTCGACTATAGCCGGCGCATGGAAGGCATGCTGACCCAGCGTGTGCAGAACATCCTGCAGCCGATTCTGGGCAATGACCGCTATAAGGCCGAAGTCTCGGCAGTGGTTGATTTCAGCGCTGTCGAATCGACCGCCGAAAGCTTCAACCCTGACCAGCCTGCCTTGCGCAGCGAGCAGTCGGTCAACGAACAGCGTTCCAGCAGTTCCAGTTCGGGCGGTGTGCCGGGTGCCTTGAGCAATCAGCCTCCCGGTCCTGCAACCGCTCCGCAAAACGCCGCAGCCGGTGCTGCGGGTGCCGCCGGCCCTATCGCTCCAGGCCAGCCCCTGCTCGATGCCAACGGTCAGCAGATCATGGACCCGGCAACCGGCCAGCCTGCGTTGGCGCCATACCCGGCCGACAAGCGCGTGCAGTCGACCAAGAACTTCGAGCTGGACCGTTCGATCAGTCACACCAAGCAGCAGCAGGGCCGTCTGACCCGCCTTTCGGTCGCGGTAGTGGTCGATGACATGGTCAAGACCAACGCGGCCAATGGCGAAGTCACCCGTGCTCCGTGGAGCGCGGCGGATCTCGCTCGCTTCACGCGTCTGGTACAGGATGCCGTCGGTTTCGACGCCAGCCGCGGCGACAGCGTCAGCGTGATCAACGTGCCGTTCTCCAGCGAGCGCGCTGAAGTGCTGCCTGAAGCGTCGTTCTATTCGCAACCCTGGTTCTGGGACATCGTCAAGCAGGCTGTTGGCGTGATCTTCATCCTGATTCTGGTGTTCGGTGTACTGCGCCCGGTGTTGAACAACATCACCAACGGCAAGCGCAAGGAACTGGCAGGTTTCGGTGGCGACGCCGAACTGGGTGGCATGGGCGGTCTGGACGGCGAATTGTCCAACGATCGCGTAAGCCTGGGCGGCCCGCAGAGCATTCTGCTGCCAAGCCCGACCGAAGGCTATGACGCACAGCTGAATGCAATCAAGAGTTTGGTGGCTGAGGATCCTGGCCGTGTGGCTCAGGTTGTGAAAGAGTGGATCAACACTGATGAATGAACGAGCCATGGTAGCCAAACTCTCCAAAGTTGAAAAAGCGGCTGTACTGTTGCTCTCGCTGGGCGAAACCGATGCGGCTCAGGTGCTCCGGCACATGGGCCCCAAGGAAGTCCAGAAGGTCGGCGTGGCGATGGCGCAGATGCGCAATGTGCATCGCGAGCAGGTCGAAGAGGTCATGAGCGAATTCGTCGACATCGTCGGTGATCAGACCAGCCTTGGCGTCGGTTCCGACGGCTATATCCGCAAGATGCTGACCCAGGCACTGGGCGAGGACAAGGCCAACGGCCTGATCGACCGGATCCTGCTGGGTGGCAATACCAGCGGTCTGGACAGCCTCAAGTGGATGGAGCCGCGTGCCGTTGCCGACGTGATCCGTTTCGAGCACCCGCAGATTCAGGCCATCGTGGTCGCCTATCTCGACGCCGACCAGGCGGGCGAGGTGCTTGGGCATTTCGATCACAAGGTCCGCCTCGATATCATCCTGCGCGTGTCGTCGCTCAACACCGTACAGCCAGCGGCTCTGAAGGAATTGAACCAGATTCTCGAGAAGCAGTTCTCCGGTAACGCCAACACGTCGCGTACCACACTGGGTGGTATCAAGCGTGCGGCCGATATCATGAACTTCCTCGACAGCTCGATCGAAGGTTCGCTCATGGACTCGATTCGCGAGGTCGACGAAGACCTGTCGGTGCAGATCGAAGACCTCATGTTCGTCTTCAACAATCTTTCCGACGTGGACGATCGCGGTATCCAGGCGCTGCTGCGCGAAGTATCCTCGGACGTGCTGGTACTGGCGCTCAAGGGCTCGGACGAAGCGATCAAGGAAAAAATCTTCAAGAACATGTCCAAGCGTGCCTCCGAGCTGCTGCGCGACGACCTGGAAGCAAAAGGTCCGGTGCGTGTCAGCGATGTGGAAACCGCCCAGAAAGAAATCCTCACCATTGCGCGTCGTATGGCCGAGGCCGGCGAGATCGTACTCGGTGGCAAGGGTGGCGAGGAAATGATCTAAGGATTCAGCCGACTCATGTCCAGTTCCAATAAAGAATCGGCCAGCGACCTCATTCGCGCCAAGGACGCCGGGTTGCTCGATATCTGGGCGCTGCCCAGCTTCGATCCGCACGTGGAGCCCGAGCCTGAACCGGAGCCCGAGCACGTCGACGAACCGGCAGAGATGGAAGAAGTGCCGCTGGAAGAAGTCCAGCCACTGACCCTGGAAGAGCTGGAAAGTATCCGCCAGGAGGCCTGGAACGAAGGTTTCGCCACCGGTGAAAAGGAAGGTTTTCACAGCACTCAGCTAAAAGTGCGCCAGGAGGCGGAGGTCGTTCTTGCAGCAAAGGTTGCCAGCCTGGAACAACTGATGGGCAACCTGCTGACACCTATCGCCGAGCAGGATACCCAGATCGAAAAGGCTGTCATTCATCTGGTCGAGCACATCGCGCGTCAGGTGATTCAGCGTGAGCTGGTCACCGACTCGGCACAGATTGCCAGCGTCTTGCGCGATGCTCTCAAGCTCTTGCCTATGGGCGCCCAGAATGTGCGAATTTTCATAAACCCTCAGGACTTCCTGCTGGTCAAGGCCATGCGCGAACGTCACGAGGAGTCCTGGAAGATCGTCGAAGACGAAGACCTGCTGCCGGGCGGTTGCCGGATCGAAACCGAACATAGCCGTATCGACGCCAGCGTCGAAACGCGCATCGCCCTGGCAATTTCCAAGATGCACGACCAGTTGCATGAACAGGTAACCCATCCTGCGGCAGCCGATCTGAGTATCGATCTGCAAGCCTCGCCAGGCACAGTGCCCACTGCTGACGAATCCGACGCGGACACCCTCGATGCGCCTTGATCGCACCAGTTTCGCCAAGCGCCTCGGTTCCTATGCCGAGTCGATCAGCCTGCCTGCCCAGCCCGTAGTGGAAGGCCGCCTGCTGCGCATGGTGGGCCTGACGCTTGAGGCCGAGGGCCTGCGCGCGGCCATGGGCAGCCGCTGTGTGGTCATCAATGACGACAGTCATCACCCGGTAGAAGTCGAAGCCGAAGTGATGGGTTTTTCCGGTGGCAAGGTGTTTCTGATGCCGGTCGGCAGCGTGGCCGGCATTGCGCCTGGCGCACGGGTCGTGCCGCTGGCCGACACCGGTCGGCTACCGATGGGCATGAGCATGCTGGGTCGGGTGCTCGATGGTGCCGGTCGTCCGCTGGATGGTCGCTCGCCGATCAAGGCCGAAGACTGGGTGCCGATGGATGGCCCGACCATCAACCCGCTCAAGCGTGATCCCATTAGTCAGCCGCTGGATGTCGGCATTCGCTGTATCAACGGTTTATTGACGGTTGGCCGAGGTCAGCGTCTCGGCTTGTTTGCCGGTACGGGCGTGGGCAAGAGTGTGCTGCTCGGCATGATGACGCGCTTCACCGAGGCGGACATCATCGTCGTCGGCCTGATAGGTGAGCGGGGCCGTGAGGTCAAGGAGTTCATCGAGCACATTCTCGGCGAAGAGGGCCTGAAGCGTTCGGTGGTGGTCGCTTCGCCAGCCGATGATGCGCCTCTGATGCGCTTGCGTGCAGCGATGTATTGCACGCGAATCGCCGAATAC
Source organism: Pseudomonas sp. SZ57 (assembly GCF_009495975.1). Taxonomy (NCBI): domain Bacteria; kingdom Pseudomonadati; phylum Pseudomonadota; class Gammaproteobacteria; order Pseudomonadales; family Pseudomonadaceae; genus Pseudomonas; species Pseudomonas sp. SZ57. The sequence goes on along the minus strand of NZ_WIBD01000032.1, from coordinate 5,228 downwards.
TTTCGTGACAAGGGCAAGAATGTCCTGTTGCTGATGGACTCCCTGACCCGTTTTGCTCAGGCTCAGCGGGAAATCGCGCTGGCCATTGGCGAGCCGCCGGCCACCAAGGGCTATCCGCCTTCGGTATTCGCCCGTTTGCCCAAGCTGGTGGAGCGCGCTGGCAATGCCGAGGCGGGTGGCGGTTCGATCACTGCGTTTTACACGGTGCTGTCGGAGGGTGATGACCAGCAGGACCCGATTGCCGACTCGGCGCGTGGTGTGCTCGACGGTCACATCGTGCTGTCCCGGCGCCTGGCCGAGGAGGGGCATTACCCGGCTATCGACATTGAAGCGTCCATCAGCCGGGTCATGCCTGCAGTGGTCAGCCCCGAGCACATGGCGCGTGCGCAGCATTTCAAACAGTTGTGGTCGCGTTATCAACAGACCCGCGACCTCATCAGCGTGGGTGCCTATGTAGCAGGCGGCGATCGCGAGACGGACATGGCCATTGCGCTGCATCCGGTACTGGTGCGCTACCAGCGCCAGGGCCTGCGTGACAACGAAAGCATACAAGGCAGCAGCGAGGCGCTGGCGTCGATCTTCGCACCAGCGCCTGGCGGCTGATAACCCATGGCCCAGAGTCGAGCGGCGCGTCTGGCGCCGGTGGTCGAGATGGCAGAAGCTGCCGAGCGAACCGCCGCCCAGCGCCTTGGGCACTTCCAGGGGCAGGTCAACCTCGCCAACAACAAACTGCAGGAGCTTGACCAGTTCCGTCAGGATTACCAGCAGCAATGGTTGCAGCGCGGCAGTACCGGGGTTTCCGGACAGTGGCTGCTGGGTTACCAGCGCTTTCTCAGTCAGCTCGATGTCGCCGTTGCCCAGCAATACAAAAGTCTCGAATGGCACAAGGCCAATCTGGATCGGGCGCGCAGCGCTTGGCAGGATTGTTACGCGCGGGTAGAGGGCTTGCGCAAGCTGGTGCAGCGCTACATGGACGAGGCGCGCAGGCTGGAGGACAAGCGCGAGCAGAAATTGCTCGACGAGTTGTCGCAGCGCCTGCCTCGCCATGAACAATTCTGACGTTTGACTCAATCAGACCCGCAGTGATCTCTCTGGCTGGTCTACGCTATCAATGTCTCGGTGATGAAACACTTCGAGGTTCCCATGACAGTCACTTCCAAACTTTCTGACGATCGCCAGACGCTGACCCTTTATATCGAAGGACGCTTCGATTTCAATTCCCATCAGGCGTTTCGCACTGCCTATGAGGACTATCCGCAGTCACTGAACTACGTGGTCGACCTGCGCAGTACGCATTATCTGGACAGTTCTGCGCTGGGGATGCTGTTGCTGCTGCGCGATCACGCTGGCGGTGACAAGGCACTGGTGCGCCTGGTCAACTGCACGCCTGATGTGCTGAAGATTCTGGCCATTTCCAATTTCTCGAAGCTGTTCGAATTGAGCATACCCAGTGCAGCCAGCCCCGAAAAAACTGTGCATTCTGATCGCTGATGACAGCACCAGTGACCGCCTGCTGCTTTCAACGATCGTTGCGCGGCAGGGTCACCGGGTCCTCAGCGCGGGCAACGGTGTCGAAGCGGTTGCCATGTTCAAGGCCGAAAGCCCGCAGTTGATTCTGATGGACGCCATGATGCCGGTCATGGATGGTTTCGAAGCGGCGCGAAGAATCAAGGCGATGACCGGCGAATCGCTGGTGCCGATCATCTTCCTCACCTCGCTCACCGAGGGCGAAGCGCTTGCACGCTGCCTGGACGCCGGTGGCGACGATTTCATGTCCAAGCCTTACAATCCGCTGGTATTGGCCGCCAAGATCAACGCCATGAACCGTTTGCGGGTGTTGCACGAAACCGTCCGCCAGCAGCGTGACCAGATCGCCAGGCACCATGAGTATCTGCTCAATGAGCAGCGGGTCGCTAAGGCGGTGTTCGATCAGATCGCCCACGCCGGTTGCCTGGGGGCGAGCAATATCCGCTACCTGCAGTCCCCCTACGCGCTGTTCAACGGTGACCTGATGCTGGCCGCCTACACACCTGCCGGGCACATGCAGGTGCTGCTCGGGGATTTCACCGGGCATGGCTTGCCGGCTGCGGTGGGTGCGATGCCGCTTGCGGAAGTGTTCTACGGCATGACGGCCAAGGGCTATGGACTGGTTGAAATCCTCCGTGAGATGAATGCCAAGCTCAAACGCATCCTCCCGGTCGACATGTTTTGCTGTGCGACGCTGCTGTGTATCAATCTGCCGCAGCGGCAGGTCGAGGTCTGGAGTGGCGGCTTGCCGGACGGCTACCTGCTGCGCGGCGCGCAGGGTGAGCATGTGCCGCTGGCTTCGAATCATCTGCCATTGGGTGTATTGAGTGTCGATGCCTTCGACGCGCGCACTGACGTGTATCCGTTGGCACCGGGTGATCGCATATTTCTGTTGTCCGACGGGGTGCTCGACACCAGTAACGATGAGGAGGAGCTGTTCGGTGCGCAGCGTCTGCGACAGGTTCTGTCTGCCAATCGCGAGCCGCACTTGTTGATCGAAGAGATCCTCGAGGCGCTCAACGAATTTGGCGGCAAGGCCCGTGACGATGTCAGTCTGCTGGAAGTCAGCGCTGTCGAGGCGCCGCTGGAGAGCCTGCCTGCCATGATGTATTCGGATAGCGGCGCATCCAGCCCGCTGGACTGGTCGGCCAGCTTCGAGTTTCGTGCCTCGACCCTCAAGCGTTTCAACCCGCTGCCCTATGTTCTGCAATTGCTGCTGGAGGTTCATGGCCTGCGTGATCAGGGCGCCGCACTGCATATGGTCCTCGGCGAGCTGTACAGCAATGCGCTGGAGCATGGTGTGCTAGGGTTGGACTCGACGCTCAAGCACGATGCATCAGGCTTCGCCCTTTATTATCAGCAGCGCGCAGAGCGTCTCGACAGGCTGAAGTCAGGCTTTATCCGGGTGAGCCTGCAGGTTGAAGCGGTCGAGCAGGGCGGTCGGCTGACCCTCAGTGTCGAGGACAGCGGTCAGGGATTCGATGTGGAAAAGACCCGGACGCTGACGCCTGCCAGCAATGAACTGTATGGTCGCGGACTGCATCTGGTCTGCGAATTGAGCCGCGAGGCCAGGTGGTCAAGGGATGGCAGGACCGCCTGCGTGGAATTTTCCTGGGAGGGAGTGGCATAATCCTCGCCTGGAGTCTTGATCAAGGAGTGAACAAGTGTCGATTCATCTGGATTACAGCGTATTGAATACCTTGCAGGAGGTCATGGAGGACGAATATCCGACCTTGCTGGATGTTTTCCTCAAGGATTCCGAGCAGCGTATCGCGCAGCTGCGTCTGGCTGTCGGGTCGCGCAATCCTGATTTTCAGGAGTTGAGCCTGACCGCTCACAGTTTCAAGGGCAGCAGCAGCAACATGGGCGCCTTGCAGCTTTCCGAGCTGTGTCGTCAGCTTGAGGAGCAGGCTCGCCAGCAGCAGTTCGCAGGCCTGGCAGAGCTGATTGGCACGATCGACAGCGAATACATGACGATTCGCGGGCTGTTCAATTCCGAGCGGCAGTTGTTCGTCAGCTGAGTCCTGATCCCACCTGTTCGATTGCCGTTACGGGACATCATTTTGAATTGGCCCGCATATTGCTAACTACTCCGGTAAGGCGATAACCAGCAGCTGATGCGGAGACCGAAATGCCCCTTGCTACCAATGCGCTTCTTCAGGCCACAACCTCTGTGACCGCCAGGTCCGGTGTGGCCAACAATGCGGTCAAGTCTGCTGACAGCAGCAAGGACGGGGCCTCCAGCTTTTCCAATGTCTATGCAAAGCAGGCGAAAGACACCGTCCCTGCGCGTGAAGATGCGCCGGTAAAGCCAGCTCGCGACAAGACCGCGCCTGACAAGGACAAGGTTGCCGCCGGCAAGGACAAGCCTGCAAGCGATCAGGCGAATGCCGCCGACAAGTCGAGCGTTGCCGATAGCGGCAATGATTTGCCAGCCAAGCCGGCGGCTGCAGATGATGACGCGGCGCACTCCGACTCGAAGCAGGATGATGCGCAGGCTTCTGCCGATCCGGCGCTGACTGAGGGCCAGGCGGTCGTCGATCCGGCACTTGATCCGGCATTGCAGGCAATGGCCGCACAGGCTCCCGCGGCGCCTGTAGCCAAGGCGCCACCCAGTGCGGAAGTTGTCACCGCACCAGTGGTCTCGGCGCTCACCACCACTCAGGCGGCACCGCCAGCCGTGGCTGAACAAGCCTTCAATCCCGACGCCGATCCGCTGGACGGTCTGGATGCCGTGCAGTTGGCGCTGGAAAACGCCACTGCCAAGACTCAACTGGCTGCCCAGAATGCCCAGGCTGCCAACAAGGCGACGCCGAGCAATGCTGAAGCTGATCCCAATCAAAATATCGTCAATAACCTGTCGGTTTTGAGCGAGCAGTTGCCCTCCGACGGCAGCAGCACTGAAAGCAGCGACAAGTCGTTCAGCGGTTTGATCGGTGAGGGGCTGAAGGATGTCAAAGGCGCCGCCGGCGACACGCGCGTCGACAACTTTGCCGATCGCCTCGCTGCGCTCAGCCAGGCCGCGCAACCTGCACGCACAGCGGCCGCACCTGCTGCGCCCTTGATGAACCAGCCGCTGGCCATGCACCAAAGTGGCTGGACCGAAGGCATCGTCGACCGCGTCATGTACCTGTCGAGCCAGAACCTCAAGACCGCCGACATCAAGCTGGAGCCTGCCGAACTCGGCCGTCTGGATATCCGTATCAACATGGCGCCCGAGCAGCAGACCCAGGTGACCTTCATGAGCGCGCACATGGGCGTACGCGATGCACTGGAAAGCCAGATGTCGAAGTTGCGTGAGTCGTTCGTGCAGCAGGGGCTTGGCAACGTCGACGTCAACGTCTCCGACCAGTCGCAACAGCAGGCCCAGCAACAGGCTCAGGAACAGGCCGGTCGTTCCCAGCGCAGCGGGCGCGGCGGTGGCATGAGCTCGGGTGATAGCTCCGATGAAATCGCAGGCGTCGATGCGGCCATGCCGGTCAGCCAGCCAGCGGCACGTGTGATCGGCACTAGTGAGATCGATTATTACGCGTGAGGCAATCCTGTCCTGGTCTGATTCTCGTGCCAACGCTCCGCTCAGGCATGGAGTTCTTGGTGCTCCGCGTCACAAATCGTCGATGCGAAACAATGTTATGCCTTACACGCAGTCGCTGCTAACGCAGTGCTTTTCGACCGCGGAGGCACAGACGACGCAGAGTGCG
>NZ_WIBD01000031.1:0-51139 GCF_009495975.1 Pseudomonas sp. SZ57 | reverse complement strand
GAGCGTGAGGAACGATAGCTCTACAACTATCGTACCCATGCTCCGCGTGGGTATGCCGTTCAGGACGCTCTGCGTCCTCATAATCGGCATGTGCAGTGTCAGCGGTTTCAGGCGATCTGGGGCTTTTTGGCGATGGTGTCGAAGAGCGCGGGGTCAAGGGGGTCGCCGGCCTGCTCATTGAGCACCTGACGTGGGTGGTCATTCCCCGGAATGCTGCTGTCGATCAAAGACAGCAGGCTTGCGCCGCGCTTTGTCAGCATGTACGTCGAGCCATCTCCGCCTTCCTCGCGAGGACGCGGTTCGATGTAGCTGCGATTGAGCAATGTCTCGAATTCAGTGGATGTCGGTGGGGTGCCGTTGTTCTGCACATCGTGCAGCAAACGCTCGATAAGGTCCCAGTTGTAAGTCATTTTTCTAAACCTCCGTCCAGCATGGAATGATCACCCATGACCTCCAGCCACGGGCATGCGACTCAAAGGGTGTGACCTGCGAGGTGTATGACGGTTCAGAGAAGCTGGCGGACGGTGTAACGAGGCGTTGTCAGGACTGTAAAGAGGTTGATCGCTCCCGAATGCACGGGAGCGATCACGGCAATCACTCGGCAGCCGGGGCCGGGGTGCTGCGTTTTTTCAGCGGGGCCATGCCGTCCTGGCTGACCAGGTCGGACTTGGGACGGTTGACTGTCTTGCGTTTGGTTGGCCCTTTGGCCGCGACCTTCTTCTTGTCCCCCTTCGCGTCGGTCTTTTTCTTCTTGACGCCTACCGCCTTGCCGGAGGCCTTGACCTTCTTCGGCCCGCCGTAGGTGCCTTTGACTTCCTTGATGACGCGACGCTCGAAGCTCTGCTTGAGGTAGCGCTCCACGCTCGACATCAGGTTCCAGTCGCCATGACAGATCAGCGAGATCGCCAGACCGTCGCTGCCTGCACGGCCGGTACGCCCGACGCGGTGGACGTAGTCATCGCCGCTGCGTGGCATGTCGAAGTTGATCACCATGTCCAGACCTTCAACATCAAGGCCACGAGCCGCCACATCGGTGGCGACCATGATTTTCGCGCCGCCTTGCTTGAGACGGTCGATGGCGGCCTTGCGGTCCTTCTGGTCCTTGTCGCCGTGCAGCACGAACGCCTTGTATTCCAGTGCCACCAGGCGGCCATACAAACGGTCGGCCATGGCCTTGGTGTTGGTGAAGATAATGGCTTTCTGGTAAGTCTCGTTGGCCAGCAGCCAGTTGAGGACCTGCTCTTTGTGCACGTTGTGATCAGCAGTGATGATCTGGTGGCGTGTGCCGGAAGCCAGTTCGCTGACGCTGTTGACTTGCAGGTGCTGTGGATCCTTGAGCACCTTGCCGATCATTTCCCGCAGGCCAGCGCCGCCGGTGGTCGCCGAGAACAGCATGGTCTGCTCACGACCGGCACATTCGCCGGCCAGACGCTCGACGTCTTCGGAGAAGCCCATGTCCAGCATGCGGTCGGCTTCGTCCAGTACCAGCACTTCAACGTGCTTGAGGTCCAGATTGCCTGCGTTCAGCTGCTCCAGCAGACGACCCGGCGTGCCGATCAGGATGTCCGGCACCTTGCGTAGCATGGCAGCCTGAACCTTGAAGTCCTCGCCACCGGTGATCAAACCGGCCTTGACGAAGGTGAACTGCGAGAAGCGCTCGACTTCCTTGAGCGTCTGCTGAGCCAGCTCACGGGTCGGCAGCAGGATCACCGCACGGATGTCGACGCGAACCTTGGCCGGGCCGATCAGACGATTGAGGATCGGCAGCACAAATGCGGCGGTCTTGCCGCTACCGGTTTGCGCAGTCACCCGCAGGTCGCGCCCTTGCAGTGCGAGCGGAATGGCGGCCGCCTGCACGGGCGTAGGCTCGACAAATTTAAGCTCGGCCACAGCTTTGAGCAGGCGTTCGTGCAGGGCGAATTCGGAAAACACGGGTGCTACCTCGACGAAAAACAAAAATACAGCTGCATAGCGTAACGGTTTCGAGCGCCGGGGCCGAGTTTCTTTACCACCAAAGGCCGATTTTGTTTACCAACGGGCGAATAAAGGCCAGTCGCAAGTTTGCCGGACAACGCCGCCATCTCGCACCTCGCGCCGATATTTCACCCCTCTTGCGCGCAGAAAATCGAAGGTCGTGATTTCTTTGTCTACCTTCAGATTCGGTTAAGAAACCGCTCCGATACTCCACCCTACTCGCTGACCGGGGGAGGAGCCTCGCCAATGCCTGATATCGATTCGAACATTCGTCTACCGCTGAGTTTTGGCAATACCGGGGCACCCACCCTGACCCTCTTCCGCGCCTTGGCGCATGAACAGCAGCGTGAGCCTCTGGAACTGTTCGTTCAGCAACAATTTCGCAAAGCCCACAACGCCGACGTCAGGCAATTCATGCCGGAGCTTTTCGGGCTCCAGGACGGCAGCGGCGCGCTGTGTGCCGTGGCCGGTATCCGTCACGCCAGCGCCGGCACATTGTTTCTGGAGAACTATCTGGATGCGCCCATCGAACAGCAGGTCAACGCTGCGGCAGGCCGCTTGATCGAGCGCCAGGGCATCGTCGAAGTCGGCAACCTGGCGGCTAACAGCCTGGGCAGCGCTCGACTGAGCATCATCACAGTGACCTGGTTGCTGGCGATGAGCGGGTTTGAATGGGTCGCCTTTACCGGCAATGCGGCACTGGTCAACAGCTTCAATCGTCTGGGCCTGAATCCGGTCACGCTATGCGCTGCCGATCCGGCCCGTCTGGGCGAAGGGCGTCACACCTGGGGCTCGTATTACGACTCACGGCCCAGCGTGCATGTCGGCGACATCCGTGCCGGTTTTCTGCACCTGAGCAGCATGGGCATCTTCGAACGTTTCGGACTGCCACAGACACTGGAGCCTGATTGCCATGTCGCATGAACGTGAAGCCTTTTGGCAAAGACTGCAGACGCTGGCCGATGAGCAGCCCCGCGCCATCGCCCTGCAAGGCGAAGACCGGACGCTGGATTACGCCGCACTGGTCGAGGAGATTACGCAGCGCCGCGAACAATTGCGCGTCGCCAATGCGCGGATCGTGGCGCTGATGCTGGACAACAGCCCCGACGCCCTGCTCTGGGACCTGGCCGTGCTGTTCGAAGGCCTGAGCTGCGTGGCGCTGCCGCCGTTCTTCAGCCTTACTCAAAGACGGCATTGCCTGCAACGAAGCCAGGCGGACACGGTGATTACCGGGTCGCTCTTCGCCCAAGAGCTGCAGGCCTCTGACTACAGACAACACGGCGCATTCTGGCAACGCCGCGCTGCCGAGCAAGCGTACATGCCGGTGGGCACCGCCAAACTGACCTTTACCTCGGGCACCACGAGCACCCCCAAGGGCGTGTGCCTGAGTGCCGACAGCATCCTCCGGGTCGCTCGCGGGCTTCATGAAGCCAGTCAGTCGGTGCGACCTGTACACCATCTGAGCCTGTTGCCGCTGGCGATCCTGCTGGAAAACATCGGCTGTTATGCAGCCCTGTATGCCGGCGCACGCATCAGCCTGCCAAGCCAGCAGGAACTGGGTATCCAGGGTGCCAGTGGCGTCGACGCCTCGCGTCTGCTGATGTTTTTGCAACAGCGCCGCCCGGACAGCATGATTCTGGTTCCGCAATTGTTGCTGCTGCTGGTGACGGCCTGCGAAGCGGGCGCGTTCGATGCGTCGATGCTGAGCTTCGCCGCAGTCGGTGGCGCGCGCGTCAGCCTTGATCTGCTGTCACGCGCTCAAGCGGCAGGCCTGCCGGTCTTCGAGGGCTATGGCCTGTCGGAGTGCGCCTCGGTCATCACCCTCAATCGACCGGACGCCCAGCGTGCCGGCAGCGTCGGTCGCCCACTGCCGCACATCTGGCTACGCCTGGCGGCTGACGGCGAAGTGCTGGTGGCCGGCAGTCCGATGCTCGGTTATCTGGGCGACGCGACACCTGCACCGGCCTGGTGGCCTACCGGCGATCTGGGTGAGCTCGATGCTGACGGCTACCTGTACTTGAAAGGCCGCAAGAAACATCAGTTCGTGACCAGCTTCGGACGCAACGTCAATCCGGAATGGATCGAAGCCGAACTGACCCAGAGCCTCTGCATTGCCCAGGCGTTCGTGTATGGCGAGGCTCTGCCGTCCAACCACGCCCTGCTCTGGCCATCGCGCCCCGGCACCACTGACCTGCAGATCGACGAGGCCGTCAACAAGGCCAATCAGGCGCTGCCCGATTACGCCCGCGTCACGAGCTGGACCCGCCTCGACGAGCCTTTCAGCCCCGCAAACGGTTTGTCTACCGCGAATGGCCGGCCTCGCCGCGAGGCCATTCTTGAACGCTACCAAACACTTTTTACTCCCTCCAACCTGACCCAAGGTGCCTTGTCATGAGTTTTTTTCAGACCCTGCAGGATGCGACCCAGGAACAACGCGAAACCCTGTTCAATCTGCCGATCATCCGCCAGGCAATGGCCGGCCAGGTCAGCCTGGAAAGTTACCGGGCGTTTCTGACTCAGGCCTACTACCACGTGCGCCACACCGTGCCGTTGATGATGGCTTGCGGCGCGCGGCTGCCGTCGCGCATGGAATGGCTGCGCGCGGCCGTCTGTGAGTACATCGAGGACGAATACGGGCATGAAAAGTGGGTACTCAACGACCTGCGTGCCTGCGGTGGGCAGGCAGATGCCGTGGAAAACGGCCAACCCGGCGCGCCTGTCGAGCTGATGGTCGCCTACCTTTACGACCTCATCGCACGCGGCAACCCGGTGGGCCTGTTCGGCATGGTCAATGTGCTGGAAGGCACCAGCATTGCCCTGGCCACGCACGCAGCAGACAGCATGCGCAAAGGGCTCGGCCTTGGGCCAGAAGCGTTCAGCTACCTGAGTTCTCACGGCAGCCTGGACATCGGCCACATGGAAACCTTCCGCACACTGATGGACAAGGTCGATGATCCGGACGATCAACAGGCCGTGATTCATGCGTCGCGCATGGTTTACCGCCTGTACACCGACATGTTTCGCGAGTTGCCGGGCGCTGCCCTGACCGCGCACCAGGAGTCGGCTCATGCGGCTGCCTGACGCGCACGTCGTCCTCACGGGTGCCAGCGGCGGCATCGGTCTGGCCATTGCCGAGGCATTGTGCAGCCAGGGTGCCAAGGTGCTGGCAGTGTCGCGCCATGTGCATCCGCTGCGTCAGCTGCTCGAACTCTACCCAGCCAACCTGCACTGGGTCGAGGCGGACCTGTGCACGGCACAGGGTCGTCAGCAAGTGGTCCGCGCGGTCGGCGCCGTGCCTGGCGTCAACCTGCTGATCAATGCGGCGGGCACCAACCATTTCGCGATGCTCGAACAGCTGTCAGCCAGCGACATCGATTCCATGCTGACCCTCAATGTGCATGCCCCGATCCAGTTGACCAGCCTGATGCTGCCGGTGCTCAAGCAGGCCAGCGAAGCCATGGTGGTCAACGTCGGTTCTACCTACGGCTCCATCGGCCATGCCGGGTATGCCACCTACTGCGCCAGCAAGTTTGCGTTGCGAGGGTTTTCCGAAGCGCTGCGTCGCGAGCTGGCCGACACCCGGGTGGGCGTACTGTACGTCGCCCCGCGCGCCACCCGGACCAGCATGAACAGCGCCGCAGCACAGGCACTGAACGACGCGCTGAGTTCGGCAGTCGACGACCCGCAAGACGTCGCCCAAGCGGTGCTCCAGGCCATTGCAGGTAACCGCAGAGAGCTTTACCTGGGGTGGCCGGAGCGTTTTTTCGTCAGGCTCAACAGCCTGTTGCCGACCCTCGTGGACCGGGGCCTGCGCAAGCATCTCCCGTTGATCCGCCACCACAGTTCACCCATTGCGCAAGAGAAGCACATACCATGAAAAGAATCGCTTTCGTCGTCATGAGCCTGATCAGCCTGCCGCTCTGGGCACTCGATGCACCCGACCAGCAGCGTCTGGCCGGTATCCAGAAGGAATGGGCGCATATTCAGTACGGCCTGCCCGAGAAGCAGCGTGTCGACGCGTTCGAGAAGCTGGCCACGCAAGCCACGGCCTTCACTCAGGATCGTCCCGACGCAGCAGAAGCGTGGATCTGGTCGGGCATCGTCACCAGCAGTTGGGCCGGGGCACAAGGCGGCCTTGGCGCACTGGGTAAAGCCAAACAGGCAAAGGCCGACCTGGAAAAGGCCATGACCCTGGACGCCAATGCCTTGCAGGGCTCGGCCTACACCAGCCTGGCAGCGCTGTATGACAAGGTTCCGGGTTGGCCGATAGGCTTCGGCGACTCGGCCAAGGCCGGGCAATTGCTGGAGCAAGCGTTGAAACTCAACCCGAACGGCATAGACACGCTATTTTTCTCGGCACAACATCAGTTCGATCAGGGCAACTATGCTCAAGCGCAGCAAGCCCTGAACAAGGCGTTACAGGCACCACCCCGTCCGGGCCGTGAAGAGGCCGACGCCGGGCGCAGAAAAGACATCCAGTCGCTGCTCACCAGCGTGAACAAGAAGCTCAACTGACGGAGACACCATGCGTCTGCTGCTTATCGAAGACGACGTTGCACTGGGCGAAGGCATTCAGCAGGCACTCAGCCGGGAAGGCTACACCGTTGACTGGATCAAGGACGGCAGCAGCGCCCTGCATGCCCTGCTCAGCGAGAGCTTCGATCTGGCCATTCTCGACGTCGGCCTGCCGACGCTGAGTGGTTTTGAAGTACTGCGTCGACTGCGTCACAGCGGCTCGACGCTGCCGGTCATGATCCTGACCGCACGCGACGCCACCGAAGACCGGATTATCGGCCTGGACAGTGGCGCTGACGATTACCTGGTCAAACCCTTCGATGTGTCCGAGCTCAAAGCCCGCTTGCGCGCCCTGCTACGCCGCAGTGCCGGGCGCGCCAAGGTGTTGATCGAACACAACGGCATCCGCCTGGACCCCAGCACGCAACAGGTCAGCTATCACGATGCCGCAGTTGCCCTGACGCCCAAGGAATACCAACTGCTGTATGAATTGCTCTCGCCGCCAGGCAGGGTCATGACCCGCGAACGGCTCATGCAACTGCTCTATGGCTGGAACGAAGAGGCCGAAAGCAACACCCTTGAAGTGCACATTCACCATCTGCGCAAAAAGTTTTCCAGCACCCTGATCCGTACCATTCGAGGCGTGGGTTATCTGGTGGAGGAGCGTTCTTGAAGTCGATACGCCGCCGCACACTGACCCTGATCATCGGCCTGCTGCTGAGTGGTCTTCTGGTACTGACGCTGTTCAACGTGCATGACAGCAATCACGAAATCGCGGAAATCTACGATGCCCAGCTGGCGCAGAACGCGAGGCTGCTGGAAGGCGTGATGCGCATGCCCATGGAGCGCAAGGAACATGCGCAGCTCTATCAGGCCTTCAATCAGGCCCTCGCCCAGGCTGAACCACGTGTGGACGGCCACCCTTACGAGGGCAAGATCGCCTTTCAGGTCTGGGACAAGGACAACAACTCGCTGGTACACACTGCCAGCGCCCCGACCTTCACTCATCCGCCACAGAGCACCGGGTTCAGTGATTTCAACGACATGGCCGGCCATCAATGGCGAGCCTTCGTGCTCAGGGACGAGCAGCATGGTCTGCTGGTCTGGGTCGGTGAGCGCGATGACGTGCGCTCGGATCTGGTCAACCGCATTGTGCGTCACACAGTCTTGCCGAACCTGATCGGCAGTCTGGTGCTGATGATCGCCATCTGGCTGGCGATCCGCTGGGGGCTGAGGCCGCTGGCCGATTTCGCCAATACCCTGCGCGGCCGTAACGCCGGTGCTCTGCACCCGCTGCAGCTCAACGCCCTGCCTACCGAACTGGAACCCATGCAGGCCGCCCTGAACCGCCTGCTGGGACAGATTCAGGACCTGCTCAAACGCGAGCGGCGCTTCATTGCCGATGCGGCCCACGAAATGCGCACGCCTCTGGCGGTCCTGCGGGTGCACGCGCAAAACGTCCTGGAAGCGCACAACGAGGCGCAGCGGCAACAGTCGCTGGGCTACCTGATCATCGGCGTGGACCGCACCACGCGGCTGGTCAACCAGTTGCTGACCATTGCGCGCCTGGAACCCGGCCCGTCGCCAGCGGGCAAGGTGGCGGTGGATCTGGTCAGCGCTGTGCGCGACAGTCTGGTGCAATTGACCCCGTGGGTGCTGAGCAAGCATCTGGAGTTGTCCTTTGAATGCAGTGAAGCCAGCCGCGACGTAACGGTGGACTTCCCCGCGCTGGATATCGCCTTGCACAACCTGATCACCAATGCCGTCAACTTTTCACCCGAGGGCGGCCAGGTCACGGTGGAGCTGACGTTCAGTGAGCATTGCTTCCGGCTCAACGTCGACGATCAGGGCCCGGGTATCGATGAGCAGGAGCGCGAACGCTTGTTCGAGCCGTTCTACAGCCGTGGCAACGATCAAGGGGTAGGTCTGGGGCTGGCCATCGTGGAGAAAGTCGCGCTGCTGATGGGCGGCAACGTGAGCCTCGACAATCGTCCGGAGGGCGGGCTCAGGGCCAGTCTGCAGGCGCCGTTGCGCTGAGCATTGAGCAACGCGCCGAGGGACGGCCATCGAGCGCCGTCACGACACCGGCAGCAGCACATCGACCACCAGACCGCCGCCCGGCCGATTGCGTGCGGCGATCTGCCCGCCGTGCATTTCGATAGCCCGCAGGGCGATGGCCAGGCCCAGGCCAAAGCCCTGCGCGGCATTCTCCGGACCGCGCTCGAAGGGCTGGAAAATCCGTTGCAGGCACGCCTCGTCCACACCCGGCCCCTGATCGATGACATTGACCATCAGGCACAGCGGCTGGGCCTGAACGTTGGCGACCACCACCACATCCGTGCCGACCGCCGTGTGGCGAACGGCATTGCGGATCACGTTTTCGAAGGCCCGGTAGAGCAGTTCGCTGTCGACCTGTGCGACGAAAGACCCGGGAGCCTGCAGCCTGACCCGACACTGCTTCAGTCCGGCCTCGAATTCGGCATCCTCGACGATGGCCGCCAGCAGGCTGATGACATCGACCTGGTCGCGGGTCAGGCTTTCGACATCGCTCTGCATGCGCGCCAGGGTCAGCAACTCTTCGATTAGTGAGTCCATGCGCTCCGATTCGCGCTCGATACGCTCGAGCATGTCCAGCTGGGTCGGCTCCTGGCGCAACAGGCCGATGGCGGCACTCATGCGCGTCAGCGGCGAACGCAGCTCATGGGAAATATCATGCAGCAGTTGTTGCTGGGAGTCGGCCATGACCTTGAGCTGATTGGCCATGCGGTCGCAATCCTCGGCAAGGTCGACGATTTCATCGCGCCGCCGGCCCATGTCGGGCTTCACCCGTGTGTCGAAACGGCCTCTGGCGACCTTGCCCATCGCCTCACGCAATTTAATCAGCGGTGCCACCAGATAGCTGCTGAGAAACCAGCTGAACAGTGCACTCATGACCGTGCCGGTGATCAGCGGATTGAGGTGAGAGGGTTGATCGTCATGGTTGGGGCGCTGGGTAGAGCGGATATGCACGAGTGCACCTTCGCGCGTACGCACGGCGAGTTCGAAGCGAGGGTTTTCCAGCGAATCGCCCGCCAGCAGCATCCCCTGGCTGTCGTACAGACCGACCTTGCTGTGACCCTCCGGCTGCCAGGCATCGAGCAACGCCTGCCCTGCGGCAATGCCCGAGCGCTGCAAAATGCGCACTTCGTTGTCGAGCACCGTGCTGAACGAGGGATCGTCCCGCCCTGCCTGGGTGAACATGAACAGACCTGCACCTACCATGAAGGTCAGGCTGGTCGCCAGCCAGAACGCCAGGAACAGCTTCCAGAACAACCGGCTCGGCCTCATGGCGTGATCAACATATAGCCCAGATTGCGCACGCTCTGTATCCAGCTCTGGTTATCGTTGCGCGGGCCGAGCTTGTGGCGAATGCTGCTGATGTGCACGTCGATACTGCGATCGTAGCGAGCCAGCGGCCGTCCCAGCGCGTTCATCGACAGATTCTGCTTGCTGACCAGTTGCCCGGCATGCCGCGCCAGTTCTTCGAGCAGGCAGAACTCGTTGCCGGTCAGTTCAAGCGTCACGCCCTGCCAGCGCGCTTCACGCTTGCCTGGCCAGAGCATCAGCTCTCCGGCCTGAATCACATCCCTGACCGCATCAACTACCGACACCGCACGCACCCGGCGCATGATCGCCCGCAGACGCGCCACCAGCTCACCCGGCGAGCTGGGCTTGGGCACGTAATCGTCGGCGCCCAGTTCCAGCCCGGAAATACGGTCGATATTGTCGCCGCGGGCGGTCAGCAGAATCACCGGCACCTGGCTTTGCGCGCGGATCCGCCGCAGCACTTCGATCCCGGAGATGCGCGGCATCATGATGTCCAGCACGACAATGTCGTGACGCCCGGACAAGGCTTCAATCTCGCCCTCTTCAGCGCTGTTGGTGCAGGTCACGTCGAAGCTTTCACGGGTCAGGTACTGGCTGAGCATTTCCGTCAGCTCCCGGTCATCGTCGACAAGCAATACGGAAGTCATGGCAGGCCCTTGATTGGTGGTTGCCGATTATCCCGGCGCTGCTGCGGCGTGTCAGCCGGGCTCGATGATCTTTACCTAACCTTACACGGCGTTAACCGTCCCCAACATGCCCTCGCCCTATGCTGCGCAGCCAACAGCGCCCGCCGGACCGGCCCTTTCTGGCGTGTCATCGGCAGCGCTCAAATGCCTTTGTCGCAGCTTTCTGGAAAGGGTTTGATGATTTCTTCGCGTCTGCTTCTATCGTTCTGCCTGTTAATCAGCGTCCCGCTGGCACACGCCGACACTTTTTCCATCTCGGACATCCGCGTCAACGGCCTGCAACGCGTATCAGCCGGCAGCGTATTCGCTGCGCTGCCGCTCAATGTCGGCGATCAGGCCGATGAGCAGCGCCTGGCCGACGCGTCGCGCTCACTGTTCAAGACCGGTTTCTTTCAGGACATCAACGTTGCACGCGATGGCAATGTGCTGGTGATCAATGTAGTCGAACGCCCCTCTATCGCCAGTATCGAGATTGTCGGCAACAAGGTCATCAGCACCGACGACCTGATGAAGGGGCTCAAGCAGTCGGGGCTCAGTGAAGGCGAGATATTCCAGCGCGCCACGCTGGAGGGCGTGCGCAATGAACTGCAACGCCAATATGTCTCCCAGGGCCGCTACAGTGCCTCGGTCGATACCGAGGCGCTGCCTGCACCACGTAACCGCATCGCCCTGAAAATCACCATCGACGAAGGGACGGTGGCGTCGATCCAGCACATCAACGTGGTCGGCAACACCGTGTTCTCCGATGAACAACTGGCTGATCAGTTTCAGCTCAAGACCAGCAACTGGCTGTCGTTTTTCAAGAACGATGACAAGTACGCCCGCGAAAAACTTTCCGGCGACCTGGAGCGACTGCGCTCCTGGTACCTGGACCGCGGCTACATCAACATGGATATCAACTCGACGCAGGTGTCGCTGACGCCTGACAAGAAAGGCGTGTTCATTACCGTCAATATCACCGAAGGCGACCGGTATACGGTGGGCAGCGTCAAACTGGGCGGCGACCTGAAAGTGCCGAAGGACCAGCTCGAACAACTAATTCTGGTCAAACCGGGCCAGGTGTTTTCACGCAAGGTCATGACTGACAGCACCAACCTGATCACCCGCCGTCTGGGCAACGATGGCTACACTTTCGCCAACGTCAACGGCTTGCCGAAAGCCAACGATGCCGATCACACCGTTGATATCAGTTTCGTGGTCGACCCCGGCAAGCGCGCCTACGCCAACCGCATCAACTTTCGCGGCAACACCAAGACCGCCGACGAAGTGCTGCGCCGTGAAATGCGCCAGATGGAAGGCGGCTGGGCCTCGACCTACCTGATCGACCAGTCGAAGGTGCGCCTGGAGCGTCTCGGTTTCTTCAAGGAAGTGAACGTCGAAACGCCAGCGGTCCCCGGCACCGATGATCAGGTGGACATCAACTACGCCGTCGAAGAACAGGCCTCGGGCAACATCACCGCCAGCGTGGGCTTTTCGCAAAGCGCCGGGCTGATACTCGGCGGCTCCATCTCGCAGAACAACATTCTCGGCACCGGCAACTTCGCCAGCCTCGGCATGACCCGCTCCGAGTACCAGACCAAGTACAACTTCGCGTTCACCAACCCGTACTTCACGCCTGACGGGGTGAGCCTGGGCTACAACGTTTTCTACAACGCGACCGACTACAGCAAGTATTACGATGACGACGACGAGGTCTCCTACTACTCGCTCAACAGCGTGGGCGCAGGGGTCAACCTCGGCTATCCAATCAGCGAAACATCGCGCCTGACCTACGGGCTGTCGATCCAGCGTGACACCCTCGACGCCGGCAGCTACAGCGCTGACGAGATCTATGACTTCATTGAGCGCGAGGGTGATGCGTTCACCAACCTCAAGGCCAGCGTCGGCTGGTCGGAATCGACCCTCAACAAGGGCGTACTGGCCACCCGTGGTCACTCGCAAAGCCTGACCCTGACCAGCACCGTGCCGGGCAGTGACCTACAGTTCTACAAACTCGACTACAACGGCCAGACCTTCCTGCCGCTCAGCGACACCACCTCGCTGCGCCTGCATACCAAACTCGGCTACGGCAACGGTTACGGCGATACCGACGGCCTGCCCTTCTACGAAAACTATACGGCGGGCGGCCAGGCCACGGTGCGCGGCTTCAAGGACGGCACGCTGGGGCCGCGCAATACCCCGGCCACCGGCACCTACGCCAGTCAGGGGCAGATCTACTATTCCGACCGCGACACCGAAGCCCTGGGCGGCAACATCCTGATCACCGGCGGCATGGAATACCTGTTCCCGATGCCCTTCGTCAAAGACCAGAAATCCCTGCGCACCTCGCTGTTCTGGGACTTCGGCACGGTTTACGCCGACAAGTGCTACCTGACCACCACGCAGAACTGCGGCAACATCAATATCGACCAGATGGCCAGTTCGGTCGGCGTCGGCGTGACCTGGTACTCGCCGCTCGGCCCCCTGAGCTTCGACCTCGCCGTGCCGATCAAAAAGCCCGAAGACGCCGAGACCCAAGTGTTCCAGTTCTCGCTGGGCCAGACCTTTTGAGGCGGAGCTTTTACAGCATGAACAAGGCGGTCTTTACCCAGCATTACCTGGCCCGGACCGCGCTTTACATCCCGTCGTTGAATACTGCCTGCACTACTCATCAGGTCAGGAGTCGTTACATGAGCCGCGAAGTCAGACAGATCACCCCCGATGTGCAGGAAATCATCCAGCACGCCTTGCGCTCGCTGCTGGGCAAAGGCTTCGTCATCGCGCTGTTCGGCAGCGAGGATGCAACCGGGGCCATGCACTACCATTTGCGTATCGACCACGACGCCACGGGGCTGGGCATCGAGCATCACGACAACGTCGAAGACGGTTTCATCGACGATATCTTCATGCTCGCCACCCGCATGAAAGCCATGCTCAAGCAGCGCGAACCCCTGTCTCGCATGCATGGCGGCAGCCAGGCGACGGGTCAGGTGCGGCTGCTGACCTGGATCACCGAGGACAACAGCCAGACGGTCATGCAAACCGCCGAGGCTGCGGGGCGCGAGTGTTTGAGTGCGTTGCGCGAGCGGCGGATTATAAACGCAGCCCAGATTTCGTGACCTACGTAACCTGAACGTTACGTGCATGCCGGGCATGACTACGGTATTGGTTCGGCGCTAGGTTAATTAAATTTGCGCCTGTTTCGCGCAATCTATTTCGCTGACGTTTGCTCTCATGGCTGAGTTATCATTGAAGCACAGAGCCGACAATGGAAGAGGGGTACCCTCAAAGAATATCCCATTATGCTTTCAAACTATATAAGCCTGTGGCAAGGTGTGTCCTGCAGCCCAATCCTCGCCCATGTGGCTATAGGCATCGTCAAGGAAGATATTGAATGCAGCATGATACCGCTGAATCACTTTGGAACAACCTCAATACGCAAGGTCGCTTCTATCCAAAGACGCACGACAAAAAATTATTTGAGGCATTACGTCAGTCACTGGGCATCCCCCCTGGCGGAGATATTTCAACGCACCTGAAGAACGAGAAAACTGACACAACAACACTCGTCATCGCACTTTTAACTGCACTGCAACCGTTCAGCCAGATGCTCAATGATATCTATGAGATGCTGATTGACGGCAACGTCACCAAGAGCAATGAGCAGATACTAATAAACTTTGATTTCGATGAGTCTGGAAATCTGAATTTTGACGTAAATGCCTTTCGTGTCGCAAACAAACTTCTCACCTCTGTAGCCGCTGGTATATCGAGCCCTGCGATAAGCCCCCGTGGCATGGATGAGGTTGCGCGGGGCATTTATAAAGTGCTGGCAGACGCTTATATTCGCACGACTGGCAAGCGCGGCTCGGGTAACCGTCCTGTCATCGGTGAGCGTAACGCAGAACCTGTTACCTCAGTGGACCCGGTCTCCGACAGGCGAGTTCTGGACTGGATGCAACCTGAGTGGCCTTACGTTGCTACGGTCCCGATGCCAACATTGACAAGTGGAGATCCAATTGACAAGGCGCTGAGGCCTTACATCAATGCGGTAAGTCAACTTTCTCTTCGCGCTAAGCGTTATACCGACCAGACTCACTTGAGAACGGCCTTTAGCGAACCATTGAGATCTTGGGACGCGCGCGCGCCGGTCTTGTTATGGGGTGAGAATGTGTTTGCGCGGATCATGGATGACCATCCTGTCAGGTTTCGCTGGCTGCCCGCCATTTGGCATTGTTACGAGTTCGCCTCGAAAAACGCCCTCGAGCGGAAAGCGTTGGCTGATCAAATTACAAGAGTCATCGAAGGTAACTTCGAGCTTCCTCCTCCTCATCCGGTGGATCAAAGCCTGAACAATTTACTGGACCTGCCTATATGGAAAGAGCGGTCTCAGATCTATGCCGTTTGGCTGATAACGCTTTTGAGAAACGAAGTCATGTCCAAGGGGGGCAGGTTTCAACTACTCGGCATGAACGGCAGCCTGGAATTCCATTTTAGCCCAACGCCCATCGCAGACGTTTATTCGAAAAACGAGCGTTTCAGCCTCATTTCAGAATTCAAAGCGCTCGCACCGGGAAAGTTAATCGGAACAGGCCGCCTTAATAACGTACAGCCTGACTACACACTGATTCACCCTACTCACAGCACACCCGATACTGCGGTCTATGTTCTGGAAGCCAAGCAGTACGACAAAGCCAATACGTTGAACTTCAATAAAGCCCTGCGTGACTACGCTTTCACTCATAAAAAAGCCCTTGTGGCTCTTGCCAACCATGGGACCATACCCGACAGCCAGCGCACCAAACTCGCCCGACTTTGTGAGGCTCAGTCAGATCATAACGTCAGTGAGCGCTGCGAAGCTTTCGCAGAGATAACGCCATTGAATCCAGCCGAATCAAAGAGACTAAGTGCTCATTTTCGTAAGGCTTTAGAGTTCGCCGTATCTGTCCCGCCACGACTCATCCTTGATACGTCCCTGTCGATGCATGAGTTCTCCGGACCTGAACTCGCAGAAAAGTGGACCTGCGTAGCGCAAATCATTGCCGACTCTGGATTGGAAACCCTGTTTTGCTGCTCACGCTCAAGTACTGTCTCTTTTAGCCCCGGAGAAGCTGGCAAGCAAGCAATGATGTCGCTTTTCGAGACTGCTCCCAGCAGCATCCACGACCTCTACAATATGCTTGGTCACGAAAACCAGAAGCCAATGTGGTTTACTGATGCAGATGGATTCAGGGAAACCGAAAACTATCAGCATCTACTTTCAGGCATTCTGGTTCTGAACAGTGATTTCACTATAGATTTATATATACACAAGGACTTCGAAATCCCTGTCAATACGTGGTTTCCCGGTTTGATCCGCACTGTTTCAAAAGTGGAAATCTACGACGCCGCTGTCTGAACCTGTCAAGCATTCATGGACAGCGCTCATCTGCACAGTGAACCTCCATGCAGACAAGAAACAGCTAAACACGCGGTATGCTGTTGCCGGAGCATTTCAGCGGGTACACAGCCATGGTAAAAGCACGATTGCGAGACTCGAAAACGACGCTAATCGCACGCGTGACGTTCGCAGCCTGTGTGGGCTTTGGCGCTCTGATGCCGGGCCTTGCCGAGACGGCCTATGCGCAACAGCCCGTCTCTTCATCTTCAAGCGAGAAGGACCAGGAGCGCGGTATGAACGTCAGGATGTATGCGGGTGACAAGGTCGTCATGCTCCATCTGGACGACAGTGAAACGGCAAGGGACTTTGTCTCGCTGCTGCCCGTTGAACTGACACTGGAGGACTACGCCGCCACCGAGAAAATAAGCATGCTGCCACGCAAACTGAACGTGACCGGTGCTCCGGCGGGCGTTACGCCAATCGAGGGGGATATCGCCTATTACGCGCCTTGGGGCAATCTGGCGATTTTTCATAAAGGCTTCAAGTACTCGCCCGGCCTGATCAGGCTGGGGCGGGTTGAATCAGGTATCGAAGTCATTCGGCAGCCGGGGACTGTAGCCGTCCGGTTTGAATTTGCCAATGACTGATCACACAGAAGGCCCTGCAGTTGCAGGGCCTTTTCATGCATAGCGCTTTCAGGCGGATTACTTCAGGTTGTTCTTGAAAAACTCGCCCAGCTTGTCGAACGGGATCAGATCGACCCGATCGTACAGATCCACATGCCCGGCCTCCGGCACGATGATCAGTTGCTTGGGCTGGCCGGCCAGTTTGTACGCTTCCTCGCTGAACTCCAGAGAGTGCGCCTTTGAACCGGCGATGAACAACATCGGGCGTGGCGAAATGGTCGCGATGTCGTTGAACGGATAGAAGTTCATGAACTTGATGTTGCTGGTCAGCGTCGGGTGAGTGGTCAGTTCGGGGGACTGGCCTTCGGGCGTGAACTCGCCCCGTGGCGTGCGATAGAAATCGTAGAACTCGCGTTCGATCGGGCCGGATTTTTCAGTCAGTTTGTGTACGGTGCCGCTGGTGTAAGCCGTATCACCGCCGCTGTATTCCACGTCGCGCTGCAGTGCCGCCTGCTCGATAATCTTCTTGCGCTGCGCTAGCGTCTGCGAATGTTTAAGGCCATTGCGGTTGGCGGCGCCCATGTCATACATGCTCACCGTGGCAATGGCTTTCATGCGCGGGTCGATCTTCGCGGCACTGATGACAAAGCTGCCACTGCCGCAAATCCCCAGCACGCCGATTCGTTTTTTGTCCACGAAGGTCTGAGTGCCCAGGAAGTCCACTGCAGCACTGAAGTCTTCGGCGTAGAGATCCGGTGAAACGGCGTTACGCGGCTGGCCTTCACTCCCGCCCCAGAACGACAGGTCCAGCGACAAGGTGACAAACCCTTGCTCGGCCAGTTTCTGCGCGTACAGATTGGCACTTTGCTCCTTCACCGCCCCCATCGGATGGCCGACGATGATTGCCGGAGCTTTAACGTTCGGGTTCGAGCCTTTGGGTATAAACAGATTGCCCGCGACTTTCATCTTGTACTGGTTGTTGAACAGTACTTTTTGCGCAACGACCTTGTCGCTTGTGTAGAAATTATCGGCACCGTGAGACATGTCTGCTCCTGTCGCAGCGTATGAGCTTATTAAAAGCCCAAGCATCAAAAGAATCTTTTTCATGGCGTGTTACCTCGTTGAGAAATTGACCCGCGGTTATCTGCCCGGCCCTGACCGGTGTTTTTTTCCTGCAGTAACGCGTTGTCGCGTGCCGTCCAGGCCAGCGCGGCCGAACACGCCAGTAACACGCCACCGAATGCGAACGGGCTCCACCAACCGAGGCTGTCGAACAGCGCGCCGCCGATGCCGGCCCCGGCGGTGATCGCCAGTTGAATGGTCGCCACCATCAGGCCGCCGCCCGCCTCGGCATCGTCGGGCAGCGTGCGGCTCAACCAGAGGCCCCAGGCGACCGGTGCAGGCGTGGCAATCAGGCCCCAGACGGCAAGCACAATGGCGACGGCCTGAGGCGAATGACCCAGACCAGTCAGCGCCACGGCCAGCACCGCCATCAGCAGCGGAATGCCGATCAGGCAGGCATACAGGCCTTTGTGCAGCAGCCTGCCGATCAGGTAGGTGCCGACCAGCCCGCTGGCCCCCAGCGCCAAAAGCATCAGGGACAACGTGTTGACGCTGACCCCGGTGATCTCTTCCAGAAACGGGCGCAGGTAGGTGAAGACGGCGAACTGGCCCATGAACAGCAACAGGATCGCGCTCATGCCGACGGCCACTTGCGGGTTACGCAGCAGGCGGAACGGATTGCGTGCCCGGTTGTTCGGCTGGCTGCGCATGGCCGGCAGGCTCAGCCATTGCCAGGCAAACGCCAGCGCGGCGAGCGGGATGACCAGGAAAAACGCGCCGCGCCAGCCGATGTACTGGCCCATGAAGCTGCCCAATGGCGCGGCCACCGTTGCAGCCAGCGCATTGCCGCCGTTGATCAGTGCCAGGCCCTTGGCGACCGATTGCTTCGGCACCAGCTTCATCACGGTAGCGGTCGACATCGACCAGAAGCCGCCAATGGCAATCCCGAGCAATGCACGGCCTGTCATGAACAGCCAGCCGTTGGAGGCCAGCGTGACGATCACGCCAGACACCAGCAGCAACAGGCTGAAGCCCAGCAGGACAGGCTTGCGATCCAGATGCCCGGTCAGCGGCGTGTTCAGCAGGCTGGTCAGCACGGCAAAAAAGCCGGAGATCGAAATCGCCTGGCCTGCCTGCCCCTGACTGATGCCCAGGTCCTGCGCGATGGGTGTCAGCAGGCTGACCGGCATGAACTCCGACGCAATCAGCACCACCACACACAGCGCCATCGAAAACACGGCGCCCCAGGCTGGCGGATGTGCTGTCGTCTCAGCCCCCTTTAGCGTTGAATCGAATGCTTGCATGCGTCACTGACCTGGCGATATTGAAAATAGTCGGCACAGGTTAGGGCAAAGGAATTAGGATGATTAGACACCACAATTTAAACGCGCTTGTGAGAAGGACTCAGCAATGAGCACACCCAAACTCAATGATCTGCAAGCCTTTCTGCAGGTAGCACGCGATCAGAGCTTTACCAAGGCGGCCACCAAGCTGGGCGTTACGCCTTCAGCCCTGAGCCACACCCTGCGCGGCCTTGAAGAGCGCATGGGCCTGCGCTTGCTGGCGAGAACCACCCGCAACGTAGCCCCGACCGAAGCAGGCGAACGGCTGATGCGCTCGATCGGGCCGCTGCTGGACCAGATTGCCGCAGAAGTCGAAGTGCTGGGCGAACTGCGCGACAAGCCCGCCGGCACCATTCGCATTACCTGCTCCGATGACGCCGCAGAAGGCATCATCCGCCCGATGCTTGCGGGGTTTCTGGCGCAGTACCCGGATATCCAGATCGAGATCTGCATCGACTACGGCTTCACCAATATTGTCAGCGAACGTTTCGATGCAGGCATCCGTCTGGGTGAATCCATCAGCAAGGACATGATTGCCGTACGCCTGGGACCTGACTGGCGCTTGTCAGTGGTCGGGTCGCCTGCCTACTTCGAGCGACACCCCGTCCCGCTGCAGCCTCAGGACCTGACCCAGCACACCTGCATCAACATCCGCCACTCGCCAAACGGCAGTTGCTACGCCTGGGAGTTCGAGAAGGGCAGCCGCAAGCTCAACATACGGGTCAATGGGCAATTCACGTCGAACAGCATGATCCACGTGCTCAACGCCGCACTGGACGGCGTGGGCCTGGCCTACGTGCCGGACTCCATGGCCGAACCGCACATCGCCAGCGGCCGCCTGAAAGAAGTGCTGGTCGACTGGAGCCCGTATTTCGAAGGCTTTCACTTGTACTACCCGAACCGGCGACAGGCGTCGCCGGCGTTCAGTGCGTTTGTCGAGGCGGTGAGGTATCGGGGCTAGCACCCCGCCGCCTGCTTACTGCGCGGCTTTCAACGCATCCGCGACCTTGTTCAGCGAACCTTGAGCGGGCTCGGCAAGCAGTTTCAGCTCGGTGGTTTTGCCACGCACCACGACTTGCATGGCGGTGGGCGCACCCTTTGCGTCACCCACGATCCGGTAAGCGGTGTCGCCGCGCACGAAGCTCAATACGTGACTGGCAGCGTCGTACTTCAGTTGCTCACCGTCAGCCTGGGGAAACAGCAGCCCGACCTGATTCTTGCTGTCCACGGCCGCGTAGAAGACCGGGCTTGCGTCCCCTGAGCGGAACAACACAATGCGCTTGCCGGACGGCGCGAGCCTGAACGACAGGAGAATCTCACGCTGCTGGTCTTCCTCCCAGACGATGCTGGTGGTGTGCGTCATCTTGCCATTCTGATTACGACTGACTGTTTCAGTCGGCAGTCCCGACCCTCCGGTATGGTCAAGGACCGTTTGCGTTTCCAGAACCGGCTCGCCATTACGGATGCTGTACGTAGACGTCTGGTGCCAGCAGCAACCGTCTTTGGTCATAGTCTCGATCTTGCGGGTTTTCTCATCCACGCTGAACAGGCCGCAGTTGTTTTGCGCCAGTTTGGTAAACGAATCGCTGTGCCGGAAACCATTGGCCGTGCCGAGAAAGACCTGATACGAGGGGCCGTGATAACAGCTGTTCTGCCCGTCCATCAAGGCCAGATCCTTGATGCCATCGAAGTTGAAATCCTGATAGATCAGTACGCTTTGTTCGCCATAGGGCAACTCGTGCACGTTGGTTTTGACCTTGCCGGTTTTCGGGTCAGTGCCAAGTACCAGCTCATCGGACTGCACGCGGATCAAGGCCGCACCGCTGGCCTTGTCGTACACGTTGATGACGCCGGGACGAAACACATCGTCCTTGGCTGAAATATCCAGCGTCGCACGGTATTTATCGGAAAAATCCTGCAGGGCGTAGTTCTCTCGGGGCGAGCCCGCGAACCCTGCAGCGTCCATTTCACCGTAGGTCGGTAACGCGCCGGCGGCACTGACCAACGTCGACGAGGCCAGACCGACCAGTACCCACAAGGCCTGCAACCCGAGACGTGACGCACAGCGTTGAACGATGGATAGGTGCAAGACGCAACTCCTTTGATGATGAGCGATGAGTCTACTTCAGCAATTGATACAATTTGAAATCATTGCCCGACGTGCACTTCGTGCTCACAGGCCGCCCCGTCCGACCCGGTAAATGTTCTAATCACGCCCCCCTCTTCGCTCAACGGGCCCGATGCTTTTATGGATATTCACTCGCTTTGGCTCAAGACCCAGGAAATCTGGGACATGCTCGATCAGCACCCGTGGATACGCACCGGGCTGGCCCTGATCCTGTTGCTGACCGCCGCACTGGTACTTGGCCGCGTGGCGCGCTTTCTGGTGCTGTATGCCGTGAGGATGCTGGGCCGTCAGGCATCGCTGCACTGGATCAACGACTTTCGCCACAACAAGGTTTTCCATCGCCTGGCGCAAATGGTACCGTCGCTGGTCATTCAATTCGGCCTGAACCTGGTCCCCGGGCTGAGCGCCACAGGCAAGAACGTCATCGGCAACCTGGCGATGGCCTTCACCATCCTGTTCATGACCCTGGCCATCGGCGCCCTGCTCAACGCCCTGCTGGACATCTACGCGCGCACCGAACACGCCCGCACGCGCTCCATCAAGGGTTACGTGCAGCTGTCGAAGATGATCCTGTACGTCTTCGCCGGGATCATCATCGTCGCCACCCTGATCGACCGTTCGCCCCTGCTACTGCTGTCCGGCCTCGGCGCCATGTCGGCGGTCATCCTGTTGGTCTACAAGGACACCCTGCTCTCCTTCGTCGCCAGCGTGCAGCTGACCAGCAACGACATGCTGCGCGTCGGCGACTGGATCGAAATGCCGCAGGTCGGCGCAGATGGCGACGTGGTGGACATCACCCTGCACACCGTCAAAGTGCAGAACTTCGACAAAACCATCGTCTCCATCCCGACCTGGCGCCTGATGTCAGAGTCGTTCCGCAACTGGCGCGGCATGCAGCAATCCGGCGGACGGCGCATCAAGCGCAGCCTGTTCATCGACGCCAGCGGCGTGCGCTTCGTGCGCGACGATGAAGAACAGCAACTCATGCAAATCCACCTGCTCACCGACTACATCGGCCGCAAACAGGCCGAACTGCTGGCCTGGAACCAGGCACAAGGCAACGTCGCACAAATGTCCGCCAACCGCCGGCGCATGACCAACATCGGCACCTTCCGCGCCTACGCCCTGGCGTACCTGAAAAGCCACGTCGACATCAACCCGAACATGACCTGCATGGTTCGCCAGCTCGAACCCACCTCACAGGGCATCCCGCTGGAAATCTACTGCTTCACCCGCACCACGGTGTGGGTGGATTACGAGCGGATACAGGGGGATATTTTCGATTATCTGATTACCGTGATGCCGGAGTTCGGGTTGAATTTGTATCAGCAGCCTAGTGGGGCGGATATGCGGGTGGGGTTGCGGGGGGAGCCGGCGCGGGTGGGGGCTACACCGTTGGTGGAGCCGTTGCCTACAGAACATTCGGGCTGAGAGGCGCAGATAATGCGTAACTGAATGCTCAAGATGGATTCACACCCCCTTAGGAGCTGGATATTGAGTAATCGCATGGGCTTGCCCACCCGTTCGCAGTCGACGTGACCAGTCATTTACATTGCCATGACCGGCAGAGAACGGCCAATTGCTGTACTCGATCTGTGCAAGCAAACGCAGTTTTCTTCATGCTGTAGTGAATTCCTGATTCAAGCACTTATCATTGCATGCGCCCATCATCACGAGATTTCTAATGGGCGATCTATTTTGGTAGGTTACGACTCTCACAACATTTTTCGACAGGAGGTCATGGTGGCTAAGCCAGCGGCGCGAAAAGGTGATCCATACAGCTGCCCTCTGCCAGGGCACGGCACTAACCCTATAGCATCAGGATCTCCTGACGTATTCTTCGACGGCCTTCCCGCAGCGCGTCAGGGCGACACATGTACTTGCGGTAGCGCGCTTTCTTCAGGGCTGTCTACAACCGTGTTCATTAACGGCAAGAATGCGGCGACCATCGATACCGGAGGCACACACGGCGGTATCGTGATTGGTGGTTCGGGTACGATAATAATTGGCGATACACACACCCCCTGCGAGTTTGTTCCTCCTACTCCGTTAACGGGTTTCGCAAGCTGGATCGGCTTCAGAATTCCTGCTGACGAAAGCTATGAGGGTTTATCGTGCACCGCACATTTTGAGGATGGATCATCACTGCAAGGTGTATTCAATAAAGACAATGCCGTTAAGTTTTCGAATCCGTCCGGTAAGACCTGCGTGATGCTCAAGTTTGCGGAGCAAGCATCCGCAGAGCCCCGCTCTCTCACGGAGAGCCTATTGAACACGATTTTAGGATAAGGACCATCCTATGACAGAGCCGTACATTGTCACCGGCAGCTATGTCGTTCAGCGTGAGCATGCCTTGCAAGACTCTCCCCTCGACAGAGCGTTAGAACTGATGGAGGGGTCTGCGCTAAGATTTTCACTGGATGCGATCTCTGATGAAAAGATCAGAACGAGCTATACCACGAATATAAAACGCATGTCTCAGCAAGTTCGAGATGACGTGAAAGCGGGAAATATTACGGCGCAAGAAGGGGTGAAGTTCAGTCACGAGATGCGAAACAAAATCATGATGGAGCATCGCAAATTTACTTCAGCGCAGGGGTTGGCGATCGTTCAGAGGAAGAAAAAAGAGGGAAAGGGACTCAAAACACTTTTGGATATGTATTCTGAAAACCTTTTTCAGAAGGGTTACGACAGTCTTTCAGAAGTAGAAAAGAACAAGGTTCACTACGCCATCCTAGAATCTTCGGGCCGTGATAATGCGAAATTCACGACGGGTACAAAAAAAATGCTGATCATGGGCAAGCTTGGTGTTCTCGTGACGGCTGCTCTCGCAACTTATCAAATATTGAATGCTGACAACAAACCCAAAGAAGCAGCTCGCCAAGGCATCATCGTCGGCGCCGGGGCGGTCGGCGGTATTTTTGCGGGGATGGGGGTTAGCGCATTGTGCGGGCCAGGCGCCCCCATTTGTGCAATAGCAGTTGTCTTGGCGGGAACAATCGCCGGTGGTGTCGCAGGTGAAGCGGTGGCGAGTTCACTGGACGAAGAGTTAGAGGAGCTCACACATTGGGAAATCTTCTGAACGAACCACTACTGACTAAAGTCAGAGCAGCTCTTTCCGAGCCATTCAATGATTTTCCAGTCGAATATGACTATGTGGCGAACAAGGTGAGAGGTGTCGACCCTAAAATACTTTACACAATCCTCTATTCAGAGGTCGCGCCGGTATGCTTCACCAATCTCGTGGCAGCTGTGCCTCCGGTGTGGACGGGGTTCGACCCCGAAACGCTCAAAGAATCGATAGAAGAAAGGCTGGCGGCTAGAGAGCGTAACTGGTTTCGCCAGCAGTTCGATAAGGTGCTGGTTCGCTGGCTGCAATACAACTACGCTTACATCTGGAAGGAAATCGCCAGTAGGCTTTGAACCCTAAATTACAACAGACTAGTGTGCTGCAAGCGGATTAATATCAAGCCAGAGCTGAATTTGGCATCTCATGACGTTTAGCATGCGAAATACCGTAGCAGCATGATTGGCATTGGCATGGTCCGGATCTGATGCAGCTGCCTCTGGTATGAACTGGATTGGGAAACGACCAGATCGGCGCCCAAGCAATTATCCTGAGCCCCGAAGAACCCGCCGAGCCAAGCCGGAGCATAGGGTATGACTCCAAAAATCTGCGTGATGTTGAGACAGCACACTAGCCTCTTCCCTCGTAACGTACCAAATCTAACGCGCACAGCTACAGACAGGACAAGTACTGACACAGTCACTTTTGTACATTGCCTGATCAGATTTCACCGAGCATCACCCTCATGTCTTTTACACAAAATGTGGACCCGGAAAAAATCCACATCAACCGATGCTTCAGCACACCATTGGCCAGCCTGATCTATCCAGAGGCTGACTTGCTGAACCTGAAGTTACTGGATGCGATAGAGACCCGCAGGAACGAGGAATCCGGGGCATTGCACAGCAATGACGGTGGCTGGCAGTCCTCCGCCGATTTCCCTGCATGGGCAGGTGATGCAGGCGAAGCAATTCTCGCCTTTGCCATGGACTTCGCAACACAGCTCACTGCGGTCCACAGCGAAGATCACGGACTGATCGAGCCCGATTTCGAATGGCGCCATAACGCTTGGGTCAACGTCAATGAAGCAGGCCACGGAAACGCTCTGCATGGCCATCCAGGTGCATTCTGGTCTGGCGTCTACTGGGTTGACGATGGTGGCCGGCATGATGACGTCTCAATCGGCGGCGACCTAGAATTCCCCGACCCTCGCGGCATGATGCCTTCGGTCTACAACCCGACACTTCGCATGCGCATTGATGGCTGCCTGACCGCTGGCTACAGCACCACCATCACGCCATGCACCGGAACACTCGTCATGTTTCCGTCCTGGCTCATGCATCTGGTGCAGAGCTACAAAGGCAAGCGTCCGAGGGTGTCGATTGCGTTTAATTTTGGTGTTTAGCCATTCATCAGCCGCGCGAGAATTCAGCAGATTTGGTCACCTGCGGTGATATCCAGCCGACCAGAAAATCCGGAACATCGTAATAACAAACGCCAGAAGCCAGAAAGCCCCGCATTGCTGGGCTTTCTGGTTATGTAATGGCGCAGAGACAGGGAAGTGTTGCCGCTGATGGCATGAAGGCTCGGAATATGGCTTGCGGCATGACGGCTAAACCAAAGGACGTTCTACTGGCCTGGCACTCATCGAGGTCTGGAAGTAATAGTTTGGAGGAATGGAAACATTTTACCTGAGCCAGAAGTCCTAATGCCGATATCAGCCTTCAATCGTAAAGGATAAAACGATGCGAATCAGAGAAGTAGCCCAGGCGGTGTTGATTGTCAGTGGTGCGTTGATGCTTGTTGCCTGCTCAGGCGGGCCTTCCGAAAGTGAGATTCAGGCCGCCTTGCAACCCAGGCTCGAGGGAGCTTCCTGTGTGCGTGCGTCTATGTTCAAGACCTTCCCGGTGACTCTGGAGAAAGGTTTCGGGAGCGGCACTTCGATGGGTAATGAGCCCGCTTTCGATGCGTTGGCGGCCGCGGGGCTGCTCGCTAAAAGTGGCAAGACATATTCCCTCACTGACCCTGGGCAAGCTGCTTATGTCCAACAGGAGTCAGGATTCTGTTATGCCCAAGGCTATGAGATAGCCAAGATCAAAGACACGTCAGAAAACACCGAACAAATGGGCCCGGCCGTTGATAAGTCATGGGTCGTGACGGTGGACATTCGTCAGAAGTCGGTAGCCGCGTGGGCCAAAACACCTGCTGTGCAGAAACTGGCACGCAACCCGGAAACGCTTTCTGAGGAACCGAAAACCTATCGCGTGGTTGTCGGCAGGTTGAAGGCGGATAACACGCTGCAGTTGATCGACCCGAGCTTTTCTATCATGCGTGGTTTGACCGTCAATCAGGCGTATTGAATCCATGGCAACACCCCATCGCTCCACCCAGCACATGGGCTGAGCGGGTTTTGCGTTTGCGGCTCTTTGGCGGATGGCAATCCTTATGATAAGGGCGATAGTGTCCACGTGTTTTAACGTGGGCAACATTGCCCTTATCGCTAGGATCGGGAAGATGACTTCACCGGACGGTTACAAATTCATGATAACCGAGCTACCTGCAGGCTATGTTTGAAGCCCTTTGATCTGTACAAGCATTACTATCAGGGCATCAAAAGCCATCTATAAAAAAAATGACAAATTGGGGGTAAAGATGAATCGCCTATTTCATGCTGCAGCGTTTGCAAGCGCCATGATGATCGTTGCAGCACCCGCCCAAGCCCGTATTACTCAGTTGGAGATCCTGCGGACCGAACCCGCTTTCGAAGGCGAAAGCTTTGGGAGTACAGGGACTTACGAACGCGTCTTTGCGCGCGCTCATGGTGAGTTAGACCTAGGAGCGTCTGGAAACAAGATTATTCAAGACATCGAACTTGCACCCCGTAACGGTCGCGGGATGGTTGAATACACGACTGATATCGCAATCCTGCGTCCCGCTGACGTGGCCAAATCGAATGACATTCTTCTATTCGACGTGCCAAATCGAGGCTCTAAGCGCGCGATGTTATTGTTCAACGCTGATATGCGGGGCAGTCCAGCAGCGTTCAACAACTTCGACGTCGCTGGGGACGGTTTTCTACAGCGCCAGGGTACGACGCTGATCGCGTTTGCCTGGCAGGGGGACGTTGCCCCGGGCGACAACCGCATGATGGTGCAATTGCCGACGGCCATAAATACTGATGGGTCGCCGGTAACAGGTGTGGTGCGCAGTGAGTTGACCACGCTCTCACCGACCGTCAGCCTTAACCTGTCCGCAGGTTGGTTCACCTCCACGCCGCCTCATACCAGCTACAAATCGGTTGAAACCGACAATACCAAAGTGCTCGCGAATGGCTTTCGTCCGACGTTGACGGTGCGTTCACGGGCAAATGCGCCCCGACAGGAAATTCCAGTGAGTGACTGGAAGTTTGGCGATTGCAATACGCCGAGCGAAACCCAGATATGCCTACCCGCTGGTTTTCAGCCCGGTAAGCTTTACGAGCTGATTTACCAGGCCAAGGAGCCGACGGTAATGGGTATCGGTTTTGCGATCGCACGGGATGTTGGTGCGTTTTTCCAGCAGGCTGAGCATGACGATAAAGGTGTGCCCAACCCTGTAGTGCATGGGCCCAAGGTCAAGTCGATTATCACTGGCTCATCACAAGCCGGGCGATTCATCCGCAGCATGATCGCACTGGGTTTCAACCGCAGCGAGGAAGGTCATCGGGTCTATGATGGTGCGATGCCGCATATCGGTGGCGGCCTGATGCCACTCAACATTCGATTTGCTCAACCTGGTCGAGCGTGGGGACAACAGGTCGATCATGACTACCCTGATTACGATTTTCCGTTTACCTATGGCCGGGAAACCGATCCTGTTACCGGACGCTCGCAGGGTTTGCTGGATCGCTGCAACGATAACAATACTTGCCCTCTGATATTCCACATGGCAACGGCCCTTGAACTTTGGGAAGGACGCCAGTCGCTTGGCCTTACCGATCCACTCGGCTTGCGCGATGCACCTGAACCGGAAAACGTCCGCACTTTTATTATGGCAAGTACGCAGCATGCACCGCCGTCTTTGCCACTCCCGGCTAACCCACCTTTCGGCCTTTGCCAGGTTCAATCAAATCCAAATCCACACACCTGGACCATGCGCGCAGCGTTCATCAACCTCGTTAGCTGGGTTCGTGATGACACAACACCGCCCGCTTCGATAAAGCCTTCTGTGGCGGACGGCACCCTCGTACCGGCGGACAGGGTCAGTTTCCCGCTCATCCCCGCAACCAATTATGGTGGCGTTTCGCGCCCCGAGCTCCGCTACACCGGTGCCGTCAACAGCCTGCAAGTGCTTGATTTTGGACCTGGTTTTCGTCCCGAAGACAGCTCTGGCATTCTCACAAACGAGCCGCCGAAATCGGGGGTTGGTAGTTACGGCCTCTTGGTGCCTCAAGTGGATGCAGACGGAATTGATGTGGGTGGCGTTCGGGATGTGTATCTGGGTGCTCCCATCGGGACTTACACGGGTTGGAACACCTTCCGCCCCGAGTTTTTTGATGGCGGCTTTTGTAACTTCCAAGGCAGCTTCCTCCCGTTTGCCGCGACGAAGAAAGAGCGAATCGTGGCCGGAGACCCTCGCCTTTCCCTGGAGGAACGCTACCCCACGAAGGAGGCTTATGTGTCTGCAGTGAGTAAAGCCGCAGACTCGCTGGTTGAGGCGCGAATGCTGCTTCCTGAAGACCGTGAGCGGCTTGTGAAGGAGGCGCAGGAGAAAGGGGTGCGTGTAGGGCCTTGAGCGGAGGTGACCAGTTGTCAGTCATTGCTGAGTCTTAGTTATGCCTCGGGTGTTGGGCGTAGGCTCTGGAGCGAATCACACGCCGATTGTGCTGGAGTAATAACGCTGAAAAGCCCTACAGTCCCTATTAACGAGGGCTGTAGGGCTTTGTTGACAAATCGATGAAAGTGTTCAGATGGAATAGATTGGCTTTCGGTTTGCCCCATTTCTGTCCCAGATACCCAGCCATCATTGGGTAACGAAAACGACTATGTAGATGATCCGATGGTGAATCCGAACAGGGACTCGCTGATCACAACTCGGGATTGGTCGAGGGCTCGACCTCATCCTCACCTGATAGCGCCTTGTGAAAATGTCCATCTACCCACAAAAACTCTCTCACCATAGATGTAGGTATCCACTCCAACCTAAAGGATTTTTCTTTTGAATCGGGCGGGGTATCACCGACTTCCAAAAAACAATATTTGTCATCAGGATCTGCATCAGACAAAAAACTACAAATCCACTTCCCACTTACGCTGACCTTTTCTGAATTGAACCTCTCATAAAAATCAAGATAAATACCAACTATCGAATTCCGGTGCTCTTTCAAAAGAGGAAAAACATAAAGAGGCTCAACACCTGACTCAAGCTCTTTCTTCAGGACACCCCCCCACTCTGAATATTCCTCAAGTAAGACTCTCCTTACAAAAAGCAGTTGGATTTCCATTTCAGCGCCCGGCACTATATTCACTGAAAAATCAACCGGTGGCATACCGCAATGCTGTGTATAGTTTCGAAGCTTGTATAAAAATCGATACGAAAATACATTGTCAAACTGGTGCGCTGTCAATTCTTTAAAGTAAAAAAATTGCTCTGAGGCTTTACCATACTGCCGAGAAATTGAAGTCTGGGCATGCTCAAGAAATATCCTAACAGAGCTGAGAAAACCCAACATCAATCGACTAGTTTTAAACGTAAGCACTCGCAAATTATTCTGATTGATCATATTAGGCTCATGCGCAATAGCGTGACCAACATCAACCAAACCTTGCTGAAACTGATGATGCTCTTCAAGAACAAGCTTCAACAACTCATGCCCTCTACTAAACTCCGCGATAACATCACGATGAAATCGATATAGCTCATATTGCTCTTCAGTTACCGGCCTAATGCCCGATATTTTCTCACCCTCGGCTCTCGCTAACTCCCTCAACCTGCACACTCCTACTTTGACTTGAGTTTAAGCTCTTGTTTTAAAAAATATTGTACAAGCTCATTATTTCTTCAATGCGATATTTCTTTGATAAAAGCCCGATGCCCCAATCACTGCGGCACCGGCGCCGCTTCTCTTTCGCCCCGATGACGGATTCGGCGTAGCATATCTTTAACGTCCCAGCTAGACCGGCTAGCCCGTTGCCCGCTCCATTTTGTAGCAATTTCAAGACAAGACGCAATTACTGCGTGACAAGGATACTACCGGTACTATGCTGTACTTTTTCTCGCCAGAGTTGAAACCATGCTGGGTGATTATTCGCTATCGGATGTGCTGGAGAGCATGTACCCCAACCAACTGGCCTGGAGGCAGCCTTGATGAAGCTGACGTTACGAATCGAACAGCAAGGTATGCCAGAGGTCAATGAGAATTCGTGGGCGCTGCAAACAATCCGTGAAAATGCCGGTCACATACAAGGCTTGGCAAAACTTCGGTCAAGAGCCCTCTAATTCCAATGATCTCGATTCTGCCCTCAAATTATTGACCATTTTCAAAACACATGTGATGAAATCCAGGAGCTACGTCATGTTAGAGCCTACGCAGAAGCTTCTAGTAGCAGCCGAGCTATTGGATCGAGCCTTGGTCATGTACTACGAAGGAAACTCCTATTTCTCCGCACTGCATCTTGCAGGTGGCGCCGAGGAAATTCTCGGAGCCTACGCTGAGCGCTTAGGTTATGAGTCATCGTTCAGGAGCGTGCAAGACGGAGCAGTGAGGCTTTCTAAATTTTTGAACGGCGGGATAGAGACGAAACCTAAAAACATTGCAGATATCATGAACTATGCGAGAAACCGAACGAAGCATATGGACAAGAAAGATGATGACCACGTGCAATTCGATCCGCAGACCGAGGCGTGTAGCCTATTGAGTCGAGCAGTCTCAAACTACTACGCTGTAATGAACCACTATTGTTTCCTTGAAACCGAACTTGTTGCTAGGTTCAACGCAGAACTCGCTGGCTGAGGGCCATGACAAAATCATCGAAGAGAATTGATAGCAGTCGCGTTTCCCGACTGCAACCTCCTTGGTTAGCAGCGCCTATTAAGCGAACCTTAAAGATAGGGATTTCAGCTCCTTCCTGCGTCCCTGCATACCGCCTAACGCCTGAAAATACGATGCTTTCGTCCTTTACTCACAGCGCCCTACGGTTAATCGATCACTAGCAGTCACTGAATCGACAAGTCAGCGGTACCGATATGTTTTGTGCGATCCGCTATCGCTGTTTAATAGTACGTACGGATTTACGTATCGTGTCCGCATAAGAAGGCCCAGCACCGCATTCAATAGCTAGTTTAAAAAACTCATCCGCAGCAACGTGAGGGTCTAATCTGTTTGACCTTACGCATGATCTAGCGAAAGGCGTCAGGTCATTGATATCTCCCCCTGTCAGATAGCCTGAGCTTAAGGCCTCTTTCTTAAAGGTATCAATTGCCACAGAAGGAAGCTTAGGCCCGCACAAAAAATACTCAAGGTGCTTTAGAAAGTGCGGGTGGCGGAGTATTTCATCTCCAGAGATTCCATTACCTTCAAATATTTCTTCGCGCGATTTACCCCTTTCCCCAGGGTTGAAATTTGGATCAGTAAAGTAGGCAATTCGAATCTCGGGAATCGCGGATCTTTCAAAAAGGCTTGCAGCGAGCAACTGCATCGGCTCTATTGAGCAACGTAGCTCATCGTGATTTTGCCAATTGAACTTGATCGACAAAAAAAGTGCTTGCTCTTCGTCCGTCAAAACAATATCGGAATCTCTCATCGCTAGCCCTAAACTACAAGTTGATTCAGGCCGAGATGCAATATCAGATTTACAAACCAATCGGCCGTGATAGAAAAATTACATTCGATTTTTCATTCTGCGGATAATCCATCCAATTAATGAACGCACCAGACTCTATATCACGCGCTGGGCGATGTCGACTGGCCGTCACAGATTGCTGCGTTAGCGACTTATTTTGGTCGACGGCAGCCCTTCGTGACCGGCTACTATCGGCCAGAATCAGCCGCTCATAGGCCGCTCATAGGTGTCTAGGAAACTAGGGACCATTCACGGTGATTCATTGCTGCTACCGTCCCCTGATGCGATCATGCCCCACACACTCAACTACCTGTTCAACCGTCCGCATCCCGGCGCGGGCCAGGCAGCCATTTACGCTGAGCCGTTTAATCTCTATCAACGCCCTATACTCCCCTAATTCAATGCCCACCCTTGGAATCAGCTCGGTTTTTCCGGGCGGGCAGCACTTCAGGAAGAAGCTTACATGCGCATGTTTAAGGATATCCACCCACGCTGGCAGCAAGAGGCAAAGCGTTCTACCCAGCCACTAATCATCCTGTCGCCCTATATCACCAAGGACGTTGCATTGAGTCTGGTTAAAGGCAAGACAGGCGCGCGGATCTACACATTGTTTGACACCAACGTCTTTGCTACCGGCGGTTCGGATCTGGAGGACGTCGTCGAGTTGATGCAAAAACAGGAGGTCTACCAGCTAGATGGGCTGCACGCCAAGCTGGTGACTGACAAAGACACCTTTGTCACGTTAGGCAGCCAGAACCTGACTCAGGGTGGAAAGCACAATCTTGAGCTCAGTGTTCACCTCAATGACGAACCGGCTCGCCGGCAGGCAATGGACATCGTTGAGCCCTGGCTGGATGATGCCGAGCGCATCACGCCAGAAATGGTCGCGGATATGAGGGTGGACATTGAACGCTTGAAGGCCTTGTACGAAGAGTTCCAGAAACAGTGTGCGGAGCACCAAAAGGATTTCGTTGACAAGTCCCGGCGACGCGCCCGACGTGAGCGCTTCGAAGCGCATGCGAAAAATCGAGCTGCGATCGCCAGCAAGCTCAAAAAAGCCTTGAGGGCGAGCATCACAAAAACCGCTCAGGTGAAACGCATAGACCAGTCTTCTGTTCTTAAGACCGAAGATAAAGCCAATTTACTGGTCTGGGAACGGCCGAACGGAAAGGTTGAGGCAACGTTAGATAAAGGTGACCGCTATTTGTGCTTCCTAGAATCGAATGACTTTGGCTGGGCAAGGGTCGCGGGCCAACAAATCAGCCTAATTGGTCGAGGGATCATTTTCGGGCCAGGGATATTCAACGCTTTCCCGAAGCTGTCTCTCCGGGTGTCCTCGGCTGCTAGGAGCCTAATCGGCCATCCAGACGGTACCAACCTCGTCGTGAGTTTGTGGTGGGGGAAATCGCAAGTATGCACAGTGCCTGGCTCTTTCCAGCTTGATGACATCACTTTGTTTGAAGCCAAACGACCGAAGCCAGCAAGGCCAAAAATCAAAGGGCGACCCGAACCCGTTCAACCAGCACCAACCACGCTTACAAGAGAAGTGATTACGTGGATCGCGGAGAACTCTCGCAGTTTTGAACTGCTTGTTCGCCGAAGCGTGACCGAGAGTTTCAACTATACGGAGGGGCACAAGCTGACGGGTGTAAGGGCCGCGAGGTTCTTTGGCAAACCAGGTAGTCGAGTCAAGATCCGACTGGCCAAGGTCAGGAACAACCCGGTCCTGCATGTCAGTCCGTTGCCCAGCTAAATTTTAATCGTAGAGCTGCATGCATCGCCGGCTCGCGTGAAATGTCATTTAAACCTTTACTGGTATCCCTATTGGGAGAAATCATAACCGTGCTGACGGTCTGCTTTTGGCCCATTTCTGCCAGTCACGACAGGCAGAAATCGACCCCTGAGCTGTACTTCATAACCGGTGGGATGGCCTTGCGGTCGCTGCGACTAGAGGCTGCGCGAAGTAACCTTTCACACAGTACCTAAATCTCGATCGTCTTGACCTCAGGATCGTAGAAAGCACCTATAAGCTCGCGCGCACCCGCAAGGGGAGACTGCTTGGTAATATCGACGATTGCGCCGATTGCATTGCTTATCAGGGAGCTGTCGCCAGTTTCAATGCCCTTGTCGAGCACCTCGAAGAAGTTATGAATCGTTGTTGCCCGCTCTTCGAAGGTCTTCGCCAAGTACTGCTCCAGAACGGCTCTTTGAGCACCGACCTGTTCTAACTTGACGTCTTTGAATGCCGAGATGGCTGCTCTTTTAGTGCCTTCAACTTCTGCGACTTTTTTGTATTCCGTCCAGGATGATACTAGCATTTCGAAGGAAGAATGCGCCGCTTGCATGGGAATGTCAGGCGCTTTTTTTATGATAGTTTGAATGTGCTTTTTCATGGCATCAGCTCAGGGTCAATATTCCGGAAATCGTGCCTTTAATGTTCTTGACGGCGGAACCATCTGCCGCGATGATTGGCACATCAAGTACTTTTTTCAGGCCCGTACCCAACACCACCATTCTCTCGAACGCGGCGCTGTCGCTATCGTCGTTGACTTTGATTGCCTCAAAGCGCTTTACAAGCTCGGTAATGGTTGCAGCCATCTCGGCCGCATTCGTTCTAATCGCCTTCAGTGCTGTTTTCAGAACTTCCATTTCTGCAACAGCAGTTTCGACTTTGGCTTGGTAAGCATGGGCTTTAGTCAAAGCTTCTTCAGCTTTGCTCGCCATCATGAATCCACCGATGGCGAGAGCAGGGCCAAGCACAATTCCGCCCAAGGCGATCATGCCGCCGGCCATGCCAAAACCGCCGGCGCTCAATGCGCCTCCGCCAAGCCACGCCAAGGTCGCGTTGGTGGCCGCCGCGCCTGAGAGCCCGGAAATCGCCGCGCCTGTGGAGGCGCTGGCCAATGCCCCTACCGAACCATAGGCCCCGATAGCGGCCAATGCTCCGCCACCTACTCCAGAAGCGAGACCTCTCTCAATCTCCAGAGAGTTCAATACCAGCTTCTCGTAGGCTTTCAATTGCTCCACGGTGAAGTCCTCATTGAAACCTTTCAGGGTGCTTTTAGTGTCCTTTCTTTTTTTAAACGCTTCAACGAGGTATTTAATTTGATGGCTGAATGTGTGGACTTTTAATTTGCCCAGCGCAGTCAGCGCGGCTTGGGTTTCCTCACGAGCACCATCCAGCACTTGTGAAGCTTTTTTAAATTTAGCCTCTGCGTTTTCACCGATCTCTTTGGCCTTGTCAAAGTTGCCAGATGCCTCAACACCTTTGAATACACCGGTTGCTGCCAGAGCAGCGGCCGCGCCCCACAAAATAATTGGAAGTGGCATTTAAACTCTCTCTCGATGCGTTGGAGAATTATTGACTTTGTGTGCATGCTGCGCATCCGCGCACGCTTTCAGATTGGCCGCGATATATTCGCTTTTGCTCATATGCGCAGACAGGTTTTGCTCATAGAAATCATCTACCCGACAAATTAATGGGCGGGTTTCATAGATTTTGCAGTTGTGACTGGTGCTATCAAAATTCACGCAGGTTCCATCCCCACGATCCAGATGTGCATAAGCAGTCGCTTTGTTCAGATTTTTGCAGCACAGTCCACATTTTGTACAAAAAAATGCGGCTGAAATTTTGCGTTCGTACGAGGGGAAGAGCATGTGTACTTCCAGCAATCCATTGCTCATGGCTCAAGCGCTTCCTGCGAATGTGGCGGGTGATAACGCACTGATCGTCATCGTGTCTATGAATGGTATCTGCTATTCGCTGGAAAACTTTA
Source organism: Pseudomonas sp. SZ57 (assembly GCF_009495975.1). NCBI lineage: Bacteria > Pseudomonadati > Pseudomonadota > Gammaproteobacteria > Pseudomonadales > Pseudomonadaceae > Pseudomonas > Pseudomonas sp. SZ57. Next base: position 15,417 of record NZ_WIBD01000031.1, on the reverse strand, counting down.
GTGCCCCTTGCATACCGGGCGAACGCGACACCAGCCTAGAGATCAAAAGGGTCCGAGTTTCCTTGCAGGACTGAGCGACTGCTTCTGGCCGATTGTGTTGAAAAAGTCGGTCCTTCCAGGCTGCGTATGTACTGACTGCTGAAAATGCCTTTTTGCGCGCATCTACGGGAAATCTGAACCTGGAACTCTCTACTCCAAGCAAAGATTTCAAACTCAGACACGTACTTTTCTGCCGTGGAAACCATGGCCGACTTTTTCAAAAGAATCGGCCGGTTGCTGCCCCTCGAAAAAGGCCGCCTCGGGTCTTTAGCTTTGTTTTTTACAGACGTTGTAAGTCTTGTTCTGCTCCATTAACTCAACGCGTTGCCCATAGCCTGTCATCATTACGAGCTTGCGTTCGGTGATTCCGGTTGGCTGATAGGGCATTCCTTGGGCATCAAGGTGGGGAATGAAACCTGCCGCCGTCATCTGATCAATCAGTGTTTTACGTCGGGTGACGTCGATAAGCCCTCTGCTGTTGCCGGTAGTCAAAAATACAGGGCGATCAGCTTTCAGTAACCACACCGGCTGTGCGCTGACATCACCCTTGAAAATGTACATGCAGTCGGTTGACGCGCTGGTAACTTCAGCTTGCCGAACGTAGTGGCCGTTCTCATACCCGACCAGTGTGAGTAAGCCGGGTTGGACCAGCGCGAGAGTATCAACTGTGTCCACCCCTTCTTGTTGAACGCCATAGTCAAAATAGGCCCATTTCAGAGGGAGCACGGTCGACGGCAAATACGCCAAGTTGAGATCTTGCCTCATACGGGCCAAATCTTCAGGTGTTCCAAAGGGAACTGGATTGCTGCAACCTGCTAAAAGCGCGGCGTAGCTTCCAGCGAGGAGCCAGTGCAGGCGTTTCATTTTCACTCTCCGTGTGTCGATGCTGGTATTGCTAATTGAATGGGGGCGGATGTTATCAGAAACACTGCAGATTCCATGATTGGAGCATTCAATTTTGATTGGAGCGGGAAAAGGTCGATGGAGAGAGAAGCCAGCAACACCGGAATTCTAAAGCGCTATCGGTACCTGATACCGGCATTGATGGCTATCGCGTCATTGGGCAGTGCCGTGTTGCGTTTTTTTCGGCGACTGGAGCCACTTCTGGGCGGTGCTGGCAGTGCAGGCGTGGTTCATGCAAGCGGTCTTCGCTTACCTTCGAGGAGGCCGGATTGCCATTGGACCGGGTGGTTTGTCCAGGGATGCGGCTCCGTTGGGAAGATTGGCGCTGGCTTGGTCGAGGCGCACATACGGGAATGGTGCCTCAAGAATGATCAGAATTTCTGAGCGCTTCGACGTTAGATCTAATGGACCAACCGCCATCCCGCCCGCCAACGATTTCGGTTCCCATCTGCGGATACCGCAAAGGCGTTATTGGTGCGTACGCCTGTGGGGAGTGGCTTTCACGAACCAAGCCTTGGTGAAGCCACCGGTTCGGTCTTTCGAGCCGTCATCCCGCGCGCTGTCCTTGCCATGCCTATGTGGACAGGTTTTCAGGAGTAATCAACCAACCCACTATCCCCACACAAACCAACGCCATTTCCTACAAACAATTAAGGCCTGAAGGCGCAGACAATAGACAAGCTAACACCTACGATAAACCCATCCACACTGGATACGATCAAGTTACTACTGAAGCACGCACCTCGCTTAACAACGAGATAATAAGCAACACATTTCTTGCCACACACTAGATAGCCATATGCAACCAACTAGCGGACTTGGGAAACAAGCTCACTCGGTCTAACCGCGTAAAAACCCTATACATACGCTTATATACACATCAAGAATTAAATAAATTTAAGGAATATCATGAAAAAATTATTGATCGGCGTCGCAGTTGCTACCTCCCTGCTGGGACTGTCAATGACCTCTCAAGCAGCGGAAAACTGCCCTGCTGTCTCGAAAATCGAACAGGTCTCGCCCGGTGTATATCGGGCGAGTGGCAATGACGGCGAGTGGACCGGCGTACTGCAAGGCGTTGTGACAAAGAAAATGCCTGTGCAGTCCTTTGACCTGGCCATTGCTATTCAAGAGGGTGCAGACGCACCTCAGATGTTGCAACACTGCACCTACAACATCGGTGGGCGCGAGGCGCTGGACATGCGTTTCATCGCTAAAAACAATAAGGATTTCACTATAAAAACTGCAGGCAATGCCTGGAAGAAAGAAGATGGGCCTTTTGGTCTTGTCTATAACGTGTGTGAAAAAACATCAGCTGAAAACTGCAAGTTCACTGTCGTTCAGTAACACGAAATAACTCTGTCGCTCTTCAGCGAGCCTGCAATGGCTCGCTGAAGAGTCACTCACGTCAGATCATGCAAATCCTTGCCCAGTGCAGGCATGACCTCGAAATGAGAGAACACCACCTCCAGCCCTCCCCGCTCCGGGCTGCAGCACATTGGGCCTACGGCATAAGACTCACTCACGGGAAATGGTGCCAGGCGCAGCAGCGGCCAGCGCAGCCCGTCGCTGGAGTGCTGAATGCGCAGCACGCCCTTGGCGACGGTGACTCGCAGCCAGAGCCCGGATGACGAATCATCAAACGCGCCGGTTGCCCAATCGGATTGTCCGCAGGTTAGAACGCTGCCCAGCATCAGGGCTCCGTCGCTGACTTCAACGCCGGCTTTGACCCAGTTACGCTCGTCAATGCGGACCATCAAGCCCGCCTGATCGTAAAGTGTCTTGAAATCACCCTGCACATGCACTTGCGCAGTGAAATCACCGGTCACCGAAACACCCAGAAAATGACCGGTGTCGCGGCAGAAACCGTAGTGCGTTTGCTGCCAGAAATCGGTTTGCGGGTCTGTGGTGACTATCAGACGCTCGTCCGTCACGCTGCAGTGCCGGGGTTGGTTCAGCCAGATGCCTTTGTCGAACATGTCGCCTCCTGTGTGGGGTTGTCGAGGGTGATCGAGGGTTTACTGACCTCATCTACTCCATATGCATGGACACCTTCCCAGCAATCAAAATCAACCGACAACACAGATATCTGACCACACCCTAAAACCTCAAGCACCTCACCCGCCCAAAAAAAAACGACATTTCCTACGTCCCAACCCCCCCCCACACCCTTGCCACCCCATCCCTGCCACGCTAACCTCCCCGCCGTTCGCTGCAAAATCAGCGGCTGGGTTTGGCGACCCAAAGAAAAGACAAAAATACGCTCCATCGCGAAACAGCAGATCCTGTCGGCCTGCATGTCGCGCTATGGCGGCTGTGCGCGGGAGATCTTCGGGTCTGCCGGGGTTTGTCTTTTTGCCCGGTTCGCCAACCTGCACACAGCTGCCACCCAATGTTTGGCGACAATCCGTGGCGGCTCTCGATAACCAAAAAGAGCGTCACCCATGCGAAATATCGTTCTCAGAAACACCCATATCCCCCATTTCGAAGCCACCCTCTTCCTCCGCCACAGCCGCACCCTTCGCGCCATTTTCACAGAGTCTCAAGCCTGGTTCTGCCTCGCCGACCTTGCCCGTCTGATGGGCAGGGCGCTGGATGAGCGTGCCACGCTCAAGCTTGATGCGGATCAGCGTCGCGAGGTCTGGCTGGAAGCTCATGGCGAGTGCCAGCGGCAGTTGATGATCAGCGAGTCCGGCGTGCTGGCGCTGCTGGTTCATCATTACGTGCCGGAGAACCGCGCGCTGCGTCAGTGGCTGACGCATGAGGTGCTGACGACCTTGCATGATCAACAGAACGTCACGCTGGATAACCCCAGAATGAGTCAGCTGCAATGGCCCGGCACGTCGCTGAGCGTGCTGCACTGGCGCAGCGAAACCTGGGTTCGCTTGCGCGACATGCCGAATGTGGTGGCCGAGGCAGCGCCCCGGCCAAAGCGGCCGTTATGGCGCAGGGTGTTGAAGCGCATCAACACAATGCGCAATGCCGCCTGACCGGTACTGCCTGAACCCCGTTGACACCCTTCCCACCAAAAAACATGATGCATCCACCCTAAAAACCGGAACGCACTCATGAGCGACAAGAAAAAGCTTTTGCTGACTGGCGCAAGCCGGGGTATCGGTCATGCCACGGTCAAGCATTTCAATGCCGCTGGCTGGGAGGTGTTTACGGCGTCGCGGCAGAACTGGGTCGCTGACTGCCCCTGGGCTGAAGGTCTGCTCAACCACATTCACCTGGACCTGGAAAATATCGACAGCGTCAGCGAGAGCATGGCAGCGATCAAGGACAAGCTCGGCGGGCGGCTCGATGCGCTGGTCAACAATGCAGGCGTTTCACCGAAGACCGAGGACGGCGGGCGCATGGGTGTGCTGGAGTCGGACTACAGCACCTGGATCAAGGTGTTCAACGTCAATCTGTTCTCCACCGCGCTGCTGGGTCGGGGCTTGTTTGACGAGTTGAAGGCAGCCAAGGGCAGCATCATCAATGTCACCTCGATCGCCGGCTCGAAGGTCCACCCGTTTGCGGGGGTCGCCTACGCCACGTCCAAGGCGGCACTGTCGGCGCTGACCCGGGAAATGGCCTTCGATTTCGGCCCGCACGGGATACGGGTCAATGCCATTGCGCCGGGTGAAATCGATACATCGATTCTGTCACCCGGCACCGCCGAGATTGTCGAGCGGCTGGTGCCGATGCACCGGCTGGGCAAGCCCGAGGAGGTCGCCTCGCTGATCTACTTCCTGTGTACGGCTGGCGCGTCCTACGTGAACGGTGCGGAGATTCACGTCAACGGCGGCCAGCACGTCTGACTCAACGTGTGCCGGAAACGCTCTCCGGCACGCGTCGCACGCCCAGGCGACTGATCCACACCGACGCCACGATCACCCCGCCGCCGATCAGCAGGCGGGTGAAGTCCTCATGCTGGTTCCAGATCAGCAGATTGATCAACAACCCCAGCGGCACATGCAGGTTATTCATCACCGCCAGTGTGCCGCCGTTGACCATGCACGCGCCTTTATTCCACCAGTACATGCCCAGCGCCGTCGAACACAGGCCGAGAAATAGCAGCACGATCCATTGGGTCGGTGCTTCCGGCAGGTGTTGCGGGTTGCCGAACATCAGGAACGCGGGCAGTACCACGGCCAGTGCGCCGAGGTAGAAATAGCCGAAGCGTCGGTAATGCGGCAGGTCGCTCGGGTAACGCGCCACCAGATGCTTGTACAGCACCTGCCCGGCGGCGTAGGTGAAGTTGGCCAGTTGCAGGAGCAGAAAGCCGCCAAGGAAGTCGCCGTCCAGGCCATCGTAACGAATCACGCCAGCGCCCAGCACCGCGACCACTGCCGCCAGCAATGCCCAGGGGTTGAAGCGCCGGTTAAGCGCATCTTCGATCAACGTCACGTGCAGCGGCGTGAGGATGGTGAACAGCAGCACTTCCGGCACCGTCAGCACCCTGAAGCTCAGGTACAGGCAGACATAGGTTACGCCGAATTGCAGCGCGCCGATCAGCAGCATGCTGCGCATGAAGCGGGGTTCGACCTGACGCCAGCGGGTCAGCGGAATGAATACCAGACCCGCCAGCACCACGCGGACCAGCACCGCGAAATAGCTGTCGACGTGCCCGGCCAGATAGACACCGATCAGGCTGAACGAGAACGCCTGAATCAGTGTGACGAAAAGTAGATAACCCATGCCCGCCCCCCATTTTTGAAGGGCGCGACCATAGCGGTTGCGTCACTTACTGTCCACTCGGCGGCCGCCGCTTTTTGACGCCAACCCGTCGCCGCGCTCCGCGTTACCCGTCACAAATATGACAGTCGCATTATTGACGTACATGTCGTCGGTTTCGACGAAAATATAGCCTATATCGGCAACTTTTCCACAGAAAAAGGTCTTATCATCCCGACGCTGCAATATTGACTCAATTCATCCACATTCGTCGTCGCCTGGAGTAACACCATGATATTCAACACAAAAGACTTCGGAGCACTGGGCGACGGCGTCACTGACGATACGGCAGCCATTCAGGCCGCAATCGACGCAGCCGCTGCGGCAGGCGGCGGTGAAGTGGTCATGGGGGCCGGAACGTACGTCGTGTCCGGTGGCGAGGAGCCTTCAGATGGCTGCCTGATGCTCAAGAGCAACGTCACCCTGTCGGGCGCAGGCATGGGCGAGACGATCATCAAGCTCGCGGATGGCTCGGACACTAAAGTGACCGGCATCGTGCGCTCGGCCTATGGCGAAGAAACCCACGACTTCGGCATGAAGAACCTGACGCTGGACGGTAACCGGGACGCCACCACCGGCAAGGTGGACGGCTGGTTCAACGGTTACATTCCAGGCTCTGATGGCAAGGATTCGAACGTCACCCTCGACAGCGTCGAGATCAAGGATTGCTCGGGCTACGGCTTCGACCCGCACGAGCAGACCGTCAACATGGTGATCAAGAACAGCGTGTCGCATGGCAACGGTCTGGATGGCTTCGTGGCCGATTACCTGAGCGACAGCGTGTTTGAAAACAACGTTGCGTACGACAACGATCGTCACGGCTTCAACGTGGTCACCAGCACCCACGACTTCACCCTGAGCAACAACGTTGCCTATGGCAATGGCAGCACCGGCATCGTGGTGCAGCGCGGCAGCGAGAACATCCCCTCGCCCGCCAACATCACCATCACCGGCGGCGCGGTATATGGCAACGCAGCAGAAGGCGTACTGATCAAGCTGTCCAGCCAGGTTTCGGTCAGCGGCGTGGACATCCACGACAACGGCAACGCCGGCGTGCGCATTTATGGCAGTTCCGGGGTGGATATCTTCGATAACACCCTGAGCAACAACGCGCTGGGTTCAGCGGTTCCGGAAATCATCATTCAGTCCTACGACGACACCACAGGCGTGTCCGGCAAGTTCTTCAGCGGCAGCGACAACCTGATCCGTGGCAACACGATCACCGGCAGTGACAACTCCACGTACGGCGTCGCCGAGCGTAACGAAGACGGCACCGACCGCAACAGCATCGTCGGCAACACCATCAGCCACACCAGCAAGGGGCTGACCCTGGTGTATGGCGATGGCAGCTTTGCAGGTGATGCATTCCCGCTGGTGACCGTCAATGGCACCGAGGGCAACGACGTCATTACCGGTGGCGCAGCCCACGAGCAGATCTTCGGCCTGGCGGGCAAGGACACCCTGAACGGCGGTTCGGGTGACGACATCCTGGTCGGCGGTGCCGGGGCCGACAAGCTCACCGGCGGCGCGGGGGCCGATACCTTTCGCTTCGATCAGTTGACCGACAGCTACCGTACGGCGACCACCAGTTCCACCGATCTGGTCACCGACTTCGACATCAGCCAGGACCGCATCGACCTGACCAACCTGGGCTTCACCGGGCTGGGCAGCGGCAAGGGCGGTACGCTGAACATCAGCTACAACGCCACACTGGACCGCACCTACGTCAAATCACTCGACGCCGATGCCAGCGGCAATCGCTTCGAGCTGGGCTTGAGCGGCAATCTGAAAGACACGCTCAATGCCAGCCACTTCATCTTCCAGCATGTCGTGGAAGGCACGGCGGGCGGCGATACCCTCACCGGCACCGACGGCAATGACGTGCTCAATGGTAATGCCGGTACGGACCGTATCGATGGCGGCGCGGGCGCCGACACGATCACTGGCGGAGCCGATGCCGACACCCTGACCGGTGGCGCAGGCGCGGACCTGTTCATCTACAACTCGCGCCTGGACAGCTATCGCAATTACACCGCCAGCGGCACCAAGCAGAGCGACACGATTACCGACTTCAACCCGGCCGAAGACCGCATCGACCTGTCCAGCATCGGCCTGCGCGGCCTGGGCGATGGCAGCGCCAACACCATTTACCTGTCCGTCAATGCCGACGGCAGCAAGACCTACATCAAGACCGATGCGGTCGACAGCACAGGCAATCGCTTCGAGATCGCCTTGCAAGGCAACCTGGCCGACAAACTCAGTGCGTCCAACTTCATCTTCTCCACCGCAGCCGCCGCCAATCAGGCGCCAGTGCTCAATACGCCGCTGATGGACCAGAACATCACCGAGCTGAAGGCGTTCTCCTACGCCGTGCAGCCCGGCAGCTTCAGCGACCCGGACAGCAACACGCTGACCTACAGCGCCACCCTGGCCGATAACAGCGCCCTGCCCGACTGGTTGAAGTTCGACAGCAAGACCCTGACCTTCAGCGGCACACCGGGCGGCACGGCATCCGGGCTTTACTCGGTATTGCTGACCGCGAGCGACGCGACCGGTGCTTCGGTGGCCGACAGTTTTGCCATCAACGTGGGCAACGTGACACCGGGGATCCTCACTGGCACAGAGAACGCCGAGGCGCTGTACGGCACCGAAGGCAACGACACGATTCTGGGCCTGGGCGGTGACGACACGCTGCGCGGCGATACCGGCGCCGACATCATCAACGGTGGCGCAGGACGCGACGCCCTGTACGGTGGCGCCGATGGCGACACGTTCGTCTACAGCGCACTGACCGACAGCTACCGCGATTACGACGCTGGCGGACTGACCGCCACCGACACGATCTATGACTTCACCCCCGGCCAGGACAAGATAGACGTCTCCGCCCTGGGCTTTCTGGGGCTGGGCAACGGCGAAGATCACACGCTGTACATGACCCTCAACGAAACCGGCGACAAGACCTACATCAAGTCCGCCACGGCGGATGCCGACGGCAATCGCTTCGAAATCGCCCTGAGCGGCAACCTGATCGACACCCTCACCGATGCGGACTTCGTATTCGGCCAGCGTGAGGCGCAGGAGATTCTCTACCTGCCGACGCTGGGCCAGTCCAATGCGCGCCTGCTGCGCATGACCGAAGACGATAACCAGTCCGGCACCTCGGAAATGGTCAAGGACCTGACTCGCTACACCGATTACGACGTGCGCAGCCAGTTCACCGACGCCAACGGTGATGGCATCGACCTCGCCGTGGGCGGCAGCACCGTGGTCGGCTACTCGACCGGCACTCAGGATGAACAGCGTGTTTCCTGGTGGCTGGTCGACACCGATGAGCCGGGCCCTGCGCTGTTGCGCGCCACCGAGTTGCTCAAGTCGCAACTGGCGTCGCTGACCGCCATCGACAAAGTGACCACCGGGATCATCTGGGGTCAGGGCGAAGAAGCCGCTCAGGAAATCGCCCGCGCCACTGACAAGCAGGCGGCGGCCGACCTGTACAAGGCCTCGACCCTGAAAGTGTTCGACTACTTGCACGCGCAGATCGGCGATTTCACCGTGTACATCGCCGAAACCGGGCACTACCAGACCGACGCCGCCAAGGCGCGCGGTTACACCGAAGAAAAGATCAACGCCATTGTCGAAGGCACCGGGTACGTCAGAAGCGTCCAGGAAGCCATCGCCACTGAGCGCGCCGATGTCAAGCTGGCGGTTGACTACACCGACCTGCCCCTGCGTTACGAGGTCAACCCGCTGGTTTACCCCGATGACGTCTGGCACTTGCATGAAGAGTCCGCCGAGATCGTCGGCCAGCGTCTGGCCGATTTCATCGCCGATGACCTGGGCTTTCATGGCAACGCCGCTGACAACAACGACCCGGCGGCCATTTTCGAGAGTGGCCAGAACGAAGGCGGCCACATCTTCGGCACCAGTGACGACGACACGCTGGTCGGCAGTTCCGGCAATGACGTGCTGGACGGCGATCAGGGCGCGGATGACATGAGCGGCGGCGATGGCAACGATATCTACGTGGTCGACAACGCTTTCGATACCGTCACCGAAAGCAACGACTCGCCCTCGCAGGTGGACACCGTGGTATCGTCTGTCAGCTGGACGCTGGGCGCCAACGTGGAGAACCTGGTGCTTACCGGTGTGTCTGCCATCAACGGCACCGGCAACGCCGTGAAAAACGTCATCATCGGCAATGCCAGCAACAACATTCTCGACGGCGCTGCAGGTGCCGACATGCTGACCGGCGGCGATGGATCGGACAGTTATTACGTCGACGATGCCGCCGACCGGGTGGTCGAGACCAATGCCGATGCCAAAGCGGGCGGCGTCGATACGGTGTACAGCTCGCTGGCCAGCTACACGCTGGGGGCCAATCTGGAAAACATCGTCATCAACAGCACCGGAGCCGCCAACGCCACCGGCAACGCCCTGGATAACCTGATTTATGCAGGCGCTGGCGACAACGTCATGGACGGCCGCGACGGCAATGACACCGTGTCGTATCTGTTCGCCACCGCCGGCGTCACCGTTGCGCTGAACACCAGCGCCCAGCAAGCCACCGGTGGATCGGGCCTGGACACACTGAAATTCACCGAAAACCTGATCGGCAGCCAGTTTGCCGATACGCTGACCGGCAACAAGAACGCCAACACCCTGAGTGGCGGCGATGGCAACGACACCTTGTCCGGCGGCGCGGGTGACGACGTGCTGATCGGCGGATCAGGCGCGGATACGCTGATCGGCGGCACCGGTGCAGACCACTACGTGTTCAACAGCAGCAGCGATACGGGCCTGGGCGGACTGCGCGACATCATCAATGGCTTCAAGACAGTCGAAGGCGACAAGCTGGACTTCTCCGGCTTCGATGCCCGCCCGCTGACCGATGGCCACGATGCCTTCGTATTCATCGGCAACGCGGCGTTCAGCGCCAACAACAGCGGTGAACTGCGTTTTGCCGACGGCGTGCTGTACGGCAACATCGATGACAACGTCGGTGCGGACTTCGAAATCCAGCTCACGGGCGTGCAAACGCTTCAGGCCGCCGACATTATTGCCTGATCGTCCCAAAGCACATAACGCTTAAACAGCCCTGGAAACGGGGCTGCACCCTCAGAACATCTGCAAGAGCGACCGGGGTGAGTGACATCCCCCACAACCCCGGTCCTTCACCAACGCGTTGCACAAAAACGCGAAGCCTCTGTGCCCCTACCCATAAATTTGTCTTATCCATAAGAGCGCTCTACTCTCAGGCGGGCTGACAGCTGAGCCTGATTCGCAGCTTTATGATGCTGCGATTGAATCGGGATGAGACGTCGAGACTCTTGCCTGCGCCGACCTGCACACGTCGGGTGCGCGGTGCCTCCGGCCCGTTGATGAACACCACCGAACATTTGGCGTCTACTTCACCGTAGTTGTTGACGGTGATTGACCCGGTATCGTGATAGACGTCGTGGGCAACATAATCGATCTTCACGTCCTGGTACTGTTTTTCCACCTCAATGGGGTACGCCAGGGCCGTCACCGGCAACATGACCAGCAGCGCACAACACAGTCGATTCATTCGGCAATCTCCGAGTCGGGATTGTCAGAGTAGAACAATAAGCCCGTATTTAAAGAGGAATTACAGCATGAAAGCGCCCCGCGTGACTCTCGACCAGTGGCGCACATTGCAGGCCGTGGTCGATCACGGTGGTTTTGCTCAGGCCGCCGAAGCGCTGCATCGCTCGCAGTCCTCGGTGAGTTACACCGTGGCGCGCATGCAGGAACAGCTCGGCGTGCCGCTGTTGCGTATCGACGGGCGCAAGGCTGTGCTGACCGAAGCCGGTGGCGTACTGCTGCGCCGCTCGCGGCAACTGGTCAAGCAGGCCAGCCAGCTGGAAGACCTCGCGCACCATATGGAACAGGGCTGGGAAGCCGAAGTGCGCCTGGTGATCGACGCGGCGTACCCTTCGGCACGTTTGGTCAAGGCGCTGACCGCATTCATGCCACAGAGCCGCGGCTGCCGGGTGCGACTGCGTGAAGAAGTGCTCTCCGGCGTCGAAGAGGTCTTGCTCGAAGGCGTGGCGGACCTGGCCATCAGCGGCTACAGCATTGCCGGGCATCTGGGCACCGAGATGAGCTCCGTCGAGTTCGTCGCCGTCGCTCACCCGGACCACGCCCTGCATCAGGCCAATCGCGAGCTGACCTTTCAGGACCTGGAAAGCCAGTTGCAGGTCGTCATCCGTGATTCGGGCAGGCAGCAACCCAGGGACTTCGGCTGGCTGGGTGCGGAACAGCGCTGGACCGTCGGCAGCCTGGGCACCGCCGCGACCTTCGTCAGCAACGGCCTGGGCTTCGCCTGGCTGCCGCGGCACATGATCGAGCGCGAACTGCGCGAAGGCTTGCTCAAGCCCCTGCGCCTGGACAAGGGCGGCAGCCGCAACCCGACCTTCTATCTTTACTCCAGCAAGGACCGGCCGCTGGGCCCGGCGACGCAGATTCTGATCGATCTGATCCGCAGCTTTGACACGACCCCGCTCACCGCTGCACCCGGCACGCCGCAAAATGCCTGACAGGCGCAGGCACGTGGCGCTCTTCACTGTATGCAGCACTTCAATCTCACGCGGCTGGAATTCATCGCCAGCAACGCAGTCTGAAATCCTATGCGGCCCATGGACGTGCAGCCTGATCGCCTGAAGTGCTGCAAACCCGCCAATACGCTGGGCAAAAAAAGCCAAACGTGGTTACCTTGCCGGTCACAGTCGATATCTCTTAATGAAGGACGTGTTGCCACATGCTGAAAAAAATCGCTCTCGCCGCCTGCTCCGTGCTGTTCGCCGCTAACCTGATGGCTGCTCCGGATAAAGCCACGCACGTGGTACTCGACACCAGTTTCGGCCAGATTGAAATCGAACTCGCAGACACCAAGGCGCCGGTCAGCACCCAGAACTTTCTGGGCTATGTCGACAGCGGCTTCTACACCAACACCATCTTTCACCGGGTGATTCCGGGCTTCATGGTGCAGGGCGGTGGCTTCACCCAGCAGATGGTTCAGAAGCAGACCAAGGATCCGATCAAGAACGAAGCCCAGAACGGTTTGCATAACGTGCGTGGCACCATTGCCATGGCGCGTACCTCGGACGTGAACTCGGCCACCAGTCAATTCTTCATCAACACCAATGACAATGCCATGCTCGACAACGGCGCGCGCGACTTCGGTTACGCGGTGTTCGGTAAAGTCGTCAAGGGTATGGACGTCGTCGACAACATCGTCAACGCCCGCACCACTACTCAGAAAGGCATGCAAAACGTGCCAATCGACCCGATCCTGATCAAGTCCGCCAAACGCGTCAACTGATCGGGAAACCTGCACCGCATGAGGCCTTCGGGCTTCGTGCGGTCCGGACGGGAGAGCCTCCACTTATCAAGGAGAACCCACGTCGCGTGGGTGTGATAGCCAATGCTTTATCGTCGTTTCGAAAAACTGATCGATATCTTCAAAGACGCTCCTACCGCTGCCCCGCCCAATACCGTCTTCGCGTTTTACCTCTACTACCTGCGTCAGGTGTGGCCGACGTTCACCGCGCTGCTGGTGGTCGGGCTGATCGGTGCGCTGATCGAAGTGTCGCTGTTCAGCTACCTGAGCCGCATCATCGACCTGGCGCAAACCACGCCGCCGGAGAATTTCTTCAGCATTCACGGTTCCGAGCTGATCTGGATGGTCGTCGTCGCCCTGCTGCTACGGCCGATTTTTGTCGGCCTGCATGACCTGCTGGTCCACCAGACGATCAGCCCCGGCATGACCAACCTGATTCGCTGGCAGAACCACAGTTACGTGCTCAAACAGAGCGTCAACTTCTTCCAGAATGACTTCGCCGGGCGTATCGCTCAGCGCATCATGCAGACCGGCAACTCATTGCGTGATTCGGCCGTGCAGTCGGTGGATGCGCTGTGGCATGTGCTGATCTACGCGATCAGCGCCATGGTGCTGTTCGCCGAGGCCGACTGGCGCCTGATGATCCCGCTGGGTACCTGGATCGCGGCGTTCATCCTCTCGCTGATGTATTTCGTGCCGAGGGTCAAGCAGCGCTCGGTGGATTCGTCCGATGCGCGCTCGAGGCTGATGGGCCGCATCGTCGACGGCTACACCAACATCACCACGCTCAAGCTGTTCGCCCACACCAATCACGAGCAGCAGTACGCTCGCGAAGCGATGCGCGATCACACCGAAAAAAGTCAGCTGGCTGGCCGCGTGGTCACCTCGATGGACACCACCATCACCACCATGAACGGCATACTGATCGTCACCACGACCGGTCTGGCGCTCTGGCTATGGACCCAGTCGATGATCTCGGTAGGTGCGATCGCACTGGCCACCGGTCTGGTCATCCGCATCGTCAACATGTCCGGCTGGATCATGTGGGTGGTCAACGGCATCTTCGAGAACATCGGCACCGTGCAGGACGGCCTGGAAAGTATCTCGCAGCCCGTCACCGTCAATGACAAACCCGGCGCCCTGCCGCTGAAGATCGAAAACGGCGGCGTCCGGTTTGACGGCGTCGATTTCCATTACGGCAATGGCAACGGGATCATTCACAACCTCAACCTGGACATCAAACCGGGTGAGAAGATCGGCCTGATCGGGCCTTCCGGCGCGGGCAAGTCGACGCTGGTCAACCTGCTGCTGCGCATGTACGACGTGCAAGGCGGGAGGATCCTCATCGACGGCCAGGATATTTCCGAAATCACCCAGGAAAGCCTGCGCGCGCAGATCGGCATGATCACCCAGGACACCTCGCTGCTGCACCGCTCGATTCGCGAGAACCTGCTGTATGGCAATCCGCACGCAACTGATGAACAGCTCTGGGAATCGATCCACAAGGCCCGCGCCGACGAGTTCATCCCGCTGCTCTCGGACTCCGAAGGTCGCACCGGCTTCGATGCCCATGTCGGTGAGCGCGGCGTCAAGCTGTCGGGCGGTCAACGCCAGCGTATCGCGATCACTCGCGTGCTGCTCAAGGACGCGCCGATCCTGATCATGGACGAAGCCACCTCGGCACTCGACTCGGAAGTCGAAGCGGCGATTCAGGAGAGCCTGGAGACGTTGATGCAGGGCAAGACCGTGATCGCCATCGCGCACCGCCTGTCGACCATCGCGCGCATGGATCGCCTGGTGGTTCTGGAGAAAGGCCAGATCGCCGAAACCGGCACTCACAGCGAACTGCTGGCGCATGGCGGGCTGTATGCGCGGTTGTGGCAGCATCAGACGGGTGGGTTTGTAGGCGTGGATTGATAGGGCGAGGCTGCCGGCCTCTTCGCGAGCAAGCTCGCTCCCACAAGATCTGCACAAGCCATAAAATCTTCAGGGGCATTGATATCCCCGCTACCCCGCCTGCCGGTCAGGTGTACACCGCACTTGTGGGAGCCAACTGCTCGCGAAGAGGCCCGTGCAGTCGCTGGATGTCTTCTGGATAGCTGCTCACCTGTCGGTCAGGTGTACACCGCACTTGTGGGAGTGAGCTTGCTCACGAAGGTGCCAGTGCAGTCGCTGAATGTCTTCTGGGTAGCTGCTCACCTGTCGGTCAGGTGTACACCGCACTTGTGGGAGCGAGCTTGCTCGCGAAGAGGCCCTTGCAGTCGCTGAATGTCTTCTGGATAGATACTCACCTGCCGGTCAGGTGTACACCGCACATGTGGGAGCGAGCTTGCTCGCGAAGAGGCCCTTTCAGTCGCTGGATGTGTTCTGGAGTGCGAGGCCACGGCCGGAGAGGT